>JAKDMV010000086.1 GCA_030452125.1 Micrococcaceae bacterium
AGCTTTCGGTCTCAACGGGTGGGTGGGTCCGGGAAAACCGCGGGTGGCGGCGGCCGTTCGTTCCGCCACCACCCGCGGTGGATCAAGATGCCGGCCGGGGCCCCGGCCGGCGATGGCGACTAGACGTCGCGGCGCCGGATGACCAGCATGGTGGCCACGATCGGGATCACGGCCCAGAGGCCCAGGACCACGCCGGACTGCCACTGCTCCAGCGCGCCGTCGGCGGGCGTGGCGCCGACGAGGTTGGCGAAGGAGGCATCCGGCAGGAAACGGCTGGTGTCCTGGATGAAGTCGTTGGTAATCAGGGCCAGGACATTTGGTAGGACGAAGACGATCCCGACGAGCGTGACGATCGCCCCGGCCGAGTTGCGCAGCAGACCACCCAGCGACATGCCGAGCAGGGCAATGACGGCCACATAAGCGGCACCGATCCAGAGGTAGCGCTGGAACGTCTCGCTGGAGAGATCCTGTTCCAGCGAATAATTGGACAGGATCGGCATGATGACCAGGGCCGCCAGCAACGTCGAGACCACGGTGAGCACGAGGGACACCACCGCAACCAGCAGGGTCTTGGCCAGGACAACAGGGGTTCGTTTCGGGATGGCGGCGAAGGTGGCCCGGGCCATGCCGGTGGTGAATTCGGAACTCATGACCAGCACGCCGATGGAGCCGACGATGAGCTGGGAGAACATGATCCCCGAGGAGGCAATCGAGTTGCCGAGCTCTTCCATGTCTCCCATGGCCGCCGCGGCTTCGGGATCACCGCTGAGGGCCTCCTGCGAGGAGCCGATGCCCCAGGCTGCCACTGCGGCGATGCCGATCATGATGACCAGCGTGGTCAGCAGGAGGATGAGGGAGGAGGGCACCGAGGTGAATTTGATGGTCTCGGAGCGTACGGCCCTGCCGAAGGAGGTTCCCTTGCTCTCGGTGGTGCGGGGCTGCTGGGCCGCGGGGGCCTGGTGGGTGTCGGTGCTCATTTGCTGGCCCGCCTTCCGGTTTCACGTTCTTGCTCGGCCCCGGTGACCGGGCCCGAGTGGTATTCGACGTCGTCGCGGGTCATGTCCATGTAGACGTCCTCGAGGGAGGCCTGCAGCGGGGTGAGTTCGTAGACCAGCACGTTGGTGTCCAGCGCCCGGCGGGCGATGTCGCGGGGGGTGATGCCCTGGATTTCGAGGGCATCGGGGCCCGTGGTGGTGACCGTGACTTCCGGTGCTGCCAGCGATCTGACCAGTTCGTCGGGGGTGTCGGTGCGCACCTTGGTGCGGGCGCCGCCGGCCCCGGAGAGGACGTCGGCCATGGGGGCGTCGGCCAGCAGCTTGCCGCGGCCGATGACGATCAGGTGGTCGGCGGTCTGCGCCATTTCGCTCATCAGATGTGAGGAGAGGAAGACGGTGCGGCCCTCGGCGGCCAGGCCCTTGGCCATGTTCCTGACCCACAGGACGCCTTCGGGGTCCAACCCGTTGACCGGCTCATCAAGGATCAGGGTGTGGGGATCCCCCAGCAGGGCGGCGGCGATGCCGAGGCGCTGACCCATGCCCAGCGAGAACCCACCGACCTTCTTCCGGGCCACGGGGGCCAGTCCGGTGAATTCGATGACCTCGTCCACGCGGCGGTTGCCGATGCCGTGGGTCGCGGCCAAGGTGCGCAGGTGGTTGCGGGCCGAGCGCGATTTGTGCACGGCCTTGGCCTCCAGCAGCGCCCCGACCTCACGCAGCGGGGCCGCGTGCTCCGCATAGCGTTTGCCGTTGACGGTCACGTTGCCGCCCGTGGGGCGGTCGAGACCGACGATCATGCGCATCGTGGTGGATTTGCCGGCGCCGTTGGGGCCGAGGAAGCCCGTGACCTTACCGGGCTGGACGGTGAAGGACACGTCGTCCACCGCGCGTTTCGAGCCATAGTTCTTGGCGAGAGAGGTTGCCTGGATCATGCTTCCACGCTACGCACCCGTCCCGGTGGCGTCGCCGCCCCTACGGATGATCTTCGACCCCGCCGGTGTACGACTTCAGGACGACGGGCCGGTGGTCCTGTGGCGGGACCGGTCGTGCGGGGGCTCAGCGAATGAGGCGCAGGGTGCGGGCCTGGTCGATGGCCGCGGTCCGCGTATCGACCCCGAGCTTGGAGTAGATGTGGATCAGGTGGGTTTTGACCGTTGATTCGGAGATGAACAGTTCCCGGGCGATCTGCCGGTTGACGAGCCCCCGGGAGAGCAGACCGAGCAGTTCGAGTTCGCGCGGGCTCAAATCGGTGGCCGCGTTCCGGGCCGCGGGGTCCATCCGGGCGGCCACCTCTTCGGAGAGGACCCGCCGCCCCCGGGCGGCATCCCGGACCGCGGCGGTCAGCCGTGCCAGCGGGGCATCCTTGAGCAGGTAGCCGGCCGCTCCCGCATCGAGGGCGGTCCGGATATCGGAGTCTGAATCATAGGTCGTGAGGATGAGGACGGGCGGTCCGCCGGCCGAGCGGATCCTGCCGGTGGCCTCGACCCCGTCCATGCCGTCCATCTGCAGGTCCATCAGCACCACGTCCACGTGTTCGCCGAGGGTTTCCAACCGGTTCAACTGGGCGATCGCCGCCGCACCGTCGGCGGCCTCCGCCACGACGCGTAGTCCCGCCTGCTCGGTCAATACCGCCTTCAGCCCGGCCCGGACCACCGGATGGTCATCCACCAGCAGCAGGTTCAGTTCATCCATGTCCATCCTCCGTTTCGCAGGGGATCCGCACGGCCACCACGGTGCCCTCCCCGGGCGCCGATTCAACCTCCACGGTTCCGTCGAGGGCGCCGATCCGCGCCCTGAGTCCAGAAAGGCCGAATCCCGTCCCGTCATCGCGCGGCGCGGCAGGCAGCGTGTCGGGATCAAAGCCGATCCCGTCGTCGTACACATCCAGGGTGACCTCCCCGGCCAGATAGCCCAGGCTGAGGATGGCCCGAGAGGCCCGGGCGTGGGCCAGGACGTTGGCCAGACAGGATTGTCCGGCGCGCAGCAGGGCCCCGGCGACGTCGGGGCTCAGTGCCTGCGCCTCGCCGTCCTCCCGGAATCGGCATTCCAGTGCGTCCCCGGCGGCCCGTGCGGTGCGTTCGGTGGAGGCGCAGAGCCGGGCGAAGCGTCCGGCCAGGGCCCCGGCGGCGGCTTCGGCGGTTCCGGCGGAGAGCCCCCGGACGAAGTCGCGGGCCTCGCCCAGGTTGTCCGAGGCGGTGGTGGCCACCGTTTCGAGACGCTGGCCGGCCAGTTCAGTATCCCCGGAGTCCAGGGCGGCACGGGCCGAACGGGAGACCAGCACAATGCTGGAAAACCCCTGGGCGAGGGTGTCGTGGATATCGCGGGCGAGTCGTTCGCGTTCGGCCAGGACTCCGGCGCGGTGCTGCTCCCCGGCCAGCGCGGCCCGGGTACGGCGCAGCTCATCCAGGGCCCGACGTTGGTTCACGCCCTCGGTGTAGAGGGCCTGGTAGGCGAAACCCATGACGACGGAGAACGCCGCCCCGAAGACCGGACCGACGATCCCGGCGACCATCACCGACCCGGCATGGGCCCATTGGGCGCCGATGACCACCAAGGTCAGCCCGACGATGGCCAGCAGGGCGGTGCGGGTGCGCAGCAGATGCATCTGCAGGAAGAACAGCGGGAAGGCGAGCCAACTGAAATCGGGGTGCAGGGCCATCAACGCCAACCACAGCACGACGACGATCAGCAGCCAGCTGCGCGAGAACCGGCTCGGATCCGGGGCGAGGCCGTGGGCGTACCGGTTTTCCCAGGTGGTACCCCACAGATAGATGACGGCCAGGACCCCGGCCAGCAGGATCGAAGCCAACCGCGTGGCGGGGGTCGTATCGGTGACCAGGACCCGCACGATGCCCACCATCAGCAACAAGGCGAAGCCCACATGCAGGGATACCCGCAGCACGCGCAACACCATGCCACCGGGGGTCTGCCGCAGTGCTGCGGCCTCGGAGCCCGGCGGGGCGGGGGGTTGATTCGGTTCGTTCACGGTTCCAGCCTAGGGCGAGAGGTCTGCCGGTGGTTCCACCGTTTGGTGGACCTGCCGCCGCGGCGGCCTGCCGATCCACCGGAAGGCGGGCAGCGGATCGCGTTCGGCCCCGGCGTAGGGTCCTGCCTGCGGGTCGTCCTGGCCGACCCGTCGGACCGGATCGGTCTGCGGATCCCAGATGCTGCGGGCCACCTTGTACATCAGATAGGCGGTGGCCAGCATATGGGCGGCCACGGCCAACACGTAGAACGCCTCGGGGAAGGTGTTCTGCTCCTTGATGTCGGCGCTGGACGAATACAGGTACATCCAGATCGCCCAGAAGTGCAGGGCTTCGACCACCTGCCAGACCAGGAAGTCACGCCACCGCGGCCAGGCCAGGGCAGCCAGCGGGATGAGCCAGACCACGAACTGGGGCGAATAGACCTTGTTGAACAACACGAAGGCGGCGACGACGAGGAAGAGCAGCGAGGCCACCCGCGGCCGCCGGGACGCCAGCAGCCCCAGCACGGCGATTCCCGCGCAGCTGGCGGCGAAGAGCCAGAACGCGGCGGAGTTGATGACCTCGGGGGTGAATTCGGGGGCCCCGGGCAGCACGCCGGCGGTGACGTTCCAGGCATGCCAGAGCGAGGACAGCCCCGCCCCGCGATCCCGCGTGAATTCCAGGAAGTAGCTCCAGGCACCGAAGTTGGCGATCATGAACGGCAGGTTCACCACCAGCCATGACCCCGCGGTACCGGCAGCGACCATCAGCAGCGGGCGCCATCGTCCGGTGCGCAGGGCCAACACCAGCACGACGCCCAGGAAGAGGATCGGGTACACCTTCATCGAGGCACCCAGACCGATGAGGATCCCGGCCACCAGCGGCTTCTCCCGGGCGAAGGCCAGCAGGGCCAGGGCCAGGAACGCGACGGCCCACACATCCCAGTTGATGGTCGAGGCCAGGATCATTCCCGGGGCCAGGGCGACCATCACGGCATCCCAGGGCCGCCGGCCTGCGGCCCGGGCGGTGGCGATGACGATGATGAACCAGAGGACCACCACCATCAGCAGGTTCACGTCGAAGAAGGCCAGCGTCCGGTCGTAGTCCCCGGGCACCACCAGCAGGGCCGCGAAGGAAGCCACCGCCGACATGAGCACCGGATATTCGAAGTGGGCCCCGTCGGCGAAGGGGGCGAAGGCATTGGTGTCGAATCCGCGGGAGGCGAAGAGGGCGGACCAATCCGAATAGC
Organism: Micrococcaceae bacterium; assembly: GCA_030452125.1. Lineage (GTDB taxonomy): Bacteria > Actinomycetota > Actinomycetes > Actinomycetales > Micrococcaceae > Arthrobacter_H. The sequence goes on from JAKDMV010000086.1 coordinate 5,211, forward strand.
AGGCCCAGATATACGCGTTGGAACCACCCCACCCCAGGGTGCGGCACATGTTCTTGGCCAGAATGGCCACGATCGCCGCGACGATCGTCAGGACCACTAGCACGCGTTCGATGGTGAAGAACCCCGGAGACACCCGCCCCGGGGAGGTGAAACGCCCCAACGGGCCGCCGATGACCTCGGTCAGCCGGCGCAGCAACGGATCATTGCGGCTGGGCACGGTGATCCGCAGCGGGCCACGCCGCGTCCCCCGGGACGTGGAGGTTCCCCGGTCCGTGAAGTGGCGGGCCGGGGGCCTGGGCTTCTCGCTCATGGAATCAGCCTATCCGGCGCGGCCGTACAGCAGATCGCCCCCGGATGTATCGCACACCACATCCGGCGTTAACCCGCTGGTGGGTCCCACGACACCTCCACTGCCTAGCGTCGAAACCATGCAGCAGCCACAGAGTGAAAACGTCCTGGTCGTCATCCCGGCCCGCGGCGGATCGAAGGGCCTCCCGTTGAAGAACCTGCGCCCGGTGGGCGGCACGTCGTTGTTGGCCCGCGCCATCGACGCCGCGCTGGCCGCCCCGTCGGTCACCGACGTCGTGGTCAGCACCGACCATTCGCAGATCCGCAACGAGGCCCACGCCCAGGGGGCCCGCGTCATCGACCGTCCGGCGGCCCTGGCTTCCGACGGGGCCAGCAGCGAATCGGCCCTCGGCCACGCCCTGGACACCCTCGAGCACCTTCCCGACGTCGTCGTGCTGCTGCAGTGCACCTCCCCGTTCATCAACCCGGCCCATCTGGAGGCCGCCGTGGCCTCGGTGCTGCAGAACGAGGCGGATGTCTGTTTCAGCGTCACCGAGGACCATTCGTTCATCTGGTCGACGGAACAGGGGGCCGTGACCGCCGTGGGCCACGACGCCGGACACCGCCCACGACGCCAGGATCGGATCCCCCAATACCGCGAGACCGGCGCCTTCTACGCGATGCGCACCACCGGATTCCGCCAGGCCAACCACCGCTTCTTCGGGAGGCTGAAGTTCCAGGTCGTTCCGGCCTCCGACGCCCCCGAAGTCGATTCCCCCGAGGACCTGGACCTGGTCTGCGCGTTGGCGGCCCGGCGCGCCGGCCGGGCCTCCGGCCCGCCGCTTCCGGGCATCGACGTGGACGCCCTGGTGACCGACTTCGACGGCGTCCACACCAACGATGCGGCCCTGCTGGCCTCCGACGGCTCCGAGTCCGTCACCGTGTCCCGCTCCGACGGGATGGGCATCGCCCGGTTGCGCCGGGCGGGGAGGCCGATGCTCATCCTGTCCACCGAAACCAACCCCGTGGTCGCCACCCGCGCCGCCAAGCTCGGCGTCGACGTCGTGCACGGCGTGCAGGACAAGGCCGGCCGGCTCCGCGCCTGGATCGATGAGCACGGCCTGGACCCGGCCCGGGTGGCCTATGTCGGCAACGACGTGAACGACGTGGCCGCCATGGATTCCGTCGGCTGGCCGATCGCCGTCGCCGACGCCCGCCCCGAAGCCCTGGCCGCCGCCCGCCTCGTGCTCCAGAAGCCCGGCGGCCGGGGAGCCGTCCGTGAGGTCTGCGAACGCATCCTCGAAACCCCCCACCGTCCAATGGCCGCACGGCTGTTGGTCTCCACCCCCTGAAACACCTCCAACGAAAGGGAACCATCATGACCACCGAAGCCATCACGCAGGACGCCCCCGTGAACATCGGCACCGAAAGGATCGGGGCCGGCCAACCGGTCTACGTCATCGGCGAGATCGGGATCAACCACAACGGCGATGTGGACGTCGCCAAGCAGCTGATCGACCTCTCCGCGGCCGCCGGCGCCAACGCCGTGAAGTTCCAGAAGCGCACCCCGGAGATCTCCACCCCGCACGACATGCGCGATAAGATCCGCTCCACCCCGTGGGGGGAGATGACCTACCTGGACTACCGGTACAAGGTCGAGTTCGACGCCGCCCAGTACCGCGACATCATCTCCTATGCCCGCAGCCAGGGCCTGGAGGCCTTCGCCTCTCCCTGGGACGTCCCCTCGGTCGAGTTCATGGAGGAGCAGGGCGCCGCAACCCATAAGGTGGCCTCGGCCTCGGTGACCGACCTGGAGCTGCTGCGTGCCCTGCGCGAGACGGGCAAGCCGATCATCCTGTCCACGGGCATGTCCACGATCGAACAGATCGACACTGCCGTGGAGACGCTGGGCACCGGGAACCTGGTCCTGATGCATGCCACCTCCACCTACCCGCTGCCCCCGGAGGAAGCGAACCTGCGCATGATCCCGACATTGCAGGAACGCTACGGGGTCCCGGTCGGCTATTCCGGGCACGAACGCGGTCTGCAGATCTCGTTGGCCGCCGTCGCCCTCGGGGCGGTGACGGTCGAACGACACATCACCCTGGACCGGACCATGTGGGGCTCCGACCAGGCCTCCTCCCTGGAACCGAAGGGCTTCGAATCGCTCATCCGCGATATACGGATCCTGCAGGAGGCCATGGGCGACGGCGTCAAGAAGGTCTTCCCCGGCGAGCTCGCCCCGCTCTCCCGCCTGCGCCGCGTCGACGCGTAGTCCCGGGACGACGAGATGACCACCCCCTTGCTCAGCATCGTCGTGCCGGCGAAGGACCAGGCCCCCTTCATCCGCGACACGATGACCAGCCTGGAGCACCAGTTCGACGATCCACGGGCCCTGGAGGTCATCGTCGTCGACGACGGTTCCCGTGACGGGACCGGGGAACTGGTGGAGGCCTTCGCCGACCGGCTCCCCGGACTGGAGATCCTGCGCAACCAGGAGGCCCGGGGCCTGGCCACCGCCCGCAACCAGGGCCTCGAGGCCGCCACCGGCACCACGGTGGCCTTCCTGGACGGCGACGACTGGCTGGCCCCGGGCCATCTGCCTGCCTGTCTGGCAGCCCGGGACCGGCTGGACGTGGACTTCCTGCGGGTCGACCACATCCGCGTCACCGACGGGCGCCGCACCATCCACCGGGCCCCGCAGGCCCGCAGGGACACGGTCCTGGACCCCCGGGCCTCGATCCTTCCGGAGACCGGGACCACCCTGGTCGACTACCCGTATGCGTGGGCGGGAATATTTCATCGGCGGCTGGCCGACGCCGGCCTGCTGCACTTTCCCGACGGATTGTTCACCGCCGAGGACCGCCCGTGGATCTGGCGCCTGCACCTGAACGCCGAGTCCTTCGCCGTCATCGAATCCCCCGGGGTGCTCTATCGGCGCGGGGTGGCCACCTCGCTGACGCAGATCCAGGACCGCCGGCAGCTCGACTTCGCTCGGGCCTTCGCCCTGGCCTTCGAGGTCGTGGCCGCCGATCGCGACTCCCCGACCTACTGGCCCAAGGTGATCCGGCAGTTCATGGCGGTCTGCTGCCACCACCTCTCCCGCAGCGCCGGAATGACCGCGGCGGTGAAGTCGGAGCTGGAGGCGGCGATCACCCGCACGATGGCGGCAGCCCCCCGCGGGATGCTCATGGCGGCCCTCGACGGGCTCGAGGCCCGACGACGGGCCCTGCTGCTGCCCCTGCTTCCCGCCAACACGTCGACCACCCCTCCCCCGGAAGGAGCCCGATGATCCAACTACTCACCGCGTCCACGCTGTTCCAGGTGGCCTCGCTGGCCGCGATGATCGATGCCGGGGCGCTTCCGGCACCGCGGGGCGAACGCGTGCTGCTGCTCATCGACGGATCCCAGCAGCCCGAGCTGACCGGCAGCATCGCCGACTCCCCGGGCTTCGGTGACCTGGCCTCCCGGTTCGACCGGGTCGAGGACTTCGGCGAACTGCTGTTGCCGCGTCGGCCGGCCCAGTTCAATCCGCGCGAGGAGGAACTGTACCTGTGGCAGCGGCTCCTCCGACGTGGCCTCGGCCTCGGGGCGGAGGACGTGCAACTGGTCGTCGATTCGATCCAGGCCAATCCGGCCCGGGCGATCCTGCGGATCTTCCACGATTCACTCTTCCTGGTCCACTCGGACGGACTGATGACCTACGGTCCCACCCGCAACCTGCTCCCGGCCTCGATCCACCAGCGGCTCGACGGGCTGCTCTACCTCGATCTGGTGCCCGGACTGCAGCCGTTGCTGTTGCGCGAATTCGCCCCGCCACTGATCCCGGTGCCCCCGCAACCGCTGGCGGACCTCATCGCCGGGCTCGCCCGCTCCACCATGGTGCACGATCCCCGCCCGGCAGCCAACGGCCGGCCGAAGACCGCGTTGGTGCTCGGCCAGTACCTCGCCCACCTGGGGCTCATGGACGATGAGGAGGAACGTGTCCTGCATCGCGAGATGCTGCGCGAAGCCGAACGCCATGGTGCGACGGCGGTGATCTTCAAACCCCACCCGGCCGCCGGCCCCGCCTCCGGACGCCAGCTCGAAGAAGATGCCGCCGCACTGGGTCTGCAGTTCACCCCACTCCAGGAACCGGTGCTGGCCGAAACGGCCGTCGCCCTGCTGCGCCCCGACGTCGTCATCAGCTGCTTCTCCACGGCGCTGCTGACCATCCGCGCCCTCTTCGGCACCGAAACCGCTGCCGTGGGGACCGAGATGATGCTCGAACGCCTCAGCCCGTACGAGAACTCCAACCGGATCCCCGTCACCCTCATCGACGCGCTCCACCGCCGGGGCCTGCCGCTGCCCGGTGACGACCCCCTGGGCTCCGAGGGGTCGCTGACCCGGCTGGTCACCGCCGTCGGATACTGCATGCAGCCGCAGCGGCTGGCCGCGGAGGAGGCCACCACCCGGGAATTCCTAGCCGGACACCACGCCCGCTTCGCCAAGTACTTCAAACGCCGCCGGTTGACCCGCCTGGATCTTCCCGGAGCCCTGCCCGCCGGACGGCCGGCCCCGGGGCTGGCGGCCCGACTGACGCGGCGCCTTCCCGCCCGGGTGCACCGGCGGCTGGGCCGGGGTCTGCGGTCGATGCCGCGCCGACTGTCCACCGTGGCCTCCTGTGTCGCCCGCGGTTGAGCTGCCCGAGGGCGCGGGAATGAACGGTCGGGCCCGCCGGGTGGCGTTGGTGCCCCAGGTCCAGCGGCCGCGCTTCGGGCGGGCCGACGTCTGGGTGGAATCCCCGCTGCAACTGCTCAGCGCCATCGAGGCCCACGGGGCGGGACTGCTGGGCCGGCACTCCACCATCCACCCGCGCGGAGGCACCGCCGGCATGGACACCACCGTGCGCGCCCTGATGGCGCAGGCGCCCCCGGGGGTCGGTTTCAGCGGTCCGGGCCCACAGGAACCCCCGGCCCCGGACCGACCGGCCGACCGGTGGGTCACCGGTGATGCGTTCTCCGGAAGGATCCAGCGTCGCCTCATGGGTCCGGTGCATGCCGAGGAGTTCGTGATCATCGACGACGGGTTGGCGACGGTGAAACTGCTGCAGTTGCTCACCGGGGACCGCCCGGTCCCGCTGGTGCGCTCCCGCGGCCCCCGGAGCAGCTCCCGCAACGCCCTGGGGGTGGCCAGCTGGTATCGCCTCCGCGCCCTGGCCCGCCAGGGGCGGCTGCTGGCCTGCACCGCCCTGCCGATCAGCCACGGGGTCGAACAGGCCTTCCGTCAGCTCGGCGGGCATCTGGAGCATCACCGGTTCGAATGGCTGGGCACCCAACCGGTGACCGAACGGTTCCTCGAGCCCACGATCGTCGTCGGGTCGGCCCTGGCCGCCGACGGACTGATCGGTCGCGCCCCGTACCTGTCCTGGGTCCTGGACCAGACCGGCGACGGACCGGTCGGTTATTTCCCGCACCGTCGCGAGGACCCGGGGTTCCTGGCCGAACTGGCCCGGCACCCGCTGATCACCGTGCACCCGAACACCATCCCGGTGGAAATGCGCCTGCGCGGCCTGCGCCGGGGGCAGCGGGTCACCGCCCTGCCTTCCACGGTGCTGCCCTCGTTGCGCCTGCTGTTGCGTCCGCGGCAGGTAGCAATCACCGGACAGCCGATCCCCGGACACTGGTGGACCGATGCCGCCTCCCCCGCCCTGCGCGCCCACCTGGGGACGTCCGTGGAGGAGCCGGGCTCGTGAGCATCCCGCCGCAGGCCCCGCCCCGCATCCTCGCCGTGGCCGATAGCGATTCGTACTTCAAGTTCGCCTGCGCGAGCCTCGATGCCCTCGGCCCCGGCTGGGACCGCCGGGTGGTCCTGGCCCGCACCCCCCTCCTGCCGACGACCGAACAGCGGGCCGGCGCGGTCGCCGGGACCTTCCTGGACGGGGCAGGGCCCACCACCGTCCTCCCGTTGCATCGCCTCGGGCCCCTGCTCGACTCCGCCGATGTGGTGTTGGGTGCCGCCACGGGCCCGGTGGTCCAGGAGCTATTCCACCGGGTCGCCTCCCGCCGGCGGGGGTGCCGCAGGAACACCGCACTGGTCTCCGCCCTGCCCGGGGTCGCCTACCCGGCCACGGAGAAGGCCATGGACTTCCGCGCCCTGGGGGACCTCTTCCTGGCCCATGGGCTGGCCGAGGCCCGGGATTTCTCCGGGGTGCTGTCCCGGTTGGGCAGCGACCAGCCGGTCCTGGCCACCCGACTGCCCTTCCTGGTCTCGCGCGGGGAACCGGTCAGGGATGCGACGCCGGTGGACTCGGTGGTCTTCGCCGCCCAGGCCAAGTTCCCGTTCCACCGGACCGACCGTGAACGGATCCTGAAGGCACTGGCCCGCACGCACCGGGCGAACCCCGGGGTGGAGGTCATCGTGAAATTGCGGGCCCGCGACGGCGAACCGCAGACCCACCGCGAGGCCCACCCCTACGACCGGCTCTGGGCCGGATTGACCGCCGACGGCGCGGTGGCCGGGGATGAGGTCACGTTCGCGACCGGGGCCATGGCCGCGGTGCTGCGGCCGGGGACCCTGGTCGTGACGGTTTCCTCCACCGCCGTCCTGGAGGCGGTGGACCGGGGTCTTCCCGCCGTCGTCCTGACCGATTTCGGTCTAAACCGAGCACTCTACAACCTGGTGTTCGACGGCAGCGGGCTGACCGGGTCGTTGCAGGACGTGGAGGAGTTGAAGGTGCTGCGGCCGGAGCCCACCTGGCTGGCCGAGCACTACTTCCACCCGCCCGACGCGGTGGCCTCCGGGGCCTTGGAACAACTGGCCCGGCGCGCCCGGGCAGGCGCCTTGACGACCTCCCCGGAGGCCCTGGCCCGCACCGGTCGGATGGCCCTGCACCACCGGTTGCGCACCAGGCTTCCACGGCCCCTCCTGCGCCTGGTCCGTGGCCTGCCCCACCGGCGGTTCCCGGCCCGCGCCGACCCCCCGAACGGCCGCTGAAGGACCCGGGGCAAACCACCCGGGAATAACCGGGCCGCCGCGTCACTTAGAATCGTTGTGGCCTTCGGCCGCCCAAGAACCGTTCTGCTGTAGGAGTCACTGTGTCGGGAAACCCCATTCGGGTCGCAATCATTGGTGTGGGGAACTGCGCCACCTCGCTCATCCAGGGCGTTGAATACTATAAGGATGCGGACCCGGAGACGAAGATTCCCGGTCTGATGCACGTCCAGTTCGGCAAATACCATGTCCAGGACGTCTCGATCGTCGCCGCCTTCGACGTCGACGCGAAGAAGGTCGGACTGGATCTCGCCGAGGCCACCACCGCCAGCGAGAACAACACCATCAAGATCGCCGACGTGCCCACCACCGGCGTCACCGTCCAGCGCGGGCACACCCTGGACGGCCTGGGCAAGTACTACCGCGAGACCATCGAGGAGTCCGACGCCGCCCCGGTCGACGTCGTCGCCGCGCTGAAGGAATCCGGCGCCGATGTGCTGGTCTGCTATCTTCCGGTCGGTTCCGAGCAGGCAGCGAAGTTCTACGCCCAGTGCGCCATCGATGCCGGCGTCGGCTTCGTCAACGCCCTGCCCGTCTTCATCGCCGGGACCAAGGAATGGGCCGATAAGTTCACCGCGGCCGGGGTGCCGATCGTCGGAGACGACATCAAGTCCCAGATCGGGGCCACCATCACCCACCGCGTGATGGCCAAGCTCTTCGAGGACCGCGGTGTGACACTGGACCGGACGTACCAGCTCAACGTCGGCGGCAACATGGACTTCAAGAACATGCTCGAGCGTGAACGCCTCGAATCCAAGAAGGTCTCCAAGACCCAGGCCGTCACCTCCAACACCTCGGCACAGCTCGGCGCCGACGACGTGCACATCGGCCCCTCGGACTATGTGGCCTGGCTCGATGACCGCAAGTGGGCGTATGTGCGCCTGGAAGGCCGCAACTTCGGTGACGCCCCCGTCTCGCTGGAGTACAAGCTCGAGGTCTGGGATTCGCCGAACTCCGCCGGGGTGATCATCGACGCCATCCGTGCCGCCAAGATCGCACTGGATCGCGGCATCGGCGGCCCGCTGCTCTCGGCGTCCTCCTACTTCATGAAGTCCCCGCCGGAGCAGTTCAACGACGAGGCGGCCCACGAGAGCGTCGAGGCGTTCATCCGCGGCGACATCGAGCGCTAGGAACCACGGCCCAGAATGCGACGGCGGCCGGCCCCCCGCGCAGCGGGGGCGGCCCGGGGGGCGGGGGGGGCCGAGCGGCCCACGCCGGTC
>JAKDMV010000087.1 GCA_030452125.1 Micrococcaceae bacterium
GGGGCGTCCTGTCCGGTCGGGGCGTCGGCACAGGGCACGGTCCCGGCCCCCGAGCCGATGAAGGCCACGGGTTCCCCGATGGCGACCATGGTGCCTTCCTCGACCAGGATCTTCTCCAGGACCCCGTCGTCGAAGGCCTCGAGATCCATGGTGGCCTTATCGGTGTCGATTTCGGCGAGGACATCGCCTTCGCTCACCGCGTCCCCGACCTTCTTGACCCAGCGGCTGAGGACACCTTCTTGCATCGTGTCGGACAGGCGGGGCATGTTCACCTCGGGCATCGCGGTCTCCTATCGTGTGAAACTGGTGGCGGCGAGCAGTTCGCGGACGACCCGGATCAGGTCCTTCGCGGTGGGCAGTGCCGCGCTTTCCAACGGCTTGGCATAGGGCAGCGGGATCTCGGCCGCCGCCACCCGGCGGACCGGGGCATCCAGGTAGTCGAAGGCCCCCTCCATGAGGGTGGCCGAGATCTCGGCTCCGATACCGTAGCTGAGGCAGTCGTCCTCGAGCACCACGGCCCGGCTGGTCTTGCGGACCGAGGCGCAGATGGTTTCCCGGTCCAGCGGCCGAAGGCTACGCAGATCCACCACTTCCAGCGAGATGCCTTCTTCTTCAAGCTGCCGGGCCACTTCCAAGGCCACGGTGGTGGCCCGCGAATAGGTGATGACGCTGAGGTGCTTGCCCTCCTTGGCAATGGAGGCCTTGCCGATCTCGGCGACCTGGTCGCCGTCGGGGACTTCTCCGCGGGTGTTGTAGAGCGCGAGGTTCTCCAGGAAGATCACCGGGTCGTCGTCGCGGATCGCCGCGATCAGCAGGGCCTTGGCGTCCGCAGGGGAGGAGGGGGCCACGACCTTGAGCCCGGGGATGTGGGCGTACCAGACCTCCAGGTTCTGGGAGTGGGTGGCCGCCAGCTGCTGGCCGCCCCCGCCGGGCATGCGGATGACCATCGGCACCGAGCTCTGGCCGCCGAACATGCCATGGATCTTCGCGGCATGGTTCACGATCTGGTCGATGGCTATCAGCGAGAAGTTCAAGGTCATGATCTCCACGACCGGACGCATCCCGAGCATCGCCGACCCCACGGCGGCGCCGACGAAACCCTCTTCGGCGATCGGGGTGTCCAGCACCCGGCGGGGCCCGAATTCGTCCAGCAGCCCGGCGGTGATCTTATAGGAGCCTTCGAACAGGCCGATCTCCTCGCCGATGAGCAGGACGTTCTCGTCACGGCTCAACTCGGACCGCAGGGCGTCGTTCAGGGCCTGCCGGTACGTGGTGTCGGTCATCTGGGCTCCTTCTTCGCCGGTCATGGCATACCGGTCACTGGGTGGCCGGGCAGGGTGTCGGGGGAATTGGGGACGGGGGTGGCGTAGGCGTAGTCGAAGAGCTGATCGGGGGTCGGATCCGGGCTGGCCTCGGCGAAGGCCACGGCGGCGTTGACCGCTTCACGGGATTCGGTGTCGATCTGTTGGGCCAGGGATTCCTCCAGCACCCCCGAATCCAGCAGCTGCTGGCGGAAGGCCGGGACCGGATCCGCGGCCTGGGCGTGCTCGACGTCCTCCCGGGAACGGTATTGGGCGGGATCGACCACCGAGTGTCCGCGCAGGCGTGAACTCATCAACTCCAGCAGGAAGGGCTGGCGTTCCCGGCGGGCCCGGTCCAGGGCCCGGGTGGCGGCGTCGTGGACGGCCACCACGTCGTTGCCATCGACCCGTTCACCGGGGATGCGGTAGGAGCAGCCGCGTTTATATAGTTCGGGTTCGCCGGCGGCGGCCTCGACCGTGGTGGCCATGCCCAACCCGTTGTTGATGATGACGTACACGATCGGCAGGTTCCAGACGGCCGCCAGGTTCAACGATTCATGGAAGGCACCGATGTTGGTGGTGCCGTCGCCCATCTGGCACATGACGGCTTCGGCCTCGGGCCCGGGGTCCCCCCGGTAGGTCAGTGCCAGTGCGGCCCCGGTGGCGGGAGGAAGTTGTCCGCCCACGATGCCGTAGCCGCCGAGCATGCGGGTTTCGGTGTCGAACATGTGCATGGAACCGCCGCGGCCCTTGGAGACCCCGGTGCTCTTGCCGAATAGTTCGGCCATGACCGCCCCGGTGCTCATTCCACGGGCCAGGGCATAGCCGTGGTCGCGGTAGTTGGTGAAGAGGTAGTCCCGGGGTTGCAGCGCGGTCATCAGTCCCACGACGCTGGCTTCCTCACCGAGGTTGAGGTGGCAGTACCCGCCGATCTTCGCCCGCTTGTACATCTGGTCGGCCGTCAACTCGAATCTGCGGATCAGTGCCATCTGCCGGTAGTACCCGATCAGTGTCTGCGCGTCCTCCTGCCCGGCAGTACGCTGTTCCTTCCGATCAACCATCATGTTCCTCCGTTGCTGGACTGCCTCCGTACCGTTGCCCCCGGGGCGGTCAGGGGCCGGGGAGCTGTTCCTGAAGCCTGAAGATGCCGGTGCCCCCGCAGGTGGGGCAGTTCTCGGGCGGTTCCATCCCCCGGGCCGGTTCGCCGCAGGTTCCACACGCCCATTCGGTGGTCAGCAGTGCCACGACGTCGCGGCGGCTGACGATTCCGGCCAGGACGCCGGTGTCCATGACGGGAAGGCGACGCATCCGCTGATCCACCAGCAGGGCCCGGATATCGGAGATCGGGGTGTCCACGGACACGCTGATGACCCCCGGGCTCATCACTTCGGAGGCGGTGGTCCCGGTCTTGGCGAGCACATCGTATTCGCTGACCAGCCCCAGCACATGCCCGGACTCCTCCACGACGGGCAGGGCGCTGATGCGGTGCCTGCCCAGCAGTGCGGCGATCTGATCGACGGGGGTGCCGGGGGAGACCGTGACCACGGGGGTGCTCATGATGTCTGCGGCCGTGGTCGGGATTCGTGCCCCGGCCGGGTCAAGATGCTCGGAAGCATCCCGGGAAACGCCTGTGCCGGTAGGTTCGCTCATACCCTCAGTGTGCCCCCACCGGCCGAGACTGGCCAGCAATGGTGACGGACAGACCACCGACGACGCAGAAACCCGCCACGAGTCCTGCTGCCCGGCGGCCCTGGATCCACGGTCGACGGCCCCCTGGTCCCACCTGTCGGTGGCGCTCGATAGTGTGGGGCCATGCGGATTCTGCACACCTCCGACTGGCATCTGGGCCGGTCCTTCCATGGCGCCGGGCTCCTGGAGGCCCAACGCGGTTTCGTCGAGGCCCTGCTCGAGACGGTGAAGACCGAACGGGTCGACGTCGTCCTGATCGCCGGGGACATCTACGACCGGGCCCTGCCCGCGGTCGATGCGGTCACCGTGTTCGACGACGCCGTCTTCCGGCTGCGCGAGGCCGGGGCCACCGTCGTGGCCACCAGCGGCAACCACGATTCGGCCCTGCGGCTGGGGTTCGGCTCCCGTCTGCTCGGGCACGCTGGGCTGCACCTGCGCACCCGTCCGGCGGAACTGGATACCCCGGCCCTGGTCGAAGCCGAGGATTTCACCTTGGCCATCTACGGGCTGCCCTATCTTGAACCACGGATGGTCGCGGCGCAGTTCGGGGTCGAGAAGCCAGGACACCAACCGGTGGTCCGGGCGGCCATGGATCGGGTCCGCGCCGATCTGGCCACCCGACGGGCCGGGACCAAGAAACCCATCCGCTCCATCGTCATGGCCCACGTCTTCGCCGCCAACGGCCAAGCCAGCGACTCCGAACGGGAACTGAGCATCGGGGGACTGGACATCGTGCCCACCGAGGAATTCTACGGTCTGGACTACGCAGCCCTGGGGCACCTGCACGGCCGGCAGCGCCTGGCCGAGACCATCCGATATTCGGGGTCGCCGATCGCCTACTCCTTCTCCGAAGCGACCCACCGCAAGGGGGCCTGGCTACTGGACGTAGACGCCGAGGGCATCTCCTCCGTCGAGGCCGTGGACTGGCCCGCCGCCACCGAACTGCGCGTCCTGCGCGGTCCCCTCGAGGAGCTCCTCGCCGACCCCGGGCTGGCAGGAGCCGAAGCCGCCTGGTGCCAAGTGACGCTGACCGACCGCGACCGGCCCTCCCAGGCGATGGAACGGCTGCGCGGCCGCTTCCCGGGCACCCTGGTCCTGAACTTCGAGCCCGAAGGCCGTCCGGCAGAGGTCGACCGCAGCTACCGGGACCGGTTGGCGGCAGCCGAGAGCCCATTGGAGGTCTGCACGGGATTCATCGACCACGTCCGCCAACGCCCCCCGTCGGAGCCCGAGGCCGCCTTGTTGGGCCGGATCCTCGAGCAGGCCACCAGCGGGCAGGTGGAACGATGAGGGTCCACCACCTGCAGATCGCCGCCTTCGGTCCATTCGCCGCCCGGCAGGACATCGACTTCGACGAACTCTCCGCCGCCGGGCTGTTCCTGCTCAACGGGGAAACCGGTGCCGGCAAGACCAGCATCCTCGACGCCATCTGTTATGCCCTCTACGCAGGGCTTCCCGGGGCGAGGGAGGGGACGAAATCGTTGCGTAGCGACCATGCGGGACCGGCGGATGAGCCGGAGGTCGTCCTGGAGTTCAGCACCGGGGGACGCCGATTCGAGGTCCGAAGATCACCGGCCTGGCAACGTCCTTCCAAACGCGGGGCCGGCCGGACGACGACGGCCCAGGCACAGAGTCGGTTGCGTGAACTCGTGGAGGGTCAGTGGCAGGAGATCTCCACCCGCAACGATGAGGTCGCCGCCGAATTGCGGGGGGTCATCGGCCTGGGCAAGGACGAATTCACCCGGGTCGCCATGCTGCCCCAAGGGGCGTTCGCCGCCTTCCTCCGGGCCAAGGACAAGGAACGCGAGGAACTACTCAAGACACTGTTCGACACCCGGCTCTACGGCAGTGTCGAGACACTGCTGGCCGAGGAACTCACCACGGCCAGAACGGCGGCCGAGGAAGCCGAACGCGCCCGGGGGGAAGCCGTCGGCCAACTGATCGAAGACGCCACCGCCTCCCTGACCACAGAGGAGGGGGAATCCCCGTTCGACCGGGACCCCGACGATCCCGAGGCGGCAGACGGGGACCGGCCGGCGCCACAGGAACTGCCCAGTGCCGAACTACTGGCACTGCTGGAGGCGCGGCTGGACGAACACACGGCACGGCTGGACGCCGAACGAACGGCGGCGGATGCCGCCGCGACGCAGGCCAGGAACACCGCAACCGAGCTCGCCGAAGCCGGGGAACGCCACCGGGCGCTGGCCGAACTGGAGCGGTTGCGTGCCGCGCATGCCGAACGCAGCGGGCAGGTGGCCGCCCTGGCCGCCACGGTGGCATTGGATGAGCGGGCTGCGGCATTGCAGCCCACCCAGACGGCACGACGCCGGGCGGAACAGGCCGTCCAGGACGCGGAGCAGACCTTGGAATCGGCCCAGACAGCCGCCGGCGAGGGACTGGCCGGCAGCTACCTCGCCGCGGCGACGGGCCAGGACACCGGAGCGGGACCGGAATCCGAGGGCCGGGCCGCGGAGCCCGGGGCCACGGAACTCTCCCGTCAGGCCGCCGAAGCGGCTGCGCAGGTCACCGGCGATGCCGCGGTGCTGGAAGCGGCCCTGCCCGAGGAGAGGGAGCTGGACGAGAAGGAAGCCGAATTGGCGGCCGCCCGCGCCGACCACCAACGACGGACGGCGACCCAGGCCGAAGCACTGGGCGAACTGGAGAAGCTCGGTGCCTCGTTGCCGGGGCTGCGGGAACGGGCCGGCGCCCTGTCCGGGACCGCCGATGCCCTGCCGGCGTTGACGGCTACCCGCGATCGGGCCGCCGAGCAGGTCGCCGCGGTCACGGCCCGCCACGCCGCCGACACCGAAGCAACCCGGGCCCACACCGTGTGGGCCCGGGCCAAGGACGGACAACTATCCGCCCGGGAACGACTGCTCGACCTCGGGCGGACCCGACTGGCCCAGGCGGCCGCGGCATTGGCCCGGGAACTGGTGGCCGGACAGGCCTGCCTGGTCTGCGGCTCGGCCGAGCACCCCAACCCCGCCACGGTGGAGGACGGCGAACTCGTCGAGGAGGAGGACGAGGACGATGCCCGACGGCTGGCCGCCGAAGCCGATGCCGCCGAAGCCACCGCCGCCTCCGGGCTCCACGCAGCCCGCGAGGCCGCCTCCCGGGCGGCGGGACAGGCCGGGGAATCCACGACGGAGCAGGCGGAACAAGCCCTGGCCGACGCCGAGAAGGCATTGGCCGAGGCGACCGAATCCGCCGCACAGGCCCAACGCTCCCGGACGGCCCTGGAGGAGGCGACCGGGGAATTCGAGCGCCTGCGCGCGAGCACCACGGCCGAGGCCACGGCGCTGAGCGTCCTGGAAGGAACCGTCGACCAACTGGGCCAACGGATCACCACCGTGGACTCCCGGCTGAAGCGGTTGCGCGGCGACGAGGAATCCCTGCAGGCCCGCCACCGGTTGCTGTTGGAAGCACGCCGGGTGCTGGAGGACCTGGCCCGGGCGGCGCGTGGGCTCGAGACGGCCCGGCGCGGCCTGGCAACAGCCACCGAGAGCTGGCAGACCGAACGCCGGGAGGCCGGATTCGACGATGACACCAGCTGGGCCGCGGCACTGCTCGAACCGCACGCCAGGACCAGCGCCCAGGCAGGGATCGCCGACCACACCGCCGAGGGGGTGCGGATCGAGACCTTGGCCGGAACCGTCGCGGTCGCCCGGGCCAGGACCGAGGTCGAGGCGGGCTTCGAGGTCCCGGGCCAGCAGGAACTGGAGGCCGCCGCGGCTGCCGCCGCCGCCACCGCGACGTCGCGCGATACCGTGCTCCAACGAGATGCCGTCCTGCGCGCCTATGCCGGACGGTTCGAACGACGCAGTGAACGGCTCCGCGGGCTGGAAACCAGCCAAGGGGCCGTGCTGGAGCGCTACGAGCGGGTGAAATCCTTGGCCGATATCGCCCGGGGGATGGGGGAGAACCGGTTCAAGATGACCCTGTCCACCTACGTCCTGGCCGCCCGGCTGGAGGCCGTGGCAGCCGCCGCCACCGAACGGCTGCTGGTCATGAGCGCCGAACGCTATTCACTGGTCCACGACGACAGCCCCAAGGGCAACGCCAAATCCGGGCTGGGGCTCCATGTGCTCGACGCCTGGACCGGCCAGCGTCGGGACACCCAGACGCTCTCCGGAGGCGAGTCCTTCATGGCCTCCTTGGCGTTGGCCCTGGGGCTGGCCGATGTCATCCAACAACAGTCGGGAGGCATCGACATCGAGACCCTCTTCGTCGACGAAGGCTTCGGTTCCCTCGACGAAGGGGCGTTGGAAACGGTCATGGATGCCCTCGACGGGCTGCGCCGCGGGGGCCGCGTCGTCGGCCTGGTCAGCCATGTCGCCGAGATGAAGCAACGCATCCCGGCCCAGTTGAGGGTCCGCAAGGAGCGCACCGGATCCACGGCCGAAGTGGTCATGGCCGACACGGTAGAATAGGAAACGCACAGGGTAGGGCGCTCCGGGTGGCTGGGACGGGCGCACCTTGAAGGACCCGTGAAACACATGAACACCGATCCCTCGGCGCCCGCCACGGGCACACCCCCCGAGAACGCAATCACCGGTTCCGGCGGCAGCTTCCGCAGCTTGCTGGAACTGGCAGGCCCGGGATTCTTCCCGCTTGCCTTCTTCGCCCGGCTGCCGTTGGCCATGCTCACCATCGGCACCCTGACACTGATCAGCACCGCGACCGGCTCCTATGCCAGCGGCGGGGTCGCCGCCGGAGCGGTGGGGGTGGGCTCGGCCATCGGCGCGCCGATGATCGGCTACGCCGCCGACCGGTGGGGCCAGCGTCGGGTCCTGGTGCCGGCGGCCCTGCTGCACGCGGTCGTGGTCTCCGCGCTGATCCTTACCGGCCTGGGGGTCATCGAATCCGGGTCACCGCTGCTGGTCATCATCATCTCCTTCGTCGCCGGGGCGAGTTGCCCCCAGGTCGGCCCGCTGGCCCGGGTGCGCTGGATGGCCCTGACCCAGGGGCGCTCCCGTGGCCGGCGCGAACTCGAAACCGCACTGAGCTATGAAAGCACCGTGGACGAACTGACCTTCGTCATGGGGCCGGCGTTGGTCGGTGTGCTGGCGTCGCTCGTGGCCCCCTGGCTCCCGCTGGCCCTGGCCGCCCTGCTGACCGCGGCCCTGGTTCCGGCCTTTGCGGTCCACCCCACGGCCAACGCCATTGAACTCCAGCAGCCCGGCGCCGAGCCGGTCCCCGGATCCGGGTGGATCACCGCCCGGGTGGTGCGCGTCGGACTCTGCGTACTGGGCATGACCGGGATGGGCACCCTCTTCGGTTCCGTCTCGGCCGGCGCCGTGTCCTATGCGGGACTCTTCGGCAATGCCAGTGCCGGAGGCCTGCTGTATGCCGCCCTGGGGCTGACCTCGGCCGTCGCCGCCCTCTCCGTCTCGCTCTGGCCCCGTGGCTGGGCGCAGCCGGTGCGCTGGGCGGTATGCGCCGCGCTGCTGATCCCGTTGGCCCTGCTGCTGCAGGTGCCCCAGACGATCGGGACGATGGTGGTGTTCCTGTTGCTGATCGGCCTGCCGATCGGGCCGATCCTGGTCACGATCTTCACCGTCGGGGGAGACGTGGCACCGATCGGAAGGATGGGCACCGTCATGACGATGCTCGCCAGCGGGATCGTCGTGGGCACCGCCATCGGCAATGGTTTCGCCGGGGTCCTGGCCGATGTGGTGGGGCCCCAGGGGGCGTTCCTGGTGGCCGCTGCCGCCGCGATCGTCCTCTTCCTCTCCGGGGTGGGAACCTACGCCCTGGGGCGGGTGCCGCGCACCGAAGGCGCCTGACCGGCCCAGGCCCGGGGGAGCTATGCGCCCAGGGCGACCTCGACGGAGGCCGCGGCCGCGGCCACGCGTCGGCCCAGGGCATCGGCGTGGACGTCGTGGGCTGCCGTGGCATAGACGACCGCCACCGCCGCCGGGGTCTGGCCGGGGACCTGGAGGGCGGCGGCGATCGAGGAGACCCCGGGGATGACTTCATCCAGGCTCGTGGCATAGCCGTCCGTCCTTGCCTGCTCCGCGGCGGCGCGCCAGGGATGTTTCGGGGCGACCTCCTCCCAGCCGGTGCGTGAATAGGCGGACTGGATCGCGATGCCCGGGGCCCCGTGGGTCAACGGGTGCCGGGAGCCGGGGCGCTGCATGACGGTGGCGGTGCTGTGCCGGGGTTCGACGGAGACCAGGGTGATGCAGTCCTCGTGGTCCCAGACGGCCAAAAACGCCGTCATTCCCAGCTCGTTGGCCAACGCGGTCAGCTCCGGCAGGGCGGCGCTTTGCAGATCGCGTTGGACCCCCCGGGCCAAGGAGGCCAGACCCGGGGCGCCTTCGAGGCGTCCGGTGTTGTCCCGACGGACCAGGGCATGGTCCTCCAGGGTGCGCAGGATCCGGTAGGCGATGGAGCGGTGGACGCCCAGCTCGTCGGCGAGCTCGGCGATCGTGGGAGGCTCTGGCCGGTCGGTGATGATCTCCAGGGCGCGGAGCCCCCGGGACAGGGTCTGCGCAGGGGAGCCGGCCGGGGGGTTCTGGGACACGGGGACCGCCTTTGCCTTGAGGACCGGGGTGTGGGCTCTTGTGCCCTGCAGGACCCCGGGATACGTTTGGAATAGTTCCCTCATGGAACCAGAAGTTCGAATATAGAATACCGGTGGTCGTGAAGGCAAGACGCCGATCGTCGGTGACGGAGGATCGAGCATGGACGCCTCCCCGAAGGACGAAGTGGCCGAAGGCGGCCTTCCGCACCGGATCGGGACCACCGACCCGCGACATTTCCGGGGCAGCCTGGGGCGCTTCGCCACCGGGGTGACCATCGTGACCTTCGATGGATCCACCAAACGCCATGGCATCACCGTGAACTCCTTCACCTCGGTCTCGATGGACCCGCCCCTGGTGCTGGTCAGCATCGCCCGCAGCACCCGGGCGCACGACGAGCTGGCAGGCCGGCCCTTCACCGTGAACATCCTCGGCGCCGAGCAGCAGGCCCTGGCCCTGCATTTCGCCGGCAAGCCCGGGCCGGACCCCGTGTGGGTCGAAGGCGAGACCGCCCCGCGGCTCGCGGGTGTGCTGGCGCATTTCTCCTGCAACCCCTGGGCCGCCTACGACGGCGGCGACCACACCCTGTACCTGGGCCAGGTCGAGGACTTCAACTACCGCGCCGGGGACGCCCTGGCTTTCGCCAATAGCGCCTTCACCACCATTCCCGGCAGCCAGCTCGGGGTCGAAGAACTCCTGTGATCCGCCGGGGCGCAACATCCTGAACGAGCCTCCGGAAGCCCTTGACAGGAACGGGCGAACTGATACCGCCGGAAATGCGTTCCCTACCGGGTCGAGCGGGCCGGAAGGCGTTGCCGTCATCCGAGAGAAATACGTGAAATGTTGACGGGAAATTGACGAACTTTTCGGCTACGATGAGTTGGATCACATTTACCGTCCGTTCGGTCGGTTATGCACCTAGCGCGGAGAGCGCAGAACACTGGAGTTCGCATGTCCCTGTCAGCCGCAGCACCGACTGCAGCCACCCGGCGCGAGGAACGCAAGGTCCTGGCCGGAACCCTCGTCGGAACCACCATCGAATGGTATGACTTCTTCATCTACGCCCAGGCCGCAGGACTGGTCCTGGGCCCCTTGTTCTTCGCCCCGCTGGGGGAAACCGGAGCACAGCTGGCCTCCTGGGCCTCCATCGGTATCTCGTTCCTCTTCCGCCCGCTCGGCGCCATCGTCGCCGGACACCTGGGCGATAAGCTCGGACGCAAGAAGATGCTGGTCTTCACCCTGGTCATGATGGGCATGGCCACCTCGCTCATCGGCGTGCTGCCCACCCACGCACAGATCGGCGGATGGGCCGCCATCCTGCTGATCCTCCTGCGCGTGCTGCAGGGCTTCTCCGCAGGTGGGGAATGGGGCGGCGCCGCCCTGATGTCCGTCGAGCACGCCCCGGACCACCGCCGTGGATTCTTCGGCGCCTACCCGCAGATCGGCGTCCCCTGCGGCATGATCCTGGCCACCGGCACCATCTGGCTGCTCACCACCCTGATCGGCGAAAAGGAATTCCTGACCTGGGGCTGGCGCGTGCCGTTCCTGTTCTCGATCGTGCTGATCCTCGTGGGCTACATCATCCGCCGGTCGGTGGAGGAATCCCCGGTCTTCGCCGCCCTGCAGGAACGCAAGAAGGAGTCCTCGGCCCCGCTGAAGACGCTGTTCAAGCACAACACCCGTGAAGTCGTCCTGACCGCGCTGATCTTCATCGCCAACAACGCCGCCGGTTACCTGCTGATCGCCTTCTTCGCCACCTATGCTTCGAAGAATCTGGAAATGGACCGCGGCCCGGTGCTGCTGGCCACCGCGTTGGCCTCCTTCGGTTGGCTGATCTTCACGATGTACGGGGGCATCCTCTCGGACAAGATCGGGCGCGTGCGGACGTTCCAGATCGGCTACATCCTGGTGGCGCTCTGGGCGGTACCGATGTGGTTCCTCATCGATACGGCCAACATCTACTGGTACTTCGTGGCGCTGTTCGTCCTGACCATCGGGCTGGGCCTGTCCTACGGCCCGCAGTCGGCACTGTATGCCGAGATGTTCCCGGCCCGGGTGCGCTACTCCGGGGTCTCCATCGGCTACGCACTCGGGGCCATCCTCGGGGGCGCCTTCGCCCCGCTGATCGCGGCGCTGCTGCTGGAGAAGACCGGGCACTCGTGGAGCATCGGGATCTACGTGGTGGTCATCTCGATCATCTCCCTGATCGCGGTCTCGCTGGTGAAGGAAACCCGCGGGGTAGACCTCATGGTTGAACACCACGTGGACTACGTCGAGAAGTAGAAACACACGGCACGACGACGGCCGCCCCACCGCCCGGATCCAGTCCGGGGGGTGGGGCGGCCGTCAGTGGTTGCGAGGTGCTGAACTAGCCGCCCAGCAGGCGCAGCACGTCCTCGTCGCTGACCTGGGCGAAGTTGGCGTAGAACTCACCGACCGCACCGAATTCCTCCGGTTGCAACGGGCACACCAGTTCATCGGCCATCGCCGCCAGTTCCGCACACACCCGCGGTGGCCCCACGGGGGAGGCGACGATCACGCGGTCGGGGTGGCCTTGGCGGATGACCTTGATGGCCGCGAGCATCGACGCCCCGGTGGCCAGGCCGTCATCGCAGAGGATCACGTTCTGCTCTCCGACGTCGATGCCGCGCCGGCGCAGATAGGAAAGCTGGCGGCGTCGTAGTTCCCTGGATTCGCGCTCACGGACCTCATCCAGGGCGGCCTTGCGACGTCGTTCCGGTGGAAGCGTCGCCAGGACCTCGTCCATCAGCACTTCGGCTTGATCCGGTCCGTGGGCGGCCAGGGCCCCGAAGGCGAGTTCCTCCTGGTCGGGAACGCCGAGCTTGCGTACGACCAGCGCGTCGAAGGGGGCGTCGAGGGCCCGGGCGACGGCGGCGGCGATCGGTACGCCTCCCCGGGCCAGGCCCAGTACGACGACTGAATCGGGTTGGTCCCGGTAGGCGGTGAGATGGCTTGCCAGATGCCGGCCTGCGTAGTCCCGGTCCGAAAAGGGACGGGAATCTGATCGAAATGGTCCCATGCCCCATTATCGCCCGGAAGTTACGGGGTGACCAGTCTCGGGCGTGGCGTTGAAAGCGCCGCCGGCCCCGAGTACAACTAGTTCGTCATCTCCGGGGTCGGTTCCAGGGTCAGGGTCGACCCGTCCGGGCGCGGGATGTCGATGGGCCCCAGATCGTCGGCGGTCTCGGTACCCATGGCGAGGGTGATTGAGTGATCGAAATTATCCATGATCTCCACCGGCGGCCGCAGATCCTCGTGGTTTCCGGGAATGGCCAGAATGACCTTCTTGACCTGCTTCATTTCCATGTCCGGCGGGAGCAGGTGGGCCACGAGACCATCGGAATCCTTCTCCTGGTCCACGCGCACCGCCAGCCCCTGGTCCTGGACCTCCTGGACCGGACGGCATTGGATGCCGGGGGTTCCATAGTCCACCGGGGTGCCATCCCCGTCGCCCGGGGTCGCCCAGGCAATGAAGCACAGGTCGTCGTCCTCGTCGGTGGCGATGAATTGCGCGGCGTAGGAAGACCACCCCAACAACCGGACACTATCCGGCGTGATGTCTCCCAGGTCGGCTTCGACCGGCAGCTCATCGTTCTCGTCCGGGGTCCGTTCCAGGGCCGGATACAGCTCTGCGGCCTCGGGCGGGGGAGCTGGTTCTGCAGTTTCGGAGGAGGTTGCGGACGAGGAGTCCGACTGGGCCGCGCCCGAGCTCGAGGGTGAGGGGTCGGGTTCGAGGATGCAGGCCGAGGTGCCGAAGAGCACGGCACCGATCGATAAGGTACCTACCAGGAATTTCATGTGTTTCACGGTCACCATCTCCTGGGTGTCGTCGCGGACCCGACGTGAGTACAGCAAGACCGCATCACGTCCTCGTCGCCGTTGCCATCGATTGAATCAACACGGTGAGTCTAGGGAATTACTCTTCCCGCTGCAATTATTAGACATCACGGGACCATGGTGACAATCCCGGGATACGATGCCGGCGCGGGTCGACGTCGCCGCATGTCGGCAGAGGGTTGGCTGCCATCCGCCTCCGGGCCGGCCCCACAGGCAGGTCGGTCACCGCAAGGGGCGACGTCTGCGGCCGGTCAATGCTTGAATGGTTCAGTG
>JAKDMV010000010.1 GCA_030452125.1 Micrococcaceae bacterium
ATCGAAGGCACCCCACGGAAAGCCCGGGAAACCAACCCTGTGAGGGGCCCGTGGATCACCCAAGAAACCCCCTGCCGAACTACTGCCGGTGCAGGATGTTCTCCTGGACGACGTCGTACCCCAACCTCAGGATCAGCACCGTCACGACCACGAGGAAGACGATGCGGATGAACCTGCTGCCCTTGCTCACGGCCATCCGCGCCCCCAGATAGCCGCCCACCATGTTGGCCAGCCCCAACACGAGCCCCAGCCCCCAGAGCAGGTGCCCGGTGGGCAGGAAGAAGGCCAGCGCCCCCAGGTTGGTGGCCATGTTCACGATCTTGGCCTTGGCGCTGGAGGCCAGGAAGTTGTATCCGAGGAAGACGACCATCGCGATGATCAGGAATGATCCGGTCCCGGGGCCGATGAGCCCGTCGTAGAACCCGATGACCAGGCCGATGACCGCCGCCACCGCATAGTGCCGGCGACCGGTATGGCGCAGGGTCGTCAGCTCCCCGACCGTGGGTCTGACGGCGGTGAAGATCGCCACGGCGACCAACGCGGCGACGATGATCGGCTTGAAGACCGCCGCGGGCAACAGGGTGGCCACGATCGCGCCGCCGAAGCTGCCGATCAGGGCGATGCCGGCCATCGGCAATGCGGTCTTCAGGTCGGGGTTGGCCCGGCGGTAGTAGGTGATGGCACTGGTCGTCGTGCCGAACACCGAGCCGAGCTTATTGGTGGCCAGCGCTTGGACGGGCGTGATGCCGGGGACCAGCAACAAGGCCGGCAACTGGAGCAGTCCCCCGCCACCGACGACGGCATCGATCCAGCCGGCAGCCAGACCCGCGACGAGCACCAGCAACACGGTGCCCAGCTGGAGGTCCACCAGCCCGGAGCCCTCCAGCAGGGACGCCCAGTCCACCGGGTGACCGCCTAGCCGCGAACGGCGTCGACGAGGTGGCCCACCACATCGGCCACCGGGATGTTCTCGGCGGTCCCGGAGGCCCGGTCCTTGACTTCCACCAGACCTTCAGCCAGGCCACGGCCCACGACGGCGATGGTGGGGACCCCGACCAGTTCGGCATCACCGAACTTCACCCCGGCGGAGACCTTCGGGCGGTCGTCGAAGATGACCTCGATGCCCTGGGCGTCGAGCGCTGCGGCGATGCGTTCGGCTTCGGCGAAGAGCTCGGCGCCCTTGCCGGTCACCATGAGGTGTACGTCGGCGGGGGCGACGTTGCGCGGCCACATCAGCCCACGGTCGTCGTGGTTGGTTTCGGCCAACGCGGCCACGGCTCGCGTGACCCCGACCCCGTAGGAGCCCATCGTGACCGTGACGAGCTTGCCGTTCTGGTCCAGGACCTTCAGTTCCAGTGATTCGGCGTATTTGCGGCCCAGCTGGAAGATATGACCCATTTCGATGCCTCGTGCGGTGCGCAGCGGCCCGGAGCCATCGGGGGCGGGGTCGCCCTCGCGGACCTCCACGCATTCGATGGTGCCGTCCCAACCGAAGTCGCGACCGGCGACCAGGCCGAAGACGTGGCGTCCGGGTTCGTTGGCACCGGTGATCCAGGAGGTACCGGAAACGACGCGCGGGTCCACCAGGTAGAGGACCCCGCTGGCCGCCTCGGTGCCCAGCACCGCATGATCGAGTCCGTTGCCGGGACCCATGTAGCCCTTGACCAGCGACGGGTTCTTCTTCAGGTCGTCCTCGGTGGCTGCCTCGATCTCCACTTCGCCGCCGATCTCCAGGTGGCCGGCGATATTGGCCTCGACGCGCTTGAGGTCCACCGCCCGGTCCCCCGGCAGGCCGATGACGACCAGCCGGCGCTCCCCGGTGGGCATTTTCGCGGCGATGACGACGTTCTTGAGCGTATCCGCTGCGGTCCACTCGCCGGCGTCCCGGGGGGCCACCTCGTTGGCGACGGCCACCAGCGTGTCGATGGTCGGGGTGTCGGGGGTGTCCTTGACCTGGCACGCCGGCAGCGTGGAGTAGTCGATGTCTTCGGGCACGACGGTGGTCACGGCCTCCACGTTGGCCGCATAGCCGCCGGCCGAACGCACGAACGTGTCTTCCCCGACCGGGGTCGGGTGCAGGAACTCCTCGGATTTGGAACCACCCATGGCCCCGGCAGTGGCTTTCACCGGCAGGATCTCCAGGCCCAGGCGGGAGAAGATCTTCAGGTAGGCCTCGCGGTGCTTGGCGTAGGCGGTGTCCAGACCGGCGTCGTCGATGTCGAAGGAGTAGGAGTCCTTCATGATGAATTCGCGGCCGCGGAGCAGGCCGGCGCGGGGGCGGGCCTCGTCCCGGTACTTGTTCTGGATCTGGTAGAGGTAGACCGGCAGGTCCTTATAGGAGTTGTAGAGGTCCTTCACCAGGAGCGTGAACATCTCCTCGTGGGTCGGTGCCAGCAGGTAGTCGGCGCCCTTGCGGTCCTGGAGCCGGAAGAGGGCGTCGCCGTATTCGGTCCAGCGGCCGGTGGCCTCGTAGGGTTCGCGCGGCAGCAGGGCCGGGAAGTGGACTTCCTGGCCGCCGATGGCGTTCATTTCCTCACGGACGATCGCCTCGACCTTCGCCAGGACGCGCAGGCCCAACGGGAGCCAGCTGTAGATGCCGGGGGCGGCGCGGCGGATGTAGCCGGCCCGCACCAGCAGCTTATGGCTGGCGACCTCGGCGTCAACCGGGTCTTCGCGCAGGGTGCGCAGGAACATGGTGGAAAGTCGCAGGACCACGCTTGCTGTCCGTTTCCGCGGGCTGGGCCGCTGGTCGTGTGGGTTGATGTCCGGGTCGGGACGCTTCCAATTTACCCGCTGCCCGACGAAGGGCCGAACAGCGTAGGGCCCGCGGGCCGCGTCATTGCGTTCGCAATGCTTCCAGCGCCTCATCGAGCTGCTCGGCCACATCCTCGGGAACGATGTCTTCCTCCTGCTCGTCGCGCGTGGTGGCCGAGACCACCACGGCTCCATCGCTGCCGGAAACGGTGTAGCTGGCCACCCCCTGTTCCCCGGCGGCGACATCCATCCGGTAGCCCACGGTGGCTTCGGCATCCGTCGTCGTCTTCTCCCGGTCCACCGTGGCGGTCCCGTCGGTGTCGCCCAGATGCAGGTCGAAGGTCCCGCAGCGGCTGACCAGATCCGTGGTGCGGGAGACGGCGGCGGCGGCGGCTTCGGGATCGGGGTAGGAGGCCAGCGATACGTAGCTTTCCCGGTTGACCGTATCCCCGGGGATGGTCACCGAGGTGATGACCGCCCCGGCGGGCAACGTGGCTTCCTGGTTGTCCATGAACGGCGCACATTGGGCGGGGGTGATGTCCATGTCGTCGAGCAGGGCCTGCCCGGTTTCGGTCTGTCCGGCGATCTCCTTGGCCGTCCGGACCCGGGCCCCGGGATGGTTTTCGGCCAGTTCATGGGCCGCCTCGGCCAATTCATCGGCGGTGAAGGACGGCAGCGGGCCCGTCAGCGGGGGCAGGGCACTGCTGCTCGCGGGAGCTTCGCTGCTGCTCGGGGACGCGGCAGCGGAGGACGACGACGGCGCCGGGTCCGCTGACCCGCTGCCGCCGGCCTCGGACGGTCCCCCCGGATCGCCGCCGGTGCAGGCGCTCAGGACCAATGGCAGGGCCAGAAGCACTGCGGCGGTCCTGCCACCTCTGGCTGCAGACGATGCCCCGTCCATGGGTCCCCCGTTTCGCAGGCCGGAACCGGCCCCGTGGGTGCCGGATGTTCTCCCCCACCCTAGCGAACGTGGAGCCCGCGAGGCAGGACCGCAGCACTGCGGATTCAGAACAGGACCGTGGCGAATTCCCCGACCTGTTCGAATCCGGCGCGGCGGTAGGTGGCCAGGGCCGGGAGGTTGTAGTCGTTCACGTACAGGCTCGTGACCGGAGACAGGGCCAGTGCCGATCCCGCCACCGCGGCCATGGCCGGCCCGGAGATGCCTTCTCCGCGGTGTTCCGGGGCGACCCAGACCCCCTGGATCTGGGTGGCGTGCGGGGAAACGGTCCCGAGTTCGGCCTTGAAGCGGATGCCGCCATCCGCCGGGCGGTCCACGAAGGAATGTCCCTGGCGGATCAGCGAACGAACCCTGGAACGGTAGAAGGGGGCGCCGGCACCCAAGGGCGAGTACCCCAGTTCCTCTTCGAACATGGCGGCACAGGCCGGCAGGACGGCGTCGAAATCGGCCATCGTCGATCTCCGGACGGCGGTGGATGGAAGGATCCGCGGCTGCCGGTCCAAGACCATCAAGGGTTGGGAGGGCCGGACATCGAAGGCGCGTTGCGGGGATTCGGGCCGCAGCGAGTCCCAGAGCGGCAGCACGGCAGAGGCCGGACCGAACATGGAGGAGACCTGGCGTTCCATGCCCAGGACCGCGGTGGCGAAGGCCAGTGCGTCGTCGGGCCCGGCCTGGATGGGGACCAGGTTCGCGCCGACCCAGAGTGCCGCGCTCAGTTCACCGGCGTCGTAGCGTCCCAGCACCAGGGACCCCGTCGGGGTCGGTGCCGCGGAACCGGTGGCCGCCAGTTGGGCGTCCATGAAGATGTTGGACACCGGGTCCCGGGCGACGAGGCCCCGCAGGGCGGCGGTATCCTCGTCGGCCAGGACGCGGACGGTGTCCCCGAAGGGTTCGCCACCGCTGTAGCGCAGCTTCGCCGGAGGGAACCATGGGAGTGCACGGGAGAGGATCCTGGACATTCCTTCCCCTTCCCGGCGCCTGCGGTGGCGGCTTATGCCAAAGTCTTGCAGACTCCGGCCCGTGGCGGAACCAGATGACACCGCATGGTGTTGCTTTGGATCAGGAGACCGAAACACTCGGGACGCCACCGGTGGCATCCCCCGCGGCTTCCATTTCCTCTACGATGCGTCCGGCTTCTTCGATGAGGGTCTCCACGATCTGGTCCTCGGGGACGGTCTTGATGACTTCCCCCTTGACGAAGATCTGTCCCTTGCCGTTGCCGGAGGCGACGCCGAGATCGGCTTCGCGGGCTTCGCCGGGTCCGTTGACGACGCACCCCATGACGGCCACGCGCAGCGGGAACTCCATGCCCTCGAGCCCGGCCGTGACCTCGTCGGCCAGCTTGTACACATCGACCTGGGCCCGGCCGCAGGAGGGGCAGGAAACGATTTCGAGCTTGCGGGGACGCAGGTTCAGCGACTGCAGGATCTGGTCCCCGACCTTGATCTCCTCGACCGGCGGGGCGGAGAGGGAGACCCGGATGGTGTCGCCGATGCCCTGGGAGAGCAGTGCGCCGAAGGCCGTCGCGGACTTGATGGTGCCCTGGAAGGCCGGACCGGCTTCGGTCACGCCCAGGTGCAGGGGCCAGTCGCCCTGTTCGGCCAGCAGCTCGTAGGCGCGGACCATGACGACCGGGTCGTTGTGCTTGACGGAGATCTTGAAGTCGTGGAAGTCGTGTTCCTCGAACAGGGACGCCTCCCAGACCGCTGATTCGACGAGCGCCTCGGGGGTGGCCTTGCCGTACTTCTTCATCAGGCTCGGGTGCAGGGAGCCGGCGTTGACGCCGATGCGGATCGAGGTGCCGTGGTCCTTGGCCGCCTGGGCGATCTCCTTGACCTGGTCGTCGAATTTGCGGATGTTCCCCGGGTTCACGCGCACTGCCGCGCAGCCGGCTTCGATCGCCGCGTAGACGTACTTCGGCTGGAAGTGGATGTCCGCGATGACGGGAATCTGTGACTTCCTGGCGATGATCGGCAGGGCCTCGGCATCATCGGGCGACGGGCAGGCCACCCGGACGATATCGCAGCCCGAGGCCGTGAGTTCGGCGATCTGCTGCAACGTGGCGTTGATGTCGGTGGTCGGCGTGGTGGTCATCGACTGCACGCTGATCGGGGATTCCGAACCAACACCGACGGCCCCGACCTTGATCTGTCGGGTTTTCCGTCGCGGGGCCAGAACCGGTGGTGGGGCGGCTGGCATTCCAAGGCTGACCGAGGTCAAATTATCCTCCGGGTTTTCAGGGGTGTTCATCCAGGCCCCATTATCCCCCTTCCGAGGGGAAAATGGGGCCCGATAGTGGATCAGACGTGGTGAGAGAGCTCACCGGTCACGGGGCTCCATTCGGTCAGGCGCAGTGCCGCGACCAGGGAGTTGGCGTTGAACGGGTCTTCGCCGAGCTTCGCGGCGAGGGCCTCCTCGGAGGGTGCCTTGATCAGCAACAGGGCCCCCGAGCCATCCACGTAGGGGCCGGAAGCCACGAGGGAGAACCCGTCGGTCAGGGTCCCCAGGAAGGCACGGTGCGCGGGGCGGTGTTCGTCCCGGGCGGCTTCGGAATCAGCTGCGTATACGTATTCCACGGCAAAAATCGTCATGGGCACCAGTGTACGTTCCCCGCGACAGGCCGGTGGACCGGCTACTGGTAGGAGACGAACCACGGTTTCGGCTCGAGGTCGAAGGTCTGCTCGGGGGTGAAGGTCGGGGAGTCCTCGTCGATGAAGTTCTTCCACGCCATCCTGATGCCGTCGGGCAGGTCCCGACGCAGGTTCTTCCAGGTCGCCAGTTTCATCCCCGGGGTGCCGTGGCCGTCGGCATGCAGGACCATCGCCAACTCGGGGTGGGTGGTGTCCAGCGTGGAACGGTCCGTGATCATGCTCCGCCGGAACTGATGGAGAATGACGACCTTCTGCGGCAGTTCCTTCTTCCGGGTCAGTGCGGCCAGCCAGTCGTTGGTCCGGTTCAGTTCCGCGGCGTCGACGGAACCGATTTGTTCCATATGCCGTTGCCCGGGCTTCAGCCTCCATTCCGGGTCGTAGGCGATGCCCACGTTCGGGTAGGCCAGCAGCTTCTCGTAGTGCTTGGCCTGGGTCAGGAAGTCGTTGCGTCCGGGTTGCAGGTCCAGCACCACATAGATCCCGGCCTCTTGTGCCGCCTTGACCCAGGGTTCCAGGGTGTCCACCGGGGTGTAGCGGGAGTACTTCCCGTCCGCACCGGGGGCTGCGGAGGCGACCGTGGCGATGATCTCGAAGGCGGGCTGGACCTTTTCCTTGCTATGGGGCTGGTATTCGGCGGCCAGTTCCCGGGCCCGTTTGATCGTTCCGTCGAGGTCCTGCTCCCCCAGGGCGCCCAGGGAGGAGGTGCCGGGTGAGCCGTAGAGCCCGATCAGGCGCCGGTCCGGGAACACGAGCTGCCCGCCGCCGGGAAGTTCCTGTCCACCGGCTGCAGTGGCTGCCAGGGCAGAGAACTCTGCCGGTTTGGCGAACCCCTTTCCGAGCGTGAGAAGCTGCGCGCCCGCATGGTCACCGAAGAATTCCCGGTTCGTGTCGGCCCGCGGATCGGGTGATTTCATCCTCGCCCGGTCCGCCCCCGCGGCTTCGGCGGTGGCCAAGGCCGGTCCCGCCGCCGGGTCTGCCTTCTTCCCCGCCCGGACAACGACCGCGAACCCGGGGTCGGTCGCCTTTTCTGCTGCATCGATGGAGGGCGGTTCCGCGTCCGGGTCCTCCCCGTCCACGACGTCCCGGTCCCCCGCCACCGCCTCGGACAGGGGCCCGTAGGCGATGAGGGTGCCCGCCCCCAGACGCTTCAATTCCTCGTCGAAGTCCTTCTGCTCCGAAGCCCCCTCGGGGGCCATGAGCACCGGGATGCCGAGTTCGCCGGCCCGCCCCGCGGCCCGCGTGGAGGAGTCGGCGTCGTCGTTTCCGAGGACGACGACGGCGGGTGCCTTCGCGAAGAACGCCTCGCTGGCTTCCAGTGCCATATCCCCGGTGTCCCCACCCAGGTGGCTGATGCCGGGCTCCGGCTCGGCCAACACGACGCGGTCGGGGTTCGCCCCTGACGACGCCGCCGTGTTTCCGGCGTAGTTCCCCGGGGCGTTCGCGGTGCATCCGGCCACGACGAGCCCCAGGGCCAGGGTGGCCGCGACGAGGGCGCTCCCGCGCAGCGTGGTGCCGGTGGTGCGTCGATCACCCAAAAATATTCACCGGTTTGACGATATCCGCATAGATCAGCAGCGCACCCATACCCAGCAACAGGACGCCCACCACGTAGGTCAGGGGCATGAGTTTGGCGATGTCCACCGGCCCCGGGTCCCGACGTTTGAAGACGCGGGCGACGAAACGGCGCAGGCCTTCCCAGAGGGCGCCGACCACATGGCCGCCGTCCAGGGGAAGCAATGGAATGAGGTTGAAGACGAACAGCGCGACGTTCAGGCTGGCGACCAGACCGAAGAGCGTGGCGATGCGGTCCTTGATCGGGATTTCGTCCATGGCGCTGACCTCGCCGGCGATCCGGCCGACTCCGACGACCGACATCGGCCCGTTCGGGTCACGTGGGGCCGAGGAGAACGCCGCCTGACCGACGGCAACCAGCCGAGCCGGTAAGTCCACGACAATGCCGGCGACGGCCCGCACGTTCTGACCCACCGCAGGTGGCACTTCGGACAATGGCAACGTCATCTGCACGTTTTCGGAGCCCATGCCCACGAAGCCGACGTTGACCAGTTCGGTATTGCCGTTGGCGTCGGTTTTGATCCTCCCGTTGATGTCCAGGGCAGGTTGCTGCGATAACCGCGGAGTGATCGTAGTCTGATGTTCCGATCCGTCACGCAGGTAGGTAATCGGAACAGTTTTTCCGGCGTCGGCCCGGATGAGTTCGGAGAGATCGTCCCACTGCCACTCCTTGACCTGGTGGCCGTCGAAAGAGGTGATGCGGTCCCCGGGGCGCAGTCCAGCTTCGTAGGCAGGTGCCGCAGGATCTCCCGCCTGGCAGTTGGCAGCAGCGTCGTCGCCGCCGCGGGCCTTCTGATCCGCCTGGCTGACCACGCACTGGTAGACCTCTGAGATGTTGGTGGTGTGCTGGATGGAGCCGAAACCGCTGATCAGCACGGCGAAGAGCACGAAGGCGATGACCAGGTTCATGAACGGGCCGCCGAGCATGATGATGACGCGTTTATATACCGGGAGTTTATAGAACATCCGGTGCTCATCCCCGGGGCGCAGTTGCTCCGCGGCCGCTTGACGGGTCTCATTGGCCAGCTGGGTGAACATTCCCGTGCTGGCGGCCTTGACCTTGCCCTCCACCGCTGTCGCCTCGGCGGGAGGGAACATCCCGATCATCGAGATGTAGCCGCCCAGAGGGATCGCTTTGACCCCGTATTCGGTTTCTCCGCGCCGGCGAGAGAAGATCGTCTTGCCGAAGCCGATCATGTACTGCGGGACGCGCACGCCGAAGAGCTTGGCCGGGACCAGGTGGCCGATTTCGTGCAAGGCAATGGACACGGCAACACCGATCGCAACGATCAGGACGCCGGCAATGAAGAGGATGACTGTCACAATTGTCCCCAACGATCCTGGGCGCTCTTTCGTGCCCACGCTTCGGCCACGAGTACCGACTGGACACTGAGTTCATCGCCGACGATGGCCCCGGCGTCGTATTTGCCCACCACATCGGCGACGGCGTCCACGATCTCGGGGAACCGGATGCGTCCTGCGTGGAAGGCCGCGACGGCTTCCTCGTTCGCCGCGTTGTAGACGGCCATATGGGTGGCAGAGGTCTTCGCTGCCTGCTTGGCCAGGCGGATCGCCGGGAAGGCCTCCTCGTCCAGCGGTTCGAAGGTCCAGGTCGAGGCGGTGGTGAAGTCACAGGCCGCCGCCGCGCCGGGGACCCGGGCCGGCCAGCCCATGCCCAGGGCGATCGGCAGGCGCATATCCGGCGGAGAGGCCTGGGCGATGGTGGAGCCGTCGATGAACTCGACCATGGAGTGCACGATCGACTGCGGGTGGACGACGGCGTCGATCTTCTGAAGCGGGACGTCGAAGAGCAGATGGGCTTCGATGACCTCCAACGCCTTGTTGACCATGGTCGCCGAGTTGGTGGACACAACCTTGCCCATCTCCCAGGTGGGGTGGGCCAGCGCCTGGGCGGGGGTGACGTCTTCCAGGGCGTCCCGGCCCATCCCGCGGAACGGGCCTCCCGAGGCGGTGACGATCAGTCGGGCGACTTCCGCGGTGGTGCCGGCACGCAGGGCCTGGGCCAGAGCCGAATGTTCCGAGTCCACCGGAACCAGCTGGCCCGGCGCGGCGGCCTGCTTCACCAGGGCGCCACCGGTGATCAGCGATTCCTTATTCGCCAACGCCAGCAGGTGTCCCGCCTTCAGGGCCGCCAGCGTCGGGGCCAACCCGATCGAGCCGGTGACGCCGTTGAGGACGACGTCGGCATCCGGGTAGCCGGCGATGCGTGCCGTCGCCGTGGGGCCGGTGAGCAGTTCGGGGCGGTAGGAGCTGTGCCCGGCAAGCTCGGCATGGGCGTGGATGCGCGCCTTGAGCTCATCGACGTCCCCCTCGGCGAGCGCGACGACCTCGGCCCGGGTGTGCACCGCCTGCCGGGCCAGGAGTTCGAGGTTGGAGCCGCCGGCGAGCGCGACGATGCGGAACCGGTCGGGGGCTGCATCGGCGACGTCGATGGCCTGGGTGCCGATCGACCCGGTCGAACCGAGCAGGACGATGCGCCGGGGGGCATCCGGGGCGGGGTTGATATGTGGCGGTTCGCGAAACTCCATGCCTCCAGTATCGCGCACTCGGCGGCGGGGGTGGACATCCCGGCGGCCGGGTCAGGAGGACTCGCCGTCGTCCTCTTCCCCTTCGTCGTCCAGGTCGCTCCAGTCGGCGTCGAGCCCTGAGGCGTCGGCCGCATCACCGGGGAATTCGAAGGGGTGCCGGAGCATCCAGATGAGCCGCCGGGTGACCCCCGGGCGCACCGGGAAGGTGTCCACATGGAAGATCTCGGGGTCCGCCAGCGAGGGTCGGTAGGTCCCCAGGCTGTCGGAGCCCCCGGCCTCCTCGGGCGAGGCCGGGGCATAGTGTACGGCCAACGGCGAGCCGAGTTCGGCGGCCAGTTGTGTGGCCAGCAGGATCCCCTCGGCCCGGTGGCGTCGAGACAGGACCCCGGTGGACGCGGTGTCGATGTCGTGGTCGGTGAACTCGGTTTCCCAGGCACGCATCCTGGCTTCGAGTTCGGCCGGCAGCGCCAGTTCGTCATAGGCCACGGGCTCCCACGTCCAGACCGGGCTCTCCCCATTTTCGACGAAGAGGCGCACATAGGGCACCCCTTCGATCGTGGTGTAGCTGGTATCCGGCTCCATCTCCTCCATGGGGACAGTGTGCCAGTGTTCAGTCGTCGGAGACGCGGAGGTCGACCTCGATGTTGCCTCGGGTGGCATTGGAATAGGGGCACACCTGGTGGGCCGCCTCGGCCAGCTCGCTGGCCACGGTCGCGTCCACAGCGGGCAGGGTGACTTCCAGGGTCACTGCCAGGCCGAACCCTCCGGACTCGAGCCCACCGAGGTGGACCTGGGCGCCGACGCTGGACCCATCGACGTCGATCTGGCGTTCGCGGGCCACCATCTGCAGTGCACTGTGGAAGCACGCGGCGTAGCCGGCGGCGAAGAGTTGTTCGGGGTTGGCACCGGCACCTGAACCGCCCATGGATTGCGGGATGGCCAGATCGAGGTCGACCCGGTTGTCGGTGGAGGTGACATGCCCGTCGCGGCCGCCACCGGTGGCGAGTGCTTCAGCGGTGTAGAGAGTCTTCATGATGGATCCTTGGGGTTGTCGGTGCGGGCAGGCGTTGCCTGCCCGGTGGAACAGATCTTGGCCAGTAGCCGGCGCAGCTCGACTGCTTCCGCTGCCTCTAGGCCCAGCTGGGCGAACAGACGTGCTGGAATCCCAACGGCGTCCTCGCGCAGGGCCGCGCCCTCGGAAGTCAACTGGACCGTGACCACGCGCTCATCGGCAGTGCCGCGATGCCGTTGGATGCGGCCGGAGGCTTCCAGCCGCTTCAGCAGCGGTGACAGGGTCCCTGAGTCGAGACCGAGCCGCCGTCCAAGCGTGGAAACCGGTTGACCGTCCTGCTCCCACAGGGCGAGCATGACCAGATATTGCGGATAGGTCAGGCCCAACGGCGCCAACAACGGGCGGTAGGCAGCCACGACGGTCTTCTCACTGGAATAGAGCGGGAAGCATAATTGCTCGTCGAGAGCCAGCGGGTTGATCTGCATAAATTAAGAATAGTGCACAATTTAGTTGTGGGCAACTCATCTAACCTGCCATCCATTAGCGTTCCACTGAGCCCGGCTGTCGTTTTCCGAAGACGATCGCTCGGAATGCCGGCCAAGCTGATGAATCGTTAGCTCCTGTTGACTCGGCCTAGTACTTCTCGTGGGATGAAGCGTCGGGAGACAAAGCCAGCACGCCATGCCAGACTGACGTGATGCCCCGCCAGTACGAGCCTCCGGCGCGAGAGGTCTTGGAGTGGGTTCGGCGCCATGTGCATGCGCATGCCCGGGTAACCGCCGTCGCGCGCCTGCAGGGCGGAGTCACCGCAGACATGGACCGAATCACTGTCGAGGCTCCGAGTGGAGCCCGGGATGTGGTGCTGCGCCGCTGGCAGTTCGATGACGAGGCTGAGGCCCAGGTAACACGCGAAGCGTCCGCGCTGACGGCGATACGTGGTCACGGGGTGCCTGCACCTCAACTCCTCGCAATGGACGCGGACGGCGTCGAGACCGGGGTGCCCTGCACACTCACGTCCGCCTTGACCGGGCAGCCGGACCTGGCTCCGGCAGACATGCGTTCCTGGCTGGGCCAACTCGCGACCACTCAGGCGGCGATCCACGCCGTACCCGACCGGCCACGAACCTCCGCGGACGCCGGGAACGGTGACGGCGAGCCTGTGCCCGTGCCGGACCGCTACGGCGGGCGCCACCGCCCCACTGGACTGGTTGTCTGACCGTGGTCTGCGCGATGCGGCCCGCGAGGCTGCGTCGGGACCGCTGGGCGGCGAAACGGTCTTTGCGCACGGCGACTACCAGCACTTCAATGTGTTGTGGGATGACAGGCGACTCACCGGCGTTGTGGACTGGCCCGACGCGGCGACCGGCAACCGGGGCAGCGACGTCGGCCACTGCAGGCTCAATCTGGCCGTATTGTTTGACGCCGAGACGGCTGGTGCCTATTTGACGATGTACGAGCGTGCTGCGGGCGTACGGGTGGATCGGCGGGCCGACTTGCGGGCGTTGCTCTGTTTTGACCTCGGGTGGCAGCACTTCGTCCCGCACCAAGTGGCAGGTCGGGCTCCGCTCGACCTGGCCGGGATGCCTGAGCGGGTTGCTGCCGCAATCCGCGATGCCCTGAACGGGGTCCATTAGCCTGTCTGTTTACGGTCAACGGCGTATCCGGATTTTCCGCAAGTGGAACCCAAACGGGCGTCCCGGAGTGGGATGACCGCGGCTCTCAGCTAGCGGCTGTTGTCCGCCAACTTCTCCAGCCCGACCACTCGGCCGCCTCAATGACGCAGAACCGGTTTCCCTCGGGGTCTTGCATGATGACGTAATCTGCATCGTCGGGGCATCGACCCCAATCCACCTTGGTGGCACCGAGAGTCGTCAGTCGGTGAACTTCAGCCGCTTGGTCCTCTGCGTACAAGTCCAGATGCATGCGCGGTGGCAATATCCGCTCAGAGCGGTGCGCGTCGAGGGAGACATTCGGACCAGTTCCATCGGTGGCGAATAACAGTGCGAAGTCATCATCAATCGGCTCACGCACAGCGTAATTGAGAGCATCAGACCAAAATTGAATCTGTTTTTGCAGGTCGCTCACACGAATGACAATGGACCCAACAACAAGCATTCCATAACCGTAGGTTGAGTGGAGTGACGCCACAAGCGGAACCCCATGGGAGGCAACTGTTCCCGTGTTGAATAAGGCCTATCGTTGTTGAATGGCGATGAAAGACAAGTTCGGGTATCCGCTCAAAATCGAGGCTATTGACCGCTACATGCCCCCGGTTGAGCTCCCTCCTTCGACCACACCTGAGGAACACGCTCGCCATGCAGAGGCCTATTCTGCCTACCAAGAACGCTTCCTTCAGGCGTCCAAGGAACGCCGCAACAACAAGGAGTGAATTCGACTCTTCGAATCCTCGCCTCCTGCGCCTCAATAGCCGAACCTCCACCGGACATCGGCCGAGGTGTCCCGTGCATATGTGTGGAGCTTGGCGCTCTTTGGTCGTGTTCTGTGACCGATACTTCTCCTCACGGTGGCATTGAGGTCAAGGATCAGCGAAGCGGTCTCTGTTGCGGAGAATGAGGGTCGTGGTAACGGTCACACCTCCGCCCGCAGCCTTCGTGGGGTGGTTAAGGCCGTTCTGCGCTCATCGAATCGATGCTGTTCACCGCATCGTGGGAGCTCGGGCTACCTGAGCAGGGGGGCGAGATAGCCGCCCTCGTCTTCAAGCAGGGCGGTGAGCAGGCGGTCCGGTCGCCAGTTCTGGAGTCGTTCCTCGTCGCTGCCAAGGGCCAGCCAGATCTCAAGGTCACGGAGCTGGTCGAGAATCGCTGCGCCACGGATAAGCGTACGACCATGAATCAGATCCATATGACGAGCGGCAATCTCAACCGCCGCGTTGCCTGCCGCCGAATCAACGCAATGGCCCTCCTCGGATATGCGGGCCTCGTAGACCAGCCGGCACAGGTCGATCTCGATCGGAGCGAGCACGGCGAACTCAAAGTCCAGCAGGGCGACGACTTCACCGTCCCATAAGGCATTCATCAGCGCGAGGTCGCCATGGTTGACGGTTTGCTCTACTAAGGGTGCAGCCCGGAAGTAGTCCTCGATGACTTCGTGGAGCTGCGCCTGCTGGGCGCTGGACAGTCCCAGCGCGACTTCGGCGTGTTTAGCCGACGCGGTGGCAGCGTCAATCGTTGCTGGCACGAAACCACCGTGCGACGCGACAAGCGTCCTGAGGTACGGGCTCGAGTCGTGCACGCTGTGGGCGCGGGCCCACAGCTGACGCACTGCTGATTCCTGCTCAGCAGGCGTCAGTGTAGGCCATGCCTCTTGGAGATTCTGACCGGGGATCTCTGCACTCACGATCCAGCCGTGGCCTGCGATAGTGCCCTCGCCGAGGATCTCTGGGTGTCCGACCTCTCGCGGCAGAGCCCGCACGAGCGCAACCTCTCGAGCCATGTCGACGGGTGTATGCGCGATTCGTACGGCGATGCCGTCACCGACCCATGTCGCGTTTGAGGATCCGTTTGCTCGCTGCATCCGCGTGAGTGTGCCGCCGTAGCGGGTTGCGACTTCAGCGGCCAAATCCTGGACGAAGGCTGCGCTGATCTGGTCGCGATCTTGGTCCAGTGGGTGGATATTTGCAGAGGGCTCTTTCATAGGGCTCTCATTTTGGCATATCCGTTTAAGCGCCGATTCAGTGGCGCTACCTCGATCCTTCTCTACACCCTCGACGGGGAAGAGAGTTGCCTTACCCATCGGGTCTGAGGATGATCCGTGCGGAAATCCACCCGAGGGGGTGTGTCTAGGGCAGATCGACTTTGGTTTGAACATATCAATGCCCGCAAGTGGAACCCACTGCGGGATGGTGCTCGCGGGCGCCACACGTCCAACAATTTCGATTCAGCTGCTTGTCGTCCAATACACGAATTCCCAGCGGGCGAGCAGCAAGGATCAGTTTGTTCCGACCGGATGACGGTCTCTTCTGGGCATACTCTTCAGCGCGCTCAGGGGAACCGTCGCAAGGATCAATCCAGCAAAGACAGAAACGGCAGCCAGAACTATACCGTTGGCCAAGAGCTGGTACGAAGACCACGCGATCTGGAGCACACAAGCCGTGGCTGAAACCCAAGCAGTGCCCAGGATAGTCGGGCCAGCGTGGACCGCACCAGAGTCCCGTGACACGGTTCTTGCAACAACCGCAATCTGAACCGATAAAGCGACAGCGACAAGGGCAATGACGATCCCGACAATGATTGCTGGTATCCAAGTGCTGAACAGAGCAAGGGCAGCGGATCCCACCAAGGTACCGACTAGAACCCTTAGCCTTGGGTTAGTGGTTTTTCGTTCCATGGTTACTCCCAGCCCTTCTTCCCACTTGATACCGCCTGTGGGGCTAGTCTACAAATGCTTCATGACCTTGAGCTACGGCCTAGAGAGCTGCATTCCTGTCTGCGGCTCGGCGCAAGCATAAGGGGCTCATCGTTTTCCAAAGTCGATTGCGCGGAGTGTCCTAAGACCTCGGGACGGCGGCCCCGTGCCCTCAAGCGGGTCCGGCGACGGCCGGCCGGATCGCGCAAAGCAATGTCAGCTCCGACGTTGATGGGGTGTCCAGAGGGGAACGCTAAACGGGACAGCAGATACCTCCGCATTGGGTATTCCCCACGACAGTTTTCCTCACAGGCCGGCCGGAAGTGTGCTCGGAAGCTCCTCCGCATACTCCCTCAGAGCTCTCTTATACCCATCGAGTGGGGAGCGTGACACCAGTCACGCTCCGTCTGGATTGCTCACAAATGACTTCCGTGGTGGAATAGAGTTGCTTGCCTACCTATCGGTAGGTAGGCAAGTAAGTGAGTTCATTCGACTTTTGAGGAGATCCCTACAGTGACTACTATTCAGCGCCAACGGAAGGTGGGTGCGTGGTTCGCGGTGTCGCTAGCACTGGTAACCATCCTGGGCCCTGCCGGCACCGACATGTACCTGGCCTCCCTGCCCGACATCGTCCAGCAACTCAACGGAACCGCAGCGTCAGGCCAGTTGACCCTCACGGTTTACCTGCTGGCGATGGGTGCGGGGCAACTAATTTTTGGCCCACTCACCGATGCATTCGGACGACGTCGGCCCCTCTTGGGCGCCCTAGTGGTATTTCTTCTGGCGTCTCTCTGGGCGGCAGCCAGCCCAACCATGGGAACCCTTCTAGCGGCTCGCACCTTGCAAGGGCTCGCGGCGGCGCTGACTCTCGTCGTGGCCTTGAGCATGGTTCGAGATGCCGCTCAGGGAGTGCGCGCCGCTCAGCTCTTCGC
This sequence comes from Micrococcaceae bacterium, assembly GCA_030452125.1. Lineage (GTDB taxonomy): Bacteria > Actinomycetota > Actinomycetes > Actinomycetales > Micrococcaceae > Arthrobacter_H. The sequence goes on from JAKDMV010000010.1 coordinate 16,794, forward strand.
ATTGTTGATGACAATCGAGGGCCTTGCGCCGGTGCTTGCACCGACCCTTGGCGGGTTCGTTGACCAGCACTTTGGCTGGCGTGCAGTGCTGCTGGTTCTTGCAGGTCTGGCTGCCATCGCACTGGCCAACTCGACAGCCAACCTGCGTGAGACCCTCCCGGTGGAGACCCGATCCTCCCTCCGGCTGGGAATGGTGCTTAGCACTTACAAGCGAATCGCAAAGGATTCCGGATTCTTGCTTCCCGCCTTAGGGCTGTCCGCGGTGTTCTTTTTCCTCTTTGGCTACATCGGAGGTGCACCATTTATCTACCAAGGTCATTTTGACCTTGACGCCAACACCTTCGGGCTCGTGTTCGGAGGAACAGGACTTGCCGTTATGTTCGGTGCCATTGTCGCTGGGCGCACCGTGACACGATTCGGTGCTGGTGCACTAGGAATGGCTGGGACGATCATCGTCGCGCTCGGTGCCGCGGTCGGTTTCGTGCTGACGCTGTTGGGAATGGGTCTACCGGGTATCGTCATTGGCATGTTCATTTCCCTTTTCGGCATTGGTATCGCGGAAGCGACACTTATGGCACTGGCCATGGCTTCCCAGCACACGTCCCTGGGTTCTACCGCAGCCCTGCTAGGAGCATTCCAGCTCATCATCTCCTCGGCCGCTACCCCCATCGCAGGAGTAATGGTCGAAGCAGGGCCACTGGCCTGGCTGGCATTCCTGATGGTGGTCGGTGCGGTTGCCATTGCTATCGTGGCAGTGAGCGTCAAACGAGCACCTGCCGTGACCGATCTCGGCAGCCACTAATCGTTTCGAACCAAAGAATACGGAGCATCAGCACCCAATGTCATTGTCCCCATCGGCAAAGAAGATTTGCACCGTTGCTGTTGACCACTTCGCAGAATTCGGTTATGACGCGTCCTCGCTCACGGTGATCGCGGAACAGGCCGGGATGCGAAAGGCTTCCCTCTATGCCCACTTTGCCAACAAGGATGCGCTCTTCAACGAGGTCATGGACATCGCCCTGCGGGAGGAACGTCTCGCTGCAAGCAATGCCTTCGCCGCAGAATCAGGTGTACCTTTGCCCGGCGGTGAGTATCTAAACGCCCTGCACCCCAGATACGCATCGTCGGCGGACTTCCGTTTTTTGCTGCGCACCGTCTATGCTCCGCCGCTCGCGCTCCGCGAGGAAGTGATCACCAAGTACCGACTCTTTGAGGCTGACCTAAGATCACTGTTCATAGCAGCTCTGCCCAGAAGTCTCGACCCGCGCAATGCCACAACGCTAGTAGATGCATACCTTGGCATCGTCGACAGCCTGCAGGTAGAACTTATCTACAATTCACCAGAGAATTACGAGGCCCGACACCGGGCCCTCTGGGAGATACTTCAGCGATATCCAATCTCATAGCAGGTGGTGAGCCCTAGGGTGGGCGTGGTTCTCACGGACCACGCCCACCCTGGGGCTTACTGACAGCTCGGATCGTTGCATTGGATGTCAAAACTTCAAGACGTTGAGGACTCCGGCCTCGACTACGCTGAAAAGGCCCGGCTCAAAACCGATCTTTACAGGCCGCGGAGCTACGGCGGTAACCGCCATTTTTGGGTTAAAGAAGGACTTCCATTACCCACTAACAGTCGTAGTTCACTGTCGAATTTTGGTGCTCCGGTATCGCGGTAGCGAACGGGAAAGAGTGCTTTTCGTCGTCGACGGAGCTGCATCGTCCCGTTTGGGGATCTGTCCGAATTGACAATTTGAACCGTCCCGATAGGGGGTCCTCCACCGGAAACGACCGCTCGAAATAGGAGTTACCGAGAGCGCCAAGCCTGTGAATCGCAACGATAAGTGGCGGCGAATTCTTAGCGGTAAATGGCGCTCTCGGCGCCTGCTAGGGGAACCTTCAGCGGATATCGTCTTGGATGGACTCGCACGCACAAGGGGGCGACGTCGTCTCAGGTACGGCGTCTCCTATCACCGACCTCTGGTGAGCATTCTCGGCCAGCCATCCCTAACACGTGGTGTGAGGCTACTCTGCTCTTCTGGATCAAGGCCGCAATCATCCGCTGTCAAATTACGAGCCGGTGGAAGGCTCCGAGACGTTCTGCCGCGTTGTCCCAGGCCAAGTGACTTTAGGCGATGAGGTCTAGTTAACAACCGACTTCTTGGACTCGAAACACGATATCCAAGATGTCCATACGCCGGAGTACCAATCGGTAGCGAAGATTATCCTCCGGCGGGCCAGCAGGTCGCTTAGCGCCGGGTGGGGGATCTTTTTCCGGTCCTTTAATTCGAGCAAGGTTTCGGTCAAGGTAGCGACCACCATTAAAGTCGCAATCGTCGAGACCAGGAGTGCCGTAATCAGGGGCGGGTAGCCTGATACGGCTGCAGCGAGAACAATGAAAAGGCTGTTGCGCACAAAGACCCACGCGCCAGCCGCCGAATCAGCTGCAACCGTCGCCGTTCGGCCTAACCTGGCTAGAAACCATGGTTTTGATAGTGAACCGAAGCAGGCGCACTGCAGGTTACGAAGTCTAGTTGCCCGGAGGATGTACGAGGCCGTAAATGCGATCACAAGTGACGCCGAAAAGGGGCCGCCCGCTTTCGAGAAGCCGAAAAACAACATGGCACTGGCTGCGATCTCCATGCCGATCACAAAGACCCCGATGGAGCGACCGGAATGTCCACCAAGCAGGGCCTCCACGTCCGCGCGAAACTGGGCAAAGGACAGGGTTTTTAGGCTGCTACTTACGAGCCAGAGAAAACCGAGAATCACCGAGGCCAATTGGACTACTGTCGGCGAGTCCACGGTTCACTCTCCAGATACTCGTCGAAATTCGGCGCGGATGCCTTGTAAAACGGCCTTGACTAGAGCCTCTCGCGTTGCCGGGGAAAACTCGCCGTTGTATGACCAACGCAGCTCGATATCTGCGGGGTTTTCCCCATAGGCCACTGCCTGAAGTGTTAGCTTCTCAACTCGCTTTTCCTGCTTAGGCGGGGAAAAGTCTTTGTGGTTGGCTGTCCCTACGCCTTGCGCGGGAGAACCTGCATGCCATGTCATCTCTACCTCCTAGGTCATTCGATATCACTAGCAGTAAACGCCGCAGCACCATCCAGTCTGGAGGACGGGATCGCACTTGCCGAGGGGTTTCGCCCCAATATCGGGATTCGGGCTTGTGTTGTAGACCGTGCACGAGTCCACTGATCTCGGCCCGAACTGACACTCACTTATTGTGTCCGTGCAATAGCCGATGCATGTGCAGGGGTACTGGTAGTTTCCTGGACAGTCGCAGCCATAGAGGCGTTGTGTGCCGAAGTCGCAGGCGCTGGGCGGTGCTGCCGCGGCCGATGGGGCAAACCCAACCAGAGAGCCGATGCTTCCTGCCGCGAGGACGGTCAGTCGCGTGAATGACCGCCGATCAAGAGCGATTCCCCCGCTCCGCGGGGATGGGCGTTCCCCCGTGCCTTTCATACCAACTCTCCTTTTTGGGCTAGCTGCTGGACAACCCAATTCACATCGGGGGCAGGCTCGTAGTCCTTTGCTTCTAGACGGTCCATGACGATTGCAGTGGGCGTTCCGTGGACGCCAGCGGCGAAAAGAATGTCGCTTCCCGCATCGGCGTGAAGAGTCCAGCCAGCACGTTCGATGGATTGCATCATGGCGGGATTGCCGGAAGCCGAGGGCGCCGTCGGCGTTGTGACGAAGAGCAGATTCTTATTGCCGCTGAGATCGGCTTTCCGGAGCAGATCATCGACTAGCTTTCGGCAGCCCGGGCAGCCGCTAGAAACGAACATGACGACGAGCATGTCGTGTGCGGAGCGGGAATAGAATTCGTGGAGGTCTGCAAGTTCGCGTGGCATGCGCCCCTTCCTGAACCACTCGGGCTCCGGTGGGATCGTCACCAATTCGCGAAAAGAAGTCAATTCACTGCGAAGGATGGCCACTTCCCGCATGGTTCCCAGAATTGCTAATAAAAGGACCGCTACAATGAAAGCCAGCACCCATACCATTTTATTTCCCCCAACTGAAATCGTATGTCGTCGCCAATGTAACAAGTTTCCTGTTTGCCGACAAGGTTTAGCTTTGGCCCATAAAGTTACAGTTTTCCAAGACACTCCAGGCCCATCTCGAACTGTGGAGAAGAGTGGCTACATTCCGGAGCGTGGCCTGTCTCGGAAACATGCCTTGCGGCAAACCGTCTTGATCCCTCCGCATCGAGGGGTTTTTGGGGCAGAATGACCTGGTGAGACATCTCGGATATACACGGGTCAGCACCAAGGGCCAGGACGCGCAGCTGCAGGTCGACGCCCTCGTCAAGTCGGGCGTGCAGGAGCGGGACATTTTCGCCGATGTCACATCAGGCAGCCGGACCGCGATCTCGCGCCCCGGAATGAAGAAGCTCCTCGAATACGCCCAGCCCGGTGACACCGTCGTGGTGTGGCGGGTCGACCGGCTCGGGCGGTCCCTGATCGACGTACTCAACACGGTCAAGCTCCTCCGGGAGCAGGACGTGCAGGTGAAAAGCATCTCGGACGGCATCGATCCATCGACGACCTCGGGCCGGTTGATGCTGAACATGCTCGCCACGTTGGCCGAATACGAACGCGAACTGATCACCGAACGCGTGAACGCCGGCATCACCGCCGCGCGGAAAAGCGGAACCAGATTCGGCAGACCCCTGTCGGATCCCGTCGTGGTCGCCGACAAGCTCAAGCTCGTCGCCGAGGCGAGGGCGAAGGGCCGCACCGCGGAGGACGCGGCGAAACTCGTCGGGTGGAGCCGGGCCACCCTGTATCGTCACCAGCAGGCCTTCGCGGCTCGCGAGGGCACCACCGTGTAGGTGTCTCGTGGACGCGGCGGAGCGGTGGCGTGTTCTTCGGCTTCATGTCGAGGACCAGATCCCGCTCGCTGTCCTTGCCCGGGAGACCGGAATCTCCGTCCGGGCGCTGCAACGTTGGAACCGGCTCTACCGGCAAGGCGGCATCTCGGCCCTCGAACCCAACCCACGCAGCGACAAAGGCGTCCGCCGAACGTCGAGCGAGACGGTCGCGTTCATTGAACGTTTGGCACTCACCCGGCCACGCCCAGGCATCTCCACGTTGCATCGCCTTGCCGCCACCGATGCGCAACAGCGCGAGCTGCCGGCGCCGAGCTATGCAACTGTCCGGCAGATCGTGCAGGCCCTCGATCCGGCCATGGTCACGCTGGCGCTTGAGGGGCCCGCGTCGTATCGGGACAAGCACGAGCTGGTCTTCCGCCGCCGCGCGGAACATCCGAACCAGACATGGCAGTCAGACCACACCGAGCTCGACATCCTCATCGTCGGGGCTGATGGGAAACCCGACCGGCCTTGGCTGACCACCGTGATGGATGACTACTCCCGCGCCATCTGCGGATACATGGTCTTCACCGACACCCCGTCAGCGATTAACACCGCCCTTGCCCTCCGGCAGGCAATCTGGCGGAAAACGGACCCCACCTGGGCGATGTGCGGGATCCCCGACATCCTGCACGTGGACCACGGCTCCGACTTCACCAGCCACCATCTTGAGAGAACTGCTATCGCCCTGCATATCAGGATCATCCACTCAACCGTCGGCCGGCCCCAGGGGCGGGGGAAGATCGAGCGGTTCTTCGGCACCATCAACACCGAGCTTCTGGCTGCGCTACCTGGCCATCTCGGCTCCGGCAGCCGGGCACCAACACCCGTCCTCGATCTTGCAGGGCTCGACGGAGCGGTCGGCGACTTCATTGGCACCTATAACGACAGGGTCCACAGCGAGCTGGGGATCTCGCCGCGCGACGCGTGGGTTGGCGATGGCTGGCTTCCCCGCATGCCGCAGAGCCTGGAAGAACTCGACGGGCTGCTCCTCACCGTTCCGAAGAGCCGGGTCGTGCAACGCGACGGCATCCATTTCCAAGGCCAGCGCTACCTCGCCCCGACCCTGGCCCCCTTCGTCGGACACACCATCACAATCCGGTACGACCCGCGCGACATCTCCGAGATCCGCGTATACGACCGGGACACGTTCATCTGCACCGCCATCGACGAAGCCCACCCCAACCTTCGCCTCAGCCTCCGCGATATCGAAACCGCCCGCCGGGCCCGCCGCAAACAACTACGCCGCGCCATCAACGACCGCATCCCCACCGTTTACACCCGCGAAGAACCCCGCAACCCCGAAACCACGAAACGGCGGCCACGGCTGCGCACCTACGAAGAGGACGAGTGATGAACCAGGCATTCATCGTCACCAAAGAGCACCGGCGCTTCACCGAGTTCGCCAACGCCGTGCGGAAAGAGAAGACCATCGGGATCTGCCACGGCGCGGCCGGCGTCGGGAAAACCAACTCCGCCCGCCGCTACGCGAACTGGGACGCGCTCGAGGCCTACATCAACGAGTGGGGACCCCGCGGAGACCACGACGCAAAGCACTATGCCCTCGCGAACCGATCCCGCACCGTCTTCTACACACCCGAAGTCCTCTGCCGGCCCAGGGATCTCATGGCCGAGCTCGCGCACTGGCAGATCAAAGTCGGGATCTGCGTCGAAGAGCACCTCCAGTCCCTCAAACCCGAAGTGGTGACGGTAAAACAAGGAGACCTCACTCGTCTCGTCGAGCTGCTCATCGTCGACGAAGCCGAACGGCTGACCCCCACTGCCCTGGAACTTCTCCGCGACCAACACGACCGGACCCATCTCGCGATGATCCTGATCGGCATGCCCGGCATCGACGAACGATTCCGTCACTACCCGCAGCTTTACAGCCGGCTCGGATTCTCACACCAATACCGCACCCTCGGACGCGAGGAGCTCCTGTTCGTCCTGGACCGTCACTGGAAACGGCTCGGAAAAACCCTCGACCCCGATGACTTCACCGACGCGCAAGCCATAGCGGCGATTGAACGGATCACCCGCGGCAACTTCCGGCTCCTCGAACGGCTCTTCCCCCAAATAAGCCGGGTGCTCAGGATCAACCAGCTCGACACCATCACCGACGACGTCGTCGAAGCCGCCGCCAGCATCCTCGTCATCGGCAGCTAATGACTCAGAGCGATCACAAAACGCCGCCAAAGAGCGCCAAACTCCACAGCCAAGCCATCACCGTCCCGTAAGACCCGTCCGGCGAGTCGTCCGGTGACGGGTCCTTATGTGACACACTGATCTGCATGTCTGAGATCATCATCGGCTATGCACGCGTGTCCACGGAAGAGCAAGACCTCACCGCGCAGCGTGATGCCCTAGCAGCCCTGGGCGTCACCTCGGAACGCATCTATGTTGATCATGGGTTTACCGGCACCAACAAGAATCGTGCCGGCCTACGCGAAGCCTTGGCCGCATGCCGAGCTGGGGATACCTTCGTCGTTACCAAGCTGGATCGCCTAGCCCGCTCCGTCCGGGACGCCCACGAAATTGCCGATGACCTCGCCAGACGCGAAATCAAACTCAGCATCGGCGGTTCCGTCCATGACCCTACCGACCCAATGGGCAAACTCCTGTTCAACGTGTTGGCGATGATCTCCGAGTTCGAAGCTGACCTTATTCGGATGCGCACCCGCGAAGGAATGAAGGTTGCCAAGGCCAAGGGCAGGCTGCGGGGCAAGCAGCCCAAACTCTCAGCGAAGCAGGAAGAGCACCTCCTCGAACTGCACGCCGCTGGGGAACACAGCAAGGCGGAGCTAGCTGAGCTGTTTAGCGTCGGTCGCTCCACTGTCTATCGAGCCATTGAACGCGGGCGGCTGCGGAACTTAAAGGAAGACAACCGCTGACACTGCTGTCCTGCCCGTGCAGTCGTATTCGAAAAACGACACCGGCCCGCTAGCCGTCGATACGGGCCACCAGACGGCGGGCATGGCGCAGCAAGGGCTCGTCGACCATCTGTCCCTCGAAGGAGAAGACCCCCGAGGCGGTGCGTGCCGCCTCCAGAATGGCCCGGGCCCGCTGCACCGCTTCCGGGTCGGGGGCGTAGGCGGCCCGGATCACCGTCATCTGGGCCGGGTGGATGCTGGCCTTGGCGGCGAATCCGCTGGCGACCGCGTCACGGGTCTCGGCGGCGAGACCCTCGGTGTCGGGGATGTTGATGTAGACGGAGTCGATGCCGGCCTTCCCATAAGCCCCTGCGGCCAGCAGGACGGCTGCCCTGGCATGGACGGCGACGTCACGGTAGGAACCGTCGTCGTGCCGGCTGGAGGTCCCCCCAAGGGAGGCGACCAGGTCCTCGGCTCCCCACATGAGCGCCACGACGTTGGGCTCGGCGGCGATGGCCGGCGCGTTGAGTACACCCAGCGCCGTCTCGCACAGGGCGATGACCCGATAGTCGGCCAACTGCCTGAGCTGTTCGACGGTTTCGGTCTTGGCCAGCATCACGGTGCTGTAGGCGGTCTCCCCCACAGCCGCCAGGTCTTCGGCGAAGTCCTCGGTGTCCACGGGGTTCACCCGGACGATCGTACGTCCCGGATCCAAGGGCGTGTCCACCACCGATCGTCGGGCCGCCGGCTTATCGGTGGGTGCCACGGCGTCCTCGAGGTCGATGATCACCGCGTCGGCCCGGGCGGAGGCCTTGGCATAGCGTTCGGGCCGGTCTGCGGGGCAGAAGAGGATGGCCGGCCCCATAGTGAAGGCCGGTGCAGAGGTATCGCTCATGACTGCTTCTTCCCGGCATCCAGGTGTCCGGCCTCGGTCCACATCAGCACGGTGCGCGAAGCCTCGGCCACCACCTCACCGTCCTGGTTGTGCCCGGTGTGCTTCATGGTGGCGATCCCCTGCCCGGGCCTGGACTTCGAGGGACGCAGCCCGGTGATCTCGGTTTCGGTATACAGCGTGTCCCCGTGGAAGAGCGGGTGGGGGAAGTTCACGTCGTTCAGACCCAGCTGTCCGATGATCGTGCCCTGGGTCAGCTGTCCCACCGACTGGCCGACCAGGGTGGCGAGGGTGAACATCGAGTTCACCAGGCGCTGCCCGAAAGGCTGGGTGGCGCTGAAGGCCGCGTCCAGGTGCAGGGCCTGGGTGTTCATGGTCATCGTGGTGAACAGGACGTTGTCCGTCTCGGTCATCGTCCGCCCCGGGCTGTGTGCGTAGACGGTCCCGACCTCGAGTTCATCGAAGTAGAGCCCGCGTTCGACCACGCGCCGCCCCGGAGCCGGGGTGCCGCCGTCGTTCGCTGCATCAGCGTTCATATCCTTCTCCTAGAGTCCGAGTTCGCGGGCAATGAGCATCAGCTGCACCTCGGTGGTGCCTTCGCCGATCTCGAGGATCTTCGAATCCCGGTAGTGACGGGCGACGACGAACTCGTTCATGAAGCCGTAGCCGCCGAAGACCTGGGTCGCGTCCCGGGCGTTGTCCATCGCCGCTTCGCCGGCGATCAGTTTGGCCATGGCGGCCTCGGTGGTGAACGGCTTGCCGGCGAGCATCTTCGAGGCGGCACCATAGTAGGCCAGCCGGGCGCTGTGGGCGCGGGCCTGCATGCGGGCGATCTTGAATGAGACGGCCTGGAACTTTCCGATGTTCTGGCCGAATGCGGTGCGCTCCTTGGCGTAGCGGACCGATTCGTCCACGCACCCCTGGGCGGCGCCGGTGGCCAGGGCGGCAATGGCAATGCGCCCCTCATCGAGGATGGACAGGAAGTTAGCGAAGCCTCGGCCGCGCTGACCCAGCAGGTTCTCCTGCGGGACGGTGACGTCCTTGAACGTCAGCGGGTGCGTATCCGAGGCGTTCCAGCCGACCTTGTTATAGGCCCTCTCCGCGGTGAAGCCCTCGGTGTCGGTGGGCACCAGGATGGTGGAGATCTCCTTCTTCTCCGAACCGTCGGCCCGCGTCGAGGTCCCGGTGACGGCGGTGGCGGTGACCAGGCGGGTGATGTCGGTGCCGGAGTTGGTGATGAACTCCTTATTGCCGTTGATCACCCAGTTCCCGTTCTCTTCACGAGCCGTGGTGCGGGTTCCACCGGCATCGGAGCCTGCCTCGGGTTCTGTCAGGCCGAAACCTGCCAGCGCCTGCCCGCTGGCCAACTGCGGTAGCCACTGTTCCTTCTGCGCGTCGGTGCCGAAACGGTAGATCGGCATGGCGCCGAGCGAGACCCCTGCCTCCAGGGTGATCGCGACCGACTGGTCGACCCGGCCCAGCTGTTCCAGGGCCAACGACAGGGCGAAGTAGTCCCCGCCCATGCCGCCGTGTTCTTCGGGGAAGGGCAGGCCGAACAGGCCCATCTCCCCCATCTGGGAGACGACGTCGTAGGGGAAGCTGTGCTCCTCGTCGTGTTTGGCGGAGACGGGGGCGACGACGTTGTCGGCGAAGTCGCGGACTGTATCGGAAAGGTCCTGGTAGTCGTCGTCGAGTTCGAGGTTCGGCATGGAGGGGTCCTTAGCTGGTGGTGGTTTCGGTAGCGGGCGCGTCGGCGCCCGTGGTCTCGGGGGTCACGGTGGCCACCGAGGCCCCGGCGGAGACGTGGTCCCCGACGGCGACATGGATGGTGGCGGTGCCGGTCAGGCCGGCGACGAGGGGATGTTCCATCTTCATCGCCTCCACGGCCAGCAACGGTTGGCCAACCTCGACGTGGTCGCCGGTGGAGACCAGCACCGAGACGACGGTGCCGGGCATCGGTGACCGGGATTCGGGGTCGCCGCCGGCTTCCTCGCGTTCGAGGCTGGCCAGTCGGCGGTGCACAACGGCGCGGCGGTCAAGCCAGCGCACATGGGCGCCATAGCCGCCCGAGGCGATCCAGGCTTCGCGTCCCGCACTGGCCGGGACTTCGGCGAAGGCGGGGACGACGTCGGAGGCCGTTGCCCCGTCGGCGCCGTCGCCCTCCGGAGGCAGGGTCACCATATGCAGTTCGCCGTCGATCTCCAGGGCCAGGGTCCGTTCCCGGTGGCTGCCCAGGCGCCAGCCATCCGATGCCCAGGCTCCGAAGCGTGGGATGGTGGCCGGTTCCACGGCCAGGAAGCAGCGGGCGATCGACCGCAACTCGTCTTCGCTCGGGCTGCGTTTGTCCTGGATCCCCCACCGGTCGATGAAGGTGGTGTCCAGACGTCCGGCCTGCACATCGGGTTCGGCGATCAGCGCCCTGAGGTATTCGAGGTTGGTTTCGACGCCGAGGATGACGGTTTCGGCCAGCGCCGTGTCAATCCGGGCCAGGGCCTGGACCCGATCGTCGCCGTGGGCGATGACCTTGGCCAGCATCGGATCGTAGTCGGGGGTGATGTCGGAGCCGGTGGCGATGCCCGAGTCGACGCGGATGCCTTCACCGACGGGGTCTTCGGCGCGCAGGATCGTCCCGATGGAGGGCAGGAACCCCTGGGCCGGGTCCTCGGCGTAGACGCGGGCCTCGATGGCGTGGCCTTCCAGGGACAGGGCCTGCTGATCGAGCTCGAGCACCCGGCCGGCGGCGACCCGGATCTGCCATTCGACCAGGTCCACCCGTGCGCCGTTGAAGCGCACGACTTCCTCGGTCACCGGGTGCTCGACCTGCAGACGGGTGTTCATCTCCATGAAGAAGAATTCGTCGGGGTTCTCGTCCGAGACCAGGAACTCCACGGTTCCGGCCCCGACGTAATCCACCGAGCGGGCCGCATTCACTGCCGCCTGGCCGATCCGCTCGCGGATCCCGGCGCCACCGTCCTGCATCTGCAGCAGCGGTGCGGGCGCCTCTTCGATGACCTTCTGGTGCCGGCGCTGCAGCGAGCATTCACGTTCGCCCAGGTGGATGGTGTGCCCGTGGGTATCGGCCAGGATCTGGACCTCGATATGCCGGGGGCTGCGCACCAGGCGTTCGAGCAGCAGCGTGTCGTCGCCGAAGGAGCTCTTCGCCACCCGGCGGGCGGTCTGCAAGGTGGCGGGCAGCTCGGCCGCGGACTCCACCGCATGCATTCCCTTGCCGCCGCCGCCGGCGGAGGGCTTGATCAGCAGCGGGAATCCGACGTCGGCCGCCGCCGCGATCAGGGCGGCATCGTCCATCCCGGGATCGGCGACCCCGGGGACGACGGGGACACCGTGGCTGGCCACATGGTTCTTGGCCCGGATCTTATCGCCCATGAGGTTGATGGAATGGGCGCTGGGGCCGATGAAGGTGATCCCGGAACCCTCCAGTGCGCGCGCGAACTCGAGGTTCTCGGACAGGAACCCGTAGCCGGGGTGGACCGCCTGGGCGCCGGAAGTGCGGCAGGCATTCAGCACGGCGTCGATGTTCAGGTAGCTTGCGGCGGCGGCCGCCGGGCCCAGGCAGACGGCGTCGTCGGCTTCCCGGACATGGCGGGCCCCGGCGTCGGCTTCGGAGTAGACGGCGACGGAGCGGATCCCCAGCCGGCGCAGCGTCCGGATGACCCGGACGGCGATCTCGCCACGGTTGGCGACGAGCACGGTATCGAAGAGCGGTGACTCTACGTGGTTTTCGGTCATCGGGGGATCACATCCTGAAGACGCCGAACGAGGTGTCCGGCAGGGGTTCGGTGGCGCAGACGTCCAGGGCGAGGCCGAGCACCCGGCGGGTGTCGGCGGGGTCGATGATTCCGTCGTCCCAGAGGCGCGCGGTGGAGTAGTAGGGGTTGCCCTGGTCTTCGTATTGTTCGCGGATCGGCTCCTTGAAGGCCTCTTCCGCGTCCTCGCTCCAGGATTCGCCGGAGCGTTCGATCCCGTCGCGTTTGACCGTGGAGAGCACCGAGGCGGCCTGGGCGCCGCCCATGACCGAGATGCGGGCCGCAGGCCACATCCACAAGAAGCGCGGCGAGTAGGCCCGCCCGCACATCGAGTAGTTCCCGGCACCGAAGGAACCGCCGATGACGACGGTGAGTTTCGGGACCCGGCAGGTCGCCACGGCGGTGACCATCTTCGCGCCGTTCTTGGCGATGCCGCCGGCTTCGTAGTCGCGTCCGACCATGAAGCCGGAGATGTTCTGCAGGAACACCAGCGGGATGCCGCGCTGGTCGCAGAGTTCGATGAAGTGGGCGCCCTTGAGCGCGGATTCGGAGAAGAGCACGCCGTTGTTCGCCACGATCCCGACCGGGTGGCCGTGGATGCGGGCGAAGCCGGTGATCAGCGTGGTCCCGTAGCCGGATTTGAATTCGTGGAAGCCGCTGCCGTCGGTGATCCGGGCAATGACCTCGTGGACGTCGTAGCGGCCGTTGACGTCGACCGGGACCGCCCCGTAGAGCTGCTCGGGATCGGCGACGGGGTCCTTGGATTCGATGACGTCCCAGGCCGGTTCGGCCGGCGGCGGGAGCGTTTCGACGATGTCCCGGACGATCTGCAGGGCATGGCCATCGTCCTCGGCGATGTGGTCGCTGACCCCCGAGGTCTTCGAATGCAGTTCCGCCCCGCCGAGCTCCTCGGCCGTGACGACCTCGCCGGTGGCCGCCTTCACCAGCGGTGGTCCGCCCAGGAAGATCGTCCCCTGGTTGCGGACCATCACCGTCTCGTCGCTCATGGCCGGCACGTAGGCGCCCCCGGCGGTGCAGGAGCCCATGACCGCGGCGATCTGCGGGATCTTGCGGGCCGAGAGGTTGGCCTGGTTGTAGAAGATGCGCCCGAAGTGGTCGCGGTCGGGGAAGACCTCGTCCTGGCGGGGCAGGAAGGCGCCTCCGGAGTCGACCAGGTAGACGCAGGGAAGATGGTTCTCCAAGGCGATCTCCTGGGCCCTGAGGTGCTTCTTGACCGTCATCGGATAGTAGGTGCCGCCCTTGACGGTGGCGTCGTTGGAGATGACCAGGATCTGGCGGCCATGGACCAGACCGATCCCGGCGATGACTCCGGCGCCGGGGCAATCGCCGTCGTACATCCCCTCCGCGGCCAGCGGGGCGATCTCCAGGAACGGTGATCCCTCGTCGAGCAGCGCGTCCACGCGTTCGCGGGGAAGCATCTTTCCGCGGTCGATATGCCGGCGGCGGGATTTTTCGCTGCCGCCGCGGGCGACGGTATCCAGACGGTCACGCAATTCGGTCACGAGGGCGCGCTGGGCGGCGTCGTTCTCGGCGAAGACGTCGGCCGCCGGGTCCAGGTGGGAGGCCAGGGTTTCCATCGGTAGCTCTTCCTCGGCGTCGGGGGTGGTTGCCGTTCCACACGGAGACAACCAATAGTTTGAGTTAATAGGTACTAACTGAAATAGACGTTAGTATTCATTAACTGAAATGTCCAGCACCTCTTGTGGGCCAACTCACGCTAGCGGATGGAGTAGCGCCGTGCAGCAACAACCCGAGCCCCTGGCGGCGCCCGACGCGGTGAACGCCACCGGTGAAACCACGGGCCGCAGCCAGGCCAAGGCCTCACGCCGCTCCACCCTGCTGGCCGAAGCGGCCCGACTCTTCGCCACCCACGGCTACCACGGGGTCTCCATCGAGGACCTCGGCTCGGCGTCGGGCATCAGCGGCCCGGCCGTCTACCGCCACTTCCCCGGAAAGGCGGCGGTGCTCGGTGCCCTGCTCACCGAGGTCAGCCACGACCTGCACGACGGCGGAAGCGCCGTGGCCCGGGCCGGTGGCAGCCCCGAGGAGGTGCTCGGTGAGCTGGTCCGCTTCCATGCCGACTTCGCCCTGGGCCACCGCAATGTGATCCGGGTCCAGGATCGGGACATGGCCAGCCTGTCCGAGGCCGACCAGTCCACGGTGCGGCGTCTACAGCGCTCCTACATCGAGATCTGGGCCAGACAATTGCGGCTGCTCCACCCCGGGGAGGGCGAATCGGCGGCTCGTTTCCGGGCCCAATCGGTCCTGGGGCTGATCAACTCGACCCCGCACTCGGCCCACCGCTCCGATGCCGATCCGCTGACCCGGCGACGCCGTCTGGTCTCCATGGCGTTGGCGGCGCTGAAAGCCCCGGTAGGCTAGGCCCGCATCACAACGGTAGGCTGGGAGGAATCGCGTCCACCGGCCGGCCGGACCGAGAAAGAACACCGTTGTCGTAGAGAGGTACTGACCGTGAAGCTTCGCCCAGTTGAGCCAGCGGACCTGGATTGGTTCTTTGAACACCAGCAGGATCCCCAGGCCAATGTCATGGCCGCATTCACCGCCAAGAACCCCGCGGACCGAGGGGTGTTCGACCATCACTGGTCGCTGATCCTCAACGACCAGAAGGCCACCGTCCGGGCGATCGAGCAGGACGGCCGGGCCGTCGGCTACGTCATGGCGGACTCCCACGACGAAGTCATCGAGCTGGACTTCTGGACCGACAGGAAATACTGGGGGCAGGGGGTGACCACCGCCGCCGTGGACGCCTTCCTCAGCGAGATCACCGAACGCCCGATCCGGGCCCGCGTGGTCACGGACAACATCGGCAGCCAGAAGGTCCTGGAACGTCGTGGTTTCACGATCATCGGCGAGGTCGATGGTTTCGCCAACGCCCGGGCCGCGGTGGTGAAGGAATACATCATGGAACTGGCCTGAGGCCGCTTCCCTCCTGAGACGAAAAAGGGGCTGCCCCGCCGCGGATCCGCGGCGAGGCAGCCCCTTTTTCGGGCCCGGTCCGGCTAGAGCATCGTGATGAGCATGCCCGGATCGGACATGATCGTGCCCACGTCGGCCAGGAACCGCGATCCCTGTTCCCCGTCGACGACGCGGTGGTCGAAGGACAGGCTCAGCGTGGTCAGCTGACGCAGCA
Organism: Micrococcaceae bacterium; assembly: GCA_030452125.1. GTDB lineage: Bacteria > Actinomycetota > Actinomycetes > Actinomycetales > Micrococcaceae > Arthrobacter_H. The sequence continues at coordinate 32,368 of JAKDMV010000010.1, forward strand.
CCACCTCCCCGTGGTAGCCCCACGGCTGTTCACGGACCTGCCCCAGGGCCAGGATGGCCGCCTCCCCCGGGTTCAGGATCGGGGTGCCGGCATCGATGCCGAAGACCCCGATGTTCGTGATCGAGAACGTTCCCCCGCGCAGATCCTCCGGTGCGGACTTGCCGGCCTTGGCCGTGAGCGCCAGATCACGCAGGGCATCGGCCATGGCCCTGAAGTCCAGACCCTGGGCGTCCTTGAGGTTGGGCACCATGAGACCACGGGGGGTGGCCGCGGCGATGCCGAGGTTGACGTAGTTCTGCTGGACGATCTCCCCGGCCGCGGCATCCCACCGGGAGTTCAGCGTCGGCTGGCGTTCGAGGGCGATGCAGACGGCCTTGGCCGCGATCGTCAGCGGGGTGAGCTTCATGTCCTGGTAGGCGCGGTCGGCACGCAGCCGGGCCAGCAGCTCCATCATGGGGGTCACGTCGAGGGTCAGGAACTCGGTGACATGCGGCGCGGTGAAGGCACTGTCCACCATGGCCTGCGCCGTATGCTTGCGCATCCCCTTGATCGGGCTGCGCACCTCGCGCGGTTGCCCTCCCAGGGTGCGTACTGCCCCGGCAGCCATTGCGCCGGACGGCAGGCCGGTCTCCCCGGTCGCGGAGGGGGAACCCGTCCCGGCCGGGGCCCCGGCAGCATGGGCTGCGTTGACGTCGTCCCGGGTGATCAGTCCGCGCGGGCCGCTGCCGTCGAGCCGCTCCAGGTCGAGGCCCAGATCACGGGCAAGCTTGCGGACCGGAGGCGTGGAGCGTGGTCGTTCCGCGGCAGCTTCACCCATCGCGGGGGCCGGCTCCGCCGGGGCCGCCTCGGGGGCGGGCGCTGCGGCACGAGGCGGGGCACCGACCGTCCCCTGGCGACGGGCCTTGCGGGCCGGACGCTTCCCGGTCTCGACCTCGGCGCCATAGCCCACCAAGGTGGGTTCGCGCTGGGCGGGAGCCTCGTCGGCGTCCTCCGGGGCCGCCGGGCCCACGGGCGAATCCCCGGACCCGGCCTCGCCGGGAACGTCGAAGGACACGATCGGGTTGCCGACCTCCACCACGGTACCGGGCTGTTCGTGCAACTCGGTGACGACCCCCGAATAGGGGCTGGGCAATTCGACGACGGCCTTGGCGGTTTCCACCTCGGCAATGATCTGGTTCAACTGGACGGAATCGCCCACGGCGATCTTCCAGTTGACGATTTCGGATTCGGTCAGTCCTTCGCCGAGATCGGGAAGCTTGAAAACCTTCAGCACTGTACTCATCTAGCCTTCCAGACTGCTCAGGGAGTTGGGACGGTCCATCACCCGGTCCACACCATCGAGGATGCGGTCCAGGTCGGGCAGGTGGTGCATTTCCAGCTTCGAATACGGGTAGGGGATGTCGAAGCCCGTCACCCGCACGGGGGCATGCTCGAGCTGGTAGAAGCAGCGTTCGGTGATCCCCGCGGTGATTTCGGCCCCGAGGCCCAGGTTCTGGCTGGCCTCATGGGTCACCACCAGGCGGCCGGTCTTCCTCACCGAGGCCGCGATGGTGTCGAAGTCGATCGGCGAGATCGACCGCAGATCGATGACCTCGACGGAGATATCGTCGTCCTCCGCTGCGGTGGCTGCCGCAAGTGCCGTCTTGACCTGGGCTCCATAGGCCACCAGCGTGACATCGGTGCCCGGACGGCGCACGGCGGCGCTGCCCATTTCGGGTCCCGTCAGGGCCGCCTCGAGATCGACGTCACCGCGCTCGTGATAGCGGCGCTTGGGCTCGAAGAAGACCACCGGATCATCACAGGCGATCGCCTGCTGCATCATGACGTAGGCGTCCTGCGGGGTCGAGGGGCTGACCACGCGCAATCCTGCCGTATGGGCGAAATAGGCTTCCGGGGACTCCGAGTGGTGCTCGGGGGACCCGATGCCCCCGCCGAAGGGGATCCGAATGGTCAGCGGCATGGAGACCATCCCGTGCGTGCGGTAGTGCAGTTTGGCGACCTGGCTGACGATCTGGTCGAAGGCCGGGTAGACGAAACCATCGAACTGGATCTCCACCACGGGCCTGAACCCGCGGTAGGCCATACCGACGGCGGTGCCGACGATCCCTGATTCGGCCAGCGGGGTGTCGATGACCCGGTGTTCGCCGAAGTCCTTCTGCAGCCCGTCGGTGATGCGGAAGACCCCACCGAGCTTGCCGATGTCCTCCCCCATGAGAACGACCTTCGGGTCCGCTTCCATGGACTGGCGCATGCCCGCATTCAGGGCTTTGCCGAATGTCAGCTTGCTCATCGGGCACCCTCTTCCGTGGCCGACGAAGCGTCGGCGAATTGTTCCCGGTACAGCGCATAGTGTTCGCGCTGGCGGTCCAGGGCCGCATGCGGCTGCGAATAGACGTTCTCGAAGACCTCCATCGGCTCCGGGTCCTGAAGGCCGATGATGCCCTGGCGCAGGCTGGCGGCCACCGAATCGGCCACCTCCCCGGCGGCTGCCTTCAGTTCGGCCTCGTCGACGCCGAGGTCCACCAGATGCCGTTCGAGGCGTTCGATCGGGTCCTTGGCGGCCCAGAGGTCCAGTTCGTTGGCATCGCGGTAGCGCGTGGGGTCATCCGCCGTGGTGTGCGGGCCCATCCGGTAGGTCACCGCCTCGATGAACGTGGGGCCGTTGCCGCTGCGGGCCCGATCCAGGGCGATCCGGGTGGCCGCCAGGCAGGCCAGCACGTCGTTGCCGTCCACGCGCAGCGAGGGGATGCCGAACCCGGGTGACCGGTCGGCGATGTTGGTCAGGCTCTGGACCCCGACCGGTTCGGAGATGGCCCAATGGTTGTTCTGGCAGAAGAAGACCACCGGCGCCTGGTAGCTGGCGGCGAAGACCATGGCCTCGTTGACGTCGCCCTGGCTGGTGGCCCCGTCACCGAAGAAAGTGATGGCCGCCTGCGACCCGCCGTCGTATTTGATGCCCATGGCATAGCCGACCGCATGCAGGGCCTGGGCCCCGATGATGATCTGCGGTGTCGCCATGTTCTTGCCGAAGGGGTCCCAGCCGCTGTAGGCGTTGCCGCGCCAGACGCGCAGGGTGTCCTCGGCGCTGATCCCGCGGCAGTAGGCCAGCCCGGTTTCGCGGTAGGAGGGGAAGATGAAATCGTCATCCTCCAGGGCCCGGCCGGCGCCGATCTGTGCTGCTTCCTGGCCCAGCAACGGTGGCCAGAGGGCGAGTTCGCCCTGACGCTGGAGCGCCGTGCCTTCCTGGTCGACACGGCGGATGGCCACCATGTCGGTATGGAGGCGGCGCAGGGCCTCCACCTCGATGTCGTCGACCCAGGGATCGAATTCCCCATGCGGGGTGCGGCGTCCGCTGGGGTCGATGAGCTGGATCAGCTCCTCGCCCCGCTCGCCGGCTGCCTGTGGATTAGTCATGGTCTGCGCTGCGTCCTTCGTTGTTCGTCGGCCGACTCGCTGGTTGCCGGATGGGTGATCCGGTGTCCGAACGGCGGGGCGGACTTCATCGTCGTTCCCTACCTGTGACGGTACTCACAAGACGCACTGCGCACAACCATCAATATATCTACTGAGCACTCTGCACGGTAACCGCCCGGTAGTACCTGATAGCGTTGCGCATTATGGCTGACTTGGATGAGGTTGATCACAGACTGTTGGGGGCCCTGGCCCTGGACCCGAAGGCAACCACCGTGGCCCTGGCGACGACGCTGGGTCTATCGCGCAATACGGTGCAGGCGCGCTTGAACCGGCTGGAGAACCACGGGGCCTTCCTTTCCTTCGAACGCCGGGTCAACCCCGCGGCCCTGGGCTATCCGTTGACCAGCTTCGTCCACATCCACGTCCAGCAGAAGAAGCTCGGTGAGATCACCGCCGCCCTGGCCCGCATCCCCGAGGTCGTGGAAGCCCACGGGCTCAGCGGGACGGCCGATATCCTGGCCACCGTCGTGGCCCGCGGCGCCGAGGACCTCTTCCGGGTCAACGGCGCGATCCTGGACATCGACGGCATCGAACGCGCGGACACCTCGCTGTCGATGGCAGAACTGATCCCCCACCGGATGCGCCCGCTGCTGGAACGCGGGGCCGAAGGAGGCCCCTCGGCGACCGTCCGGAACTAATGGCGGATGCGCCCGGCTCCCCAGACGGCCACGGCGCACGCTCCGGCGATCAGGACCGACTGGAGCACCGCGTGCGGGGCCGGCCGTCCGGCGACGGGCGCTCCCATGACGGTACCCAGGCCCGCGGAGGACATCACCGTGCCCACCCCGAGCCAGGACATCGCGGAGCCGGCGCTCAGGGAACTGGCCATGCTGAACGCCGAGACGGCACTACCCACCGATCCGATCGACCCGATGCTGCCCACCGAGCAGATCGACAGCACGGACCCGGCGCTACCGATGCTCAGGAACGAATCCTGCGAGGCGATGGACCACGAACTGGACATGGCCCCAGCGTAGTCCGGCGGGACCGCCCGGTGAAGGCCCTTCCCCGGTACACGGCAAGGAAGCCGGGTCCGCACTGGCGAACCCGGCTTCCGCCGTCGTCCCGGATCCGCGACCCGGGCTGGATGACCTAGTGGTCGGTGGCCTTCTCGGCACCGAAACCGGTCAGTGAACGGACCTCCATTTCGGCCTGCTTGGCCGGGTCTTCCTTCCGGTTGCTGAGCACGGTGCCCAACCAGCCCAGCAGGAACGCCAGCGGGATCGAAACGATGCCCGGGTTGCTCAACGGGAAGAACGCGAAGTCGGCGCTGGTGATCATCGAGGTCTCGGTGCCGGAAACGACCGGGGAGAACGCGATGAGGATGATCGCGGCGGCCAGGCCGCCATACATCGACCAGACGGCCCCCTGGGTGGAGAAGCGCTTCCAGTACAGCGAGTAAACGATCGTCGGCAGGTTCGCCGAGGCGGCCACGGCGAAGGCCAGCGCGACCAGGAAGGCCACGTTCTGCCCCTGGGCGCCGATGCCACCGATGATGGCGGCGATGCCGATGACGACCACCGTGCGACGGGCGACCTTCATCTCCTTCTCCGGGGTCGTCTTGCCCTTGGCGATGACGTTGGCGTAGATGTCATGGGCGAACGAGGCCGCAGCGGTGATCGTCAGCCCGGCCACCACGGCCAGGATGGTCGCGAAGGCGACCGCCGAGATCACCCCGAGCAGGAGCGGTCCCCCGAGTTCGAAGGCCAGCAGCGGGGCCGCGGAGTTCACCCCGCCCGGGGCGTTGGTGATGCGCTCGGGGCCGATCAGTGCCGCAGCGCCGTAACCCAGCACCAGGGTGAACAGGTAGAACGCCCCGATGAGCCAGATCGCCCAGACCACGGACTTGCGGGCCTCCTTCGCGGTGGGGACCGTGTAGAAGCGCATCAGCACGTGCGGCAGGGCGGCGGTGCCCAGCACCAGGGCCAGGGCCAGGGAGACGAAGTCCAGCTTCGAGGCCTCCGAGACACCGTACTTCAGGCCCGGATCCAGCAGCGCCGGGTTGTTCGCGGTCTCCACGGCGTCACCGAGCAGGGCCGAGAGGTTGAAGCCGTACATGGACAGCACCCAGATGGTCATGACCAGCACACCGGCGATGAGCAGGCAGGCCTTGACGATCTGCACCCAGGTGGTGCCCTTCATGCCGCCGACCAACACGTAGACGATCATCAGCGCGCCCACGACGGTGATGACCAGCGACTGGCCCATCTTCCCGTCGATCCCCAGCAGCAAGGAGACCAGCGCACCGGCCCCGGCCATCTGGGCCAGCAGGTAGAACAGGCAGACCGACAGCGTGGTGATGGCCGCCGCGATGCGGATGGGCCGCTGCTTGAGCCGGAAGGACAACACATCGGCCATGGTGAACTTGCCGGTGTTGCGCAGCATCTCGGCGACCAGCAGCAGGGCGACCAACCAGGCCACCAGGAAGCCGATGGAGTAGAGGAAGCCGTCATAGCCGTTGATGGCGATCGCCCCGACGATCCCCAGGAACGAGGCGGCCGAGAGGTAGTCCCCCGCGATCGCCGTCCCGTTCTGGGTTCCGGTGAAGGAACGCCCGCCGGCGTAGTAGTCGGCGGCGGTCTTGTTGTTCTTGCTCGCCTTCAACACGATCACCAGGGTGACCCCGACGAAGAGCGCGAAGATGCTGATGTTGACGATGGGGCTGCCCACCGACGTCGATTCCGTCGCTGCGGCCAGTGGTGCCGCGGCGGTCAGGGACAGAAGGCTCATTTCAGGTCTCCTTCGTCGACGTTGGCTTCGAGTCGATCGCGCAGGGCCGTGGCCCTGGGGTCCAGCTTCCTATTCGAGAAGTGGACGTAGGCCGCGGTGATGCCGAAGGTCGAGACGAATTGCAGCAGTCCCAGCAGGAGACCGAGATTGATGTTCCCGATCACCTTGATGGACATGAAGTCGTGGGCGTAGTCGGCCAGAAGGACGTAGGCGAAGTACCAGACCAGGAAGGCGATGGCCATCGGGAAGATGAAGCTGCGTTGGGTTTTGCGCAGATCCTGGAACTCGTCGCTGGCCTGGACGGCCATGAATTCCTCGGACACTTGGTCCGGGGCGGGATCGGTCCGTAGGGCGGCGTCGGTGCCGTCCTGCGGAACAGGGTCCGGGCTGGTGGGGTGGGCCATTTTCTTCTCCTCAAGGGTGGTGGCATCCATCCGCCGCGGGACAAACCGTGTCCACACGCATCCTCGGCGGAAGAGTGACACCCATCACTCTCGGGCACCATCAACCGATAGTGAAGCGACCCGCAGCATGTCGTGGCCCAGCGGTGCGCCCCATGCGCCCAACGGTCATTGGTCCCGCCGAACGGTCGGGCCCGACACGGCCGTCGAAGCCGTCCCCCGACGACACCGCGGGCCGGCGTCTAGGCTGTCTGCATGCTCTCCGCCGCCGCCCAGACCACGCTGATCATCGCGATCATCACCATTGCCGTGGCCGTGGTCTACTACGTGGGGTTCCATGTGCTGCGCTCCTCCCGTGACCTGGGCACCGATGCCGACCGGGCGACCTACGAGACATTGCACCGGGTGTCCCAGGCGGCCCCGCATTTCAGCTCGGGGTTGCACTCCGAGGGGGCCGGACGGGCCGCCCGGCAACTCCGCGACGTACTCGGCTGCGAGGGTTTGGCGATCACCGATGCCGCGACGGTCCTGGCCCTGGACGGACCACTGGCCGATACCGTGTCCCGGGAGCCGGGCCGGATCGAAGGGCATTCGGCCGATGCCGTGCGCGCGGCCCGGACCCAGGTGATCCGTGGACCGGGGGCCGACGGCGTCTACGCCCCCATCCTGGTCCGCGGCAGCGCCGTGGGAACCGTCGTGGCCCTGGCCCCCCGGGCCAACGCCGGCCTGGTACGGGCCACCACCGAGCTGGCCGCCTGGGTGGCCGCCCAGCTGGGTCTGGCCGAGCTGGACGAATCGCGGGCCCTGCTGATGGAGGCCGAGGTCCGCGCCCTCCGGGCCCAGATCAGCCCGCATTTCATCTACAACAGCCTCAACGCGATCGCCTCGTTCATCAACACCGACCCGCAGCGGGCCAGGACGCTCGTCGTGGAATTCGCCGACTTCACCAGGTACTCGTTCCGCCGCCACGGGGACTTCACCACCCTGGCCGAGGAGCTGCAGGCCATCGACCGCTACCTCCTCCTGGAGAAGGCCAGGTTCGGCGAACGCATCAAGGTCTCGTTGGCGATCGCCCCGGAGGTCCTGAGCACCGTCATCCCGTTCCTGTCGTTGCAGCCGCTGGTGGAGAACGCGGTGCGCCACGGATTGGAGGGCAAGGCCACCGGCGGGCTGATCACCCTCACGGCCGCCGACGACGGGGAGTTCGCGGAGATCACCGTCGAGGATGACGGGGTGGGCGCGGATCCGGAGGAGCTGCGTGCCCTGCTGGCCGGGACGACCGACGGCGTTCATGTGGGACTGCGCAATGTCGACGTGCGTCTGCGCCAGCTCTACGGTGACGACCACGGGCTGGTCATCGACACCGCCCCCGGGGCAGGGACCCTGATCACCGTGCGTATCCCCAAATTCCAGCCCGGTTACGACGCCGGACCGCCGCTGTGAGTGCCCGGCAGGCAGGCTGTCCCTAGACTATGGGAATGATCAATGTCGTCGTCGCCGATGATGAGCTGCCGGCCGTCGAGGAACTGGCCTTCCTGTTGGAACGTGATGCCCGGGTGGGCCGGATCCACCGGGCGACCTCAGGGGCTGCTGCCCTGAAGGCGCTCCAGGAGTTCGACGTCGATGCCCTCTTCCTGGACATCCACATGCCGTCCCTGTCCGGGCTGGACATCGCCCGCGTGATTTCCCGCTTCAGCCGTCCCCCCGCCGTCGTCTTCGTCACCGCCGACGAGGCGCAGGCGCTGGAGGCCTTCGAACTGGCCGCCGTCGATTACGTCCTGAAGCCGATCCGTCCGGAACGGTTGGCCGAGTCGGTGCGCCGGGTCTGCGAACTGATCCAGGACGGCCCCCAGGAACCCGAGGTCGTCACGGTCGACCAGGGGGGAATCACCCGGATGATCCGGCGCGACGAGATCCGCTATGTCCAGGCCCAGGGAGACTATGCCCGCCTGCACACCGCCGATGCCAGCTATCTGATCAGGGTCCCGTTGAACGATCTGGAACAGCAATGGGGTTCCGCGGGCTATCTACGCATCCACCGCGGATACCTGGTCGCCATGGACCGGGTGGACCAGGTCAAGCTGGCTCCGGGCAAGGCCTCGGTCATCATCGGGGCCACGGAGCTGCCGGTGAGCCGACGCGCTCTGCCGCAGCTGCGCGAACAACTGGCGGCCAACCGCATCAGGCCTTCATGACCACCCCGGATTCCGGCCCGACCCCCGGCCCCTCCCCGCTCCCGGCCCGGGTCAGGGTCACCGCACCGGAGGGGGCGCCGCTGGGCATCGCCCGGCGTCGGGCCAGCCACGACCCCGCCGCGGAGTTCTACGTCAGATCGTTGATCCGCTCGCAATTGCGTCTGTCCCTGTCGGTGGCGTTGGGGTTCCTGCTGCTTCTGCTGTGCCTGGCCGTCGTGGTCACGTTCTGGCCGCAGATCCAGGACATCCGGTTGCTGACCATCCCGCTGCCCTGGCTGGTCCTGGGGGTCGGGGTGTACCCGATCATCCTGCTGGGCGCCTTCCTCTACAACCGGGTCAGCGCCCGCTACGAGGCACAGTATCTGGATGTGACCCGGGAATGAATGCCGGAACCTCGTTGCTGGCCATCGCCGCCGTCGTCGTCTCCACCGTCCTCATTGCCGTGCACGGGCTGCGCCTGTCGCGGACCACCGGGGACTTCTATGTCGCCTCGCGGACGGTCAAACCCTGGTGGAACGCCTCGGCCATCGGCGGGGAGTACCTCTCGGCGGCCAGCTTCCTGGGTATCGCAGGGCTCATCGTCGTCTCGGGCCAGGACGCCCTCTGGTTCCCCATCGGATATACGGCCGGATATCTGATGCTGCTGCTCTTCGTGGCTGCCCCGCTGCGCCGGTCCGGGGCCTACACGGTCCCCGACTTCGCCCAGATCCGCTTGGCCGGCCGGACCGTCCGCCTGGTCACCAGCATCATGGTGGTGGTCGTCGGGTGGCTCTACATCGTCCCGCAACTGCACGGGGCCTCCCTGACCCTGGGGATCACCACCGGTCTGCCCGGATGGCTGGGGGCCGGCCTGGTCATGACCGCGGTCTGCCTGACGGTGCTGGCCGGGGGGATGCGCTCGATCACGTTCGTCCAGGCCTTCCAGTTCTGGCTCAAGCTCGGCGCGCTGGCCATCCCCACGGTCTTCCTGCTCCTCCAGCTGGGCTTGACCGGCCAATCCCCCACCCAGGACGGCCTGGCCTTCGACCTGCCCCGGCAGGTGCTGGGACGAACGGGCATCTACGCGACGATTTCACTGATCGTGGCCCTGCTGTTCGGTACGCTGGGCCTACCTCATGTGCTGGTCCGTTTCTACACGAACCCCGATGGGGCCTCGGCCCGGCGTACGACGTCGATCGTACTGGGGCTGCTCTCCCTGTTCTATCTGTTCCCCACGGTCCTGGGGGTACTGGGCAGGGCCTATCTTCCGGAACTGGCCGCCGGGGGCAATGCGGACGCCACGGTGCTGCTGCTGCCCCACCGCATCGTCGGCGGGACGATGGGAAACCTGTTGACCGCCCTGGTGATCGGCGGGGCCTTCGCCGCCTTCATATCCACCACCTCGGGCCTGGTGGTCTCGCTGGCGGGGGTGATCAGCCAAGATCTCTTCGGCGGTACGGTGCGCGGCTTCCGCTATGCGACGGTGCTGGCCAGCGTCATCCCGCTGCTGCTGGCCCTGGGCACCAGCACGCTGGCCCTGGCCGGGGCCATCGGGGCGGTGTTCGCCTTCACGGCCTCCACGATCTGCCCGCTGCTGCTGCTGGGCATCTGGTGGCGTGGGCTCACGGCCGCCGGGGCCGTGGCCGGCATGCTCTCCGGGGCGCTGGCATGTGCCGCGGCCATGACCGCGGTTTCGGTGCTGCCCCGGCTCTCGGGGATGGCCCTGGAGGTGGCCACCCAACCGGCGGCGTGGACCGTCCCGTTGGCCTTCATCGTCACGGTGCTCGTGTCCCGGGCCACGCGGGGCCCCTCGGCCGAAGCGACCACCCGGGTCATGACCCGCCTGCACGCCCCCGAGCGGACTACGGCGCCCGGCCCCGCGGGCCGGCACTAGCTGCGGGTCAGTCGATGGAGGCCATCAACTCCACGACACGGTCCAGGAAGGCATCGACCTGGCTCTCCTCGTATCCGTCCTGGCCCACGGCCTCGCGGAAGGCGATCCGGCGGACGGCATCAACGCTCATCGGCACGTCCTGCTCGAAGTAGGCCAGCAGCTGGGTGCACAGGGCGTCGACGTCCTCGACGTTGTAGCTCGGGGCATTGCGCCGGCTCGGACGACGGAACCGTCCCCCCGGCTCGCGGTGCAGGCGGCCGCGCAGGATGGCCGAGAGCCGACCGACCTGTTCGAGCCAGGCGTCTTGGCCTTCGGTCTCGATCAGGGCGTCACGTTCACGCTGGGCGAAGACGTCCTCGAGGCGGTCCAGTGCCGCGTCGACCTCCTGGGCGGAGTATCCGCCCTTCTGCGGTTCGAAGGACGTCCGGCGCACCAGGTGGCTGGTGACCACGCTTTCATCGTCACCGGTCCCGTTGTAGGTCGCGCGGGCGCGGGACAGGAAATGGTCGACCTGCTTGACGTTGTAGCCGAATTCCCCGGAGTCGACCCGGTTGAAGGGGGCTTGGGTCTTCTGCTGGCTGTCCTGACTCAATTAACTTCCCTCAAGCTTGCACTGCACATGATGAACAATTCCCTGGTGGCCGGATCCGGCCACCACACTACTGGTCCCATCCTAGGGCAGCAGCAGGCCGATGGTGTCGTCCGCGCCGGGCAGCAGCAGCACCGAAATAATGTAACCGATGGGGATGGAGAAGACCACGGAGTCCAGGCGATCCATCACGCCGCCGTGGCCCGGAAGCAGGTTGCTCATGTCCTTGATGCCCAGCTCCCGCTTGACCATCGACTCGGCCAGGTCCCCCGCGGTCGCTGCGGCCACGGTCGCCAGGGCCAACGGGATCCCGATCCACCAGGGGCTCTCGAGGAGGAACACGACGCACAGAATGCCCACGATGATCGCGCCGACGCAGGAGCCGGCGAATCCCTCCCAGGATTTCTTCGGGCTGATCTTCGGTGCCATCGGGTGCTTGCCCATCGAGGCGCCGACCACATAGCCGAAGGTGTCGTTGGCGACGACCAGCAGCAGGACCACCGATACGAGGATCTTGCCGCGTTCCTGGAGCATCAGCAGGATGGCGAAACTGGCCAGGAACGGAACCCAGAGGACCACGAAGGTCGAGGCGACCACCGAACGGAAGGCCCCCGCGGCGCCCTCCACGAGCCGCCAGACCAGCACCAGCAGGATGCTGCCGGCCAAGGCGAAGCCCAGTGCCTCCGCCCCACCCAGATAGGCGGAGAACGGAAGGACGATCCCGGCCACCGCCAAGGGAGGCAGGGGCACTTCGGTCTTCGCGGCCGTCAGCGCCCGGCTGACTTCCCATGAACCGACGACGGCAAAGAGCGCTATGATCCCCACGAATGCCAGCGGGAAGAAGAACAACCCCACCAGGACGGCCGCCAACAGGACCAGGCCGACGCCGATCGCCGCAGGCAGGTTCCGCCCGGCCTTGGAGGGCTTGGCGTCGAGTTCACGGCGTTGACGTCGTGACATGGGTCCCGGGGCCGTCTGGGGGGCTCCCGGCGCTTCGCCGTGGCCGCCGTCGGCGCCGTCGGGTTGCGTCGGCATGGGCATTAGACGTCCAGCAGCTCGGTTTCCTTGCGCTTGAGCATCTCGTCGATGACGTCGGTGGCCTTCTTGGTCAGCGCGTCCAGTTCCTTTTCGCCCCGGGCGCCGTCGTCCTCGCCGACCTCGCCGTCCTTGACCATCTTGTCCATCGATTCCTTGGCCTTGCGGCGGTGGTTGCGTATGGCCACCTTGGAGTCCTCGCTCATGCCCTTGACGATCTTCACGTAGTCCTTGCGCCGTTCGGCCGTCAGTTCGGGCAACGTGACCCGGATGACCTTGCCGTCGTTGGAGGGGTTCGCGCCGATCTCGGAGTCACTGAGGGCCTTTTCGATGGCCCGCAGGGCGGTGGCGTCGAAGGGGGTGATCAGGATGGTCCGGGCGTCGGGGACCCCGAAGGAGGCCAACTGCTGCAGCGGCGTCGCGGAACCGTAGTAATCGACCAGCACCTTGGAATACAGTCCCGGGTTGGCGCGACCGGTCCGGATCGTGGCGAAGTCCTCCCTTGCCGCTTCGAGGGACCGTTCCATCTTCTCGTTGGCGTCCTGCAGGGTTTCCTCGATCACTACTCTCTCCTTAAGAATCCGGGCCGCTCAGCGGTACCCGGGCTGTTTTCCACGCTCATCATTCATCCTATGCCACCGGACTAGACGGTGACGCGCGTGCCCCGGGCCTCGCCGCGGATGGCCCGGGTGACATTACCCTCGCCCTCCATGCCGAACACGAGCATTTCCAGCCCGTTGTCCTTGCACATGGTCATCGCCGTCTGGTCCATCACCCGGATGTTCTTCAGCAGGGCCTCGTCGTAGGTCAACGTGCTCAGGCGTTCCGCCGTCGGGTCCTTCTTCGGGTCGGCGGTGTAGACCCCGTCGACCCCGCTCTTGCCCATGAGCACGACGTCGGCCCGTACTTCCAGCGCCCGCTGGGCGGCGACGGTGTCGGTGGAGAAGTACGGCAGTCCGGCCCCGGCACCGAAGATGACCACCCGGTTCTTCTCCAGGTGGCGGATCGCCCGGCGCGGAATGTAGGCCTCGGCGACCTGGGCCATGCTGATCGCGGACTGGACGCGGGTTTCGACCCCTGCCTGTTCCAGGAAGTCCTGCAGGGCCAGGCAGTTCATGACGGTTCCGAGCATGCCCATGTAGTCGGCGCGGGAGCGGTCCATGCCCGACTGGGAGAGTTCGGCCCCGCGGAAGAAGTTTCCTCCCCCGACCACGATCGCGGTTTCGACCTCACCGACGGTGGCGGCGATCTGCTCGGCCACACCACGGACCGTCACGGGATCCACGCCGATGTTGCCACCGCCGAAGACCTCTCCGGAGAGCTTGAGCAGGACCCTGCGCCGGGTCCCGGCCTCGTTGGTGATCTGTGTCGTTTCGATCTGGGTGGTTTCTTCCACGGGGGGGCCGCCTCTGGCGGAGCGGGGTCCGCCGTCGTGCAGTGGTTCTGGAACGGGCTGGGCGTGGCAAGGGGGCGGCCACCATAGTGGTGGCCGCCCCCTTGATCACTGCCGCTTGGGCGGGCGGAAACCGGCCGCCGTGTCGCTGCTAGGAGCCTACGCGGAAACGGGCGAACCCGGTAGCGTTCACGCCGGCTTCCTCGAGGACCTTGCCGACCAGCTTCTTGGAGTCCTTGGCGAACGGCTGGTCCAGCAGCACGATCTCCTTGAAGAACCCGGTGAGGCGGCCTTCTACGATCTTCGTCAGCGCGGCTTCGGGCTTGCCTTCGGCGCGGGCGGTCTCGTCGGCGATGCGACGCTCGTTGGCCACGGTCTCCGCCGGGACCTCCTCGCGGGAAAGGTGCGTCGGGGCCAGGGCCGCGGTGTGCACCGCGACGTCGTGGGCCACGGTGTGGGCTTCGTCGCCGGAGCCGTCAACGGCCATGAGCACGCCGACCTGCGCCGGGAGGTCCTTGGACGTCTTGTGCAGGTAGGCATCGACCGTGGCGCCTTCGAGGCGTGCCATGCGGCGTACCACGACCTTCTCGCCGAGGATGGCGCCTTCTTCGACGACGACGTCGGCGAGCTTCTTGCCGTTCACATCGGCGGCGAGCAGCGCATCCAGATCGGTGGCGCCGGTGGAGACGGCCACTTCGAGGACCTGATCGGCCAGTGCGATGAACTTGTCGTTCTTCGCGACGAAGTCGGTCTCGCAGTTGATTTCGATCATGTAGCCGACGGTGCCGTCGATGACCTTGGCGGCCACGAGGCCTTCGGCCGCGGAACGGCCCTCGCGCTTGGTGGCGCCCTTGAGGCCCTTGACGCGGATGACCTCGATGGCCTTCTCGGCATCACCGTTGGCCTCGTCGAGGGCCTTCTTCACATCCATCATGCCTGCGCCGGTACGTTCACGAAGCGCCTTGATATCAGCGGCGGTGTAGTTCGCCATGTGCAACCCCATTCTCAGTGGTGATCTAGCTTGTTCTTCCGGTGCCCTACCGGCGGGGACCCGCCCCGTTTCGAGCGGAGCCCGGGGGGGGGGGGGGGCCCCCCGGGGGGGGGGGGCCCCGAGGGGGGGGGGGGGGGCGCCGGGGGGGGGCGGGGGGGGGGGCGGGGGGGGG
>JAKDMV010000011.1 GCA_030452125.1 Micrococcaceae bacterium
CCGTCGCGCCGCTTCCCCCGTCCCCCGCGGACGACGATGACGACGATGACGACGATGACGACGATGACGACGATGACGACGATGATGATGATGACGATGACGACGAGGATGATGACGATGAGGAGGATTAGCCCGGCCCGTGGGGGCTGGTCGGTCAGATCCCGCGTCCTCATCGGGATGATCGCCATCGTGACCATCACCCTGGTGGTCGCCGGGGCAACGATCTATCTGCTGCAACGGTCGGCCCTGAACGACCGGATCGATGATTCCCTGCGCCGGACCGTCGGTGAGTTCCAGGTCCTCGCGGCCCAGGGCCTGGATACCGAAACCGGCAAGGCCTTCACCGAGGCGAACGACCTGCTCTACATCGCCATGCAACGGACGTTGCCGGCCCGCACCGAGGGCATGGTCAGCTTCAGCCAGGGGAACCTGCAATGGACGGCCCCCGAAACGGTCGACCTCCGGTTGGAGAACGACGAGGAATTCGTGGACTGGGCGGCGACCACCGGCCCACCGCACCGGATCGCCCTCAGCTCAGTCACGACCTCCACCACCACCTACCGGGCCGTGATCGTCCCGGTCCAGCTGGCCGCCGACCAGGAACCGGCCCGACTCGTGCTGGCCTACGACTACGGCGCCGAGGTCAGGGCCCTGGATCGCGGCTTCGAATTCTTCATCGCCGTCGGTGCCGGCGTCACGGTCCTGGCGGGCATCGCCAGCTGGCTGATGGTCGGACGGATGCTCCTACCGGTCAGGCTCCTGCGTGAGACCGCCGTGCAGATCTCGGAAAACGATCTCTCCCAACGCATCGATACCGTGGGGAACGACGAGTTCGCCGATCTGACCCTCACCATCAACGCCATGCTCGATCGGCTCGAAACCGCACTGACCTCCCAACGGCAACTACTCAACGACGTCGGGCACGAGTTGCGCACCCCGGTGACGATCATCCGGGGCCATCTGGAACTGATGGACGACCACGACCCCCAGGACGTCATGCAGTCCCGGGACATCGCGGTGGATGAACTCGACCGCATGTCACTGCTCATCGACGACCTGGTCACGCTGGCGAAATCGGATGGCCCCGATTTCGTGGTTCCCCGGCCCGTGGAACTGGGTCCCTGGCTCGATGAGCTCCTGGACAAGGCCCGCGGCCTCGGTGACCGGAACTGGCAGGTGGACCAGCGCGCCGACGTGTCCGTCGCCGTGGACCCCCGGCGCTTGACCCAGGCCGTGCTGCAGCTGGCAGCCAACGCCGTGAAGTTCAGTGGCACCGGGACGGCGATCGGCCTCGGTTCGGCCATCATCCGCGACGGCGGTCCCGTCGGCGGACCCGGGACCGACCGGCTGCGGCTGTGGGTTCGCGACCAGGGAACGGGGATCGAGCCCACCGACCAGCAGCGGATCTTCGAGAGGTTCGGCCGGGGCCGCAACAGCACCCGGAGCTTCGGCTCGGGGCTCGGCCTGAACATCGTTTCGGCCATTGCCGCCGCCCACGGGGGTATTGTCGAAGTGGACTCCGCCCCGGGGCGCGGTTCGATCTTCACCCTCACACTTCCCGTCCAAGAGGAGAACACCGGACATGAGCCGGATCCTGATCATCGAAGATGAGCAGCGCATTTCATCCTTCGTCGCCAAGGGCCTGAAGGCGGCGGGCTTGCAACCCAGCGTCGCCGATACCGGCGAAGCAGGTCTGCGGTTGGCCACCGACGGGGAATTCGAGGCCATCATCCTGGATCTTGGTCTGCCCGATCTCGACGGATACGAGGTCCTCAAACGCCTGCGGGCCTTCGGGTTGCAGACCCCGGTGATCATCCTCACCGCCCGCAGCAGCATCGACGACACGGTGACCGGCCTGCAAAGCGGAGCGGACGACTACATGGCCAAGCCCTTCCATTTCGAGGAATTGCTGGCCCGGCTGCGGTTGCGTTTGAAACCCGAAAACAGCACCTCGGATCCCGCCCTGCTGAGCAATGGCGACCTGGAGATGGATTGCCGGGGCCGCCGGGCCCTGCTCCAGGGCCGGGAAGTCGACCTGTCGGCCCGCGAGTTCGCCTTGGCCGAGACGTTCCTGCGCAACCCGGGCCAGGTCCTCAGCCGGGAACAGCTGCTCTCCCGGGTCTGGGGCTACGACTTCGATCCGGGATCGAACATCGTGGACGTCTACGTGAGGTATCTGCGCAATAAGCTCGGCGCCGAACGCTTCGAGACCGTCAGGGGGATGGGATACCGGATGGTGGATCTGGGATGAGCTGCCAGCGGCTCTCGCCGCCGGCAGGTTCCCGGAGGCCTCAGTCGCGCGTCGACCAGTCCCGGTAGATGGTGTCTTCCTTCTCCACCAGGGTCAGCACGTCATAGGTCGCCACGATCTCATCGTCCTGGTTGTGGATGATGGCGTCCCAGGCGACCTCTCCATACTCGTCGGTGACCCGAGGGGTGATCCGCTTGGCGGTGAGCGTGACCCGGACCCGGTCCCCGGCCGGAACGGGGGTGATGAACCGCAGGTTCTCCAACCCGTAGTTGGCCAGCACCGGCCCCGGGGCCGGCTGGACGAAGAGCCCCGCCGCCCAGGACACCAGCAGATACCCGTGGGCGACGACCCCGGGGAAGAACGGGTTGGCCGCCGCCGCCTCCTGATCGGTATGGGCGTAGAAGGTATCGCCGGTCGTGTTCGCGAAGGCGGTGATCTCGTCCAGGGTGACTTCACGCAACGGGGAGGCGAAGGCGTCGCCGATCCGCAACTCGGCCAATGATTTGCGGAACGGGTGGATGGCTCCTTCCACGGCCCCGAATTCGGGGGCCCCGGCGATGACCCGGTCTGCTCCGGCATGCCAGACGCCGGTGACGGCGGTCAGCAGGTTCGGGGAGCCCTGGATGGCGGAGCGCTGCATGTGGTGCTTGATGGACCGGACGCCGCCGAGTTCCTCGCCGCCGCCGGCGCGGCCCGGCCCGCCATGGACCAGATGCGGGACCGGGGACCCGTGGCCGGTGGAGGTGCGGGCGGTCTCGCGGTTGAGGATATGGATCCGGCCGTGGTGGCCGGCGATCCCGATGGTCAGGTCACGGGCAACGTCCCCGTCGTTGGTGCACACCGTGGCCACCAGCGAGCCGCTGCCGCGGGCGGCGAGCTCCACTGCCTCGTCCAGGTCCGTGTAGCCCAGCACGCTGGCCACCGGGCCGAAGGCCTCCAGCGAGTGGACTGCTTCCGCCTTCGCATCGGCCCAGGTCAACAGCAGAGGGGACATGAACGCGCCCTCGGCGACCTCGTGTTCCTCCCCCGAAGCGGTTCTGACCACGGGGGCATCCAACGTGCCGTAGGCGATCTCGCCGCCGGCAGCCAGCATGTCCTGGACCGCGCCGCGGACATCGCGCAGTTGGTCCAGCGACGCCAGGGCCCCCATGGTGACCCCCTCGGCCCGCGGATCCCCCACGACCACCCGCTGGGTCAGTCGGGCGCCGATGGCGGCCACGACGTCGTCTTCGAGTCCCGCCGGGACGATGGCGCGGCGGATGGCGGTGCACTTCTGGCCGGCCTTGACAGTCATCTCGGTGGTGACGGATTTGATGAAGGCCTCGAACTCGGGGGTGCCGGCCACTGCGTCGGGGCCGAGGATCGCGGCGTTGAGGGAGTCCGTTTCGGCGGTGAAGCGGATGCCGCCGGAGACGACGTTCGGATGGGATTTCAGGGCGTCCGCGGTCGAGGCCGAACCGGTGAAGGAGACCATGTCCCGGTAGTCGAGCACGTCCAGCAGGGTGCGGGCGGAGCCGGAGACCAGTTGCAGGGAGCCGGCGGGCAGGAGTCCGGATTCGACCAGCATCCGCACGACGGCCTCGGAGAGGTATCCGGTCGGGGTGGCGGGCTTGACGAGGGTGGGGACACCGGCGATGAAGGCGGGGGCAAACTTCTCCAACATGCCCCAGACCGGGAAGTTGAAGGCATTGATCTGTGCGGCGACCCCGGGGATGCGGGTGAAGATATGGCCCCCGAGGAACGAACCGTCACGGGATAGCGGCTCGGCGGGGCCGTCCTGGACGACGTTGGAGTTGGGCATCTCACGACGGCCCTTGGAGGACAGGATGAACAGGGCCCCGATGCCGCCGTCGATATCGACCATGTTGTCGACCTTGGTGGCGCCGGTCCGGTAGGAGACGTCGTAGAGTTCCTCGCGGCGTTCGTTGAGGTACTGGGCCATCTCCTTGACCCGCAGGGCCCGCTCGTGCAACGTCAGCTTCCCGAGCTCACGGTGCCCCACGGAGCGGCCGTGGTCCACGGCCTCGGCCAGATCGAGACCAGCAGCGCTCACCAGGGCCAGCTGTTGGCCGGTGTTCGCGTCCAGGACCGTCGTGGCCCCGTCAGTGCCCTCGGGAGTCCACCAGGAGTCCTGGATATAGCTGGGTACCAGCTCGGGGGTCTGCGTTGTCATCGTCGACTAGTCCTTCCTGAACGATCGGTCGGTATTTGAGGCCCAGCCTACATGACGGCCAGTGGGGCGCGGTCGATCCGAAAGTGATTGACTTTCCTCGATCACTGTTGTTGACTCAGGGTCCCGCCCATCACCGACTCCCGGGAGGCCGCCATGACGACCCTTGTTGCCCCACACGCCCCGACCTCCATCGACCACCTCCCCGGGAGCCACCACCTACATGACTTCGAATTCCGCTACTGATCCGGAAACCACCTTCCAAAAACTGACGCCCGCGACGTCCGGACACGGCACCGGCGAGGAACGCCCCGCGGGATGGAACATGCTCGACGATTCCCTGGCCGCCAATCAACGCTGGTCCACCTGGAACAACGTGGAACGACTGATGCGCGGCCCCACGCCCCGCCCGGGGTTCATCATCGAGGACGCCGGGGCCATCGACACCGAACTCGGGATCCTGAAAACCGGCAAGGAAGCAGACGTCTTCCTGCTCGAACGCGCCACCGACACCCGCCGGTCCCTACTGGCCGCCAAGAGGTACCGGCCCCCCGAACAGCGCGCCTTCCGCCGCTCCACCATCTATACCGAGGGGCGCACGGTACGGCGCAGCCGGGATGCGCGGGCACTGAAGAACGGTTCCTCCTATGGCCGCCAGGTCGAGGCGGCCCAGTGGGCCGCCGCCGAATGGAACTTCCTGGTCCGGGCCCACGAAGCCGGGATCCCGGTCCCCTACCCCGTGCAGGTGGATGGCACCGAGATCCTCATGGAATTCATCACCGACCCCGACCATCCCGACGCCGCAGCCCCCAGACTGCAGCAATTGCGGCCGACGCGGCCTGTGCTCCAGTCCTTTTTCGACCAGCTCGTCGAGGCCATGGGCGGGTTCGCCTCGCTGGGATACGCCCATGGAGACCTCTCCCCGTACAACATCCTGGTCTCCGGAAACCGGTTGGTGATCATCGACCTGCCACAACTGGTCGATCTGGCCGCGAACCCGCTGGGCGCCGATCTGCTGGCCAGGGATTGCCGGAACGTCTGCTCCTGGTTCACCAGCCGGGGACTCGACCAGGATCCCGAGGAGTTGCTCGCCGACCTTTTGGCCGCCGCCTGGACCTGACGATGATTCCACTCAGCCCAGTCGGTTGATCAGCTCCGCCTCGTGATCCGCGCTCAGTCCCGAGCGCAGCTCCTCGGTGGGGTCGTGCGCGGCGATGATATCGGAGAACGTCTCGGCCAACGGACGGCGCACCAGCCCCCACTTCAGGGCCCTGCGATCCGACCGGCGGGCGAAGCCGGCGAATTCGGTCCCGGCGGGCAGGATCAGCGGGAGCGAGCGGGGGCCCGACCAGGGGGCGACGGCGTCGTCCGGCATCCGGTGCAACGGGTAGGGCACGACGGCGGCACTGTATCCCGCGGCACTCTGGGCGCTGGCGATCACGTCACCCAGCGGCATCTCGGCACCGACGACGTTGACCGGTCCGTTGCGGGCCTCGAGCCCGGCGCGCAGGATGAAGGCCGCCAGATCGCGGACGTCGACGATCTGGACATAGCGGGCCTCGCCGTCGTCGTCGGGGACGAGGACCGGCTCCTGCCCGCGGGCGAACCGCAGGGGCCAGTAGGTGGACCGGCCGGTGGGGTCCCCGGGGCCACCGATCAGTCCCGGACGGACCAGCAGTGCCGCATTGCCACGGGAGGCAACGGTGAGCCATTCGCAACCGGCCTTGGCTTCGCCGAACTTCTCGTCGCTGTAACCCAGGCTGGAGTCCTGGGCCACCAGGAGCTTCGAGGCCTCGGCGGCCCCCGCCCGGGAGTGGACGGCGTAGGCGGAACAAGAGGAGACGAAGACCCAGTGTCCGGCTTGCGGGGACAAGGCTTCCACCGCCGCCTTGGCGTGGGCGGGCCGGCAGGTCAGTTCCACCACGAGGTCCCAGGGTTCGGCCGCGGCCCCCGCGTAGGCGTCCTCGACCTCACGATCGACCCGGAATTCGCGGACCCCCTCGGGGAAGCCGTCCGAACTGCCACGGGCCAAGCACCCGACATCGTGCCCGTCCTCGACGGCCTGCAGCGCAAGGGTTCGGCCCAGCCACTGGGTACCACCGAGGACGAGGATTTTTGCCATGCCAACCAGCCAACTCCCCCGGCCCGGGTTCTGGCAAGTCGAATTCGAAAAATCGTTGGATCGGACGATATGTGTCCTCCCGCCGATCCCCGACCGGCAGCGGTCAGGCCCGGGAGCCCGCGAGCAGTTCCCGCACCGCATCGATCTCGGCGACCGTCAGCCCCTGCCCGAGCAGAAAGGCCTCGACGTCGATCCCGTCGACGAATTCGGCCAGTGACTGCTGGCGTCCGGCAATGACCGGGGCCAGCTCTTCCTCGCTCAAATGCCGTTCATAGGGGTGTTTGACCGGGCTGATCCGGTGCCATTCGTTGATTCCGCGCGCTCCGGCATCGTATTGGCCGGGAATCAGATCCTGCCTGCCGACCAGGGCCAGCGCCATGGAGATGATCATTCCCGTCCGGTCCCGGCCGGCGGAACAATGCACGACGACGGAGCCCCGGGCCGCCGCCAGGGCACGGAAGACGCCGGCCACCAGCCGGGGGAAGTGCTCCAGGTTCGCCGGGTAGTAGCGCGGATCGCTGAGGTACGGGGTGTCTGCCGAGGCGGCCGCGGCCATGAATTCCTCATGGGCCTGGTCCTCGGTGGGGCAATGCAGCACGGTGATCCCCGCCAGCGCCCCGGGGTCGACCGCGGGGTCGGTGGGCCGACGTCGACGCTCGTCGGCATTGCGCAGGTCGATGACCGTGCGGATGCCTGCGTCATGGGCCTGGGCCCACCCGCGTTCGGTGAGCCATTCGCTGCGGCCCATCCGGTAGAGCCGTCCTGCCACGCGCCGCGCGTTGACGGCGCCTTCCCAGTTCACCTCGTTCATGGGCCCATCCTGCCATGCGCCCCCATCGCCGGCAGGAGGGGCCCCACGGATCAGCTCCAGTCGTAGAAGCCCTGCCCGGTTTTGCGGCCCAGGTCCCCGCGTTCGACCTTCCGGCGCAGGATCGCCGGCGGGGCGAAGCGTTCACCGAGCTGCTCGGCCAGGTATTCGGCGATCCCCAGCCGCACGTCCAGCCCCACGAGGTCCGTGGTCTTCAACGGGCCGGTGGGGTGTTTATAGCCGAGCACCATGGCGTTGTCGATGTCCTCGGCGGAGGCAACGCCCTCCTCGAGCATGCGCATCGCCTCCACGGCGAGCATGACCCCCAGCCGGGAGGAGGCGAAGCCGGGGGCGTCGTTGACGACGACGGCGGTCTTGCCCAGACCGGCCACCCAGCCGCGGGCCTTCTCCACCAGGGCCGGCGCGGTCTGCTCGGCGATGACGACTTCGATCAGGGTCGAGGCCGGGACCGGGTTGAAGAAGTGCAGCCCCAGGAAGCTCCCGGGACGGGCCAGATGACCGGCCAGGCCGCTCATGGACAGCGAGGAGGTGTTCGAGGCCAAGACGGCCTCGGAGCCCAGCTCGGCTTCTACCGCCTGCAGCGAGGAGACCTTCAGGTCCCAGATCTCCGGGACGGCTTCGACGACCAGTTCGCGGTCCCCGAAGTCGGCGTAGTCGGTGCTCACCGTCAGGTGGGCCAGATGGTCCTCGACGGCTCCTGCCAGGCCGCGGTCGATGGATTTGCCCACGGCCGTGGCGACCCGTTCCCGGGCGGCTTCGGCACTGGGTGCGTCGCGTTCGACGATGAGCACGTCGGCTCCCTTGATGAGGAAGCCATGGGCGATGCCGGCGCCCATGCGGCCCCCGCCCAGGACCCCGACCCGGGTGGGCAGGGACGTCGAGGCGTCGGCCTCGCTCGGGACGGCGGTGTTCTTTTCCGGGGTGCTGGGGGTCATCGTTACTTCTTCTTCCTGTCGAGGAATGCCTGCATGCGGTCGAATTTGGCTTCTGACTCAAAGAGCATCGACTGGGCCAGGGTGTCGATCACCGGGTGGGCTTCCCGCGGGGTGTGGAACACGGCCTTGGTGACCCTGACCGCCAATGGGTCCTGGGCGCCGATCCGGTCCGCCAGCGCCTCGGCGGCACCGCCCAGTTCGGCCGAGCCGACCAGTTCGCCGATCAAACCCACCTTCAGGCAGTCCTCTCCGGTGAGCACCTTCCCGGCGAGCAGGATCTGTTTGGCCATCGGCTCCCCGACGAGCTCCTTCAACCGCCAGGTGGCCCCGGCGGCTGCCATGATGCCCAGATTCGTTTCGGGGTTGCCCATCCGCAGGGCCTCGGTGCCGATCCTGAAGTCGGCGGCGTAGGCCAGCTCGGCACCCCCACCGAGCGCGTAACCGTCCAGGGCGGCAATGACGGGCATCGGCAACCGGGCGATCCGCTCGAAGAGCGAGGAGTTGATCCCGGCCAGGGCGTCTTCGCGGCGGCGTTGGCGCAATTGGGCGATATCGGCGCCGGAGGCGAAGATGCCCTTGGCCCCGGTCTCCGGATCCGAGGGGGTCCCCGAAAGGATGAGGATCTTCGGGGAGGCCTCCAGATGGCTGCAGACCGCATGGAGTTCATCGACCATCGTCTGGTCGATGGCGTTGCGGACCTCCGGGCGGTGCAGCCGGACGGTGATCCGGTCGGCTGCCTCGGTGACGATCAGCGTGGCGAAGCCCGCGGCGTCGAGCCCGGCTGCGCCGTCGTGCTGCTCCTGGGGACCCAGGTCTTGTGCACTCACCACTAGACCCCCTCGACGAGCAGGGCGGCTCCCTGGCCGACGCCCACGCACATGGTCGCCAGTCCCAATTTGTTCCCTGCGGAGGCTTCACGGTCCAGCCGGCCCAGCAAGGTCAGGGCGATGCGGGAGCCGGAGGAGCCCAAGGGGTGGCCCAGCGAGATGGCGCCGCCGTCGTTGTTGACGATGTCGGGGTCCAGGCCGAGTTCGCGCATGGAGGCCAGGGACTGGGAGGAGAAGGCCTCGTTGAGTTCCACGGCGGCGAGCTCGTCCACGGTATGCCCGGTGCGTTCGAGGACCTTCCTGGAGGAGGGGACCGGGCCCATCCCCATGATTTCCGGGGCCACCCCGGCCGAGGCCCCGTCGAGGATGCGGGCGCGCGGGGTCAACCCGTATTTCTCGATGGCCGCCTCGGAGGCGACGATGATCGCCGAGGCGCCGTCGTTGAGCGTCGAGGCGTTGCCTGCGGTGACGACCGAACCGCCCTTGACCACCGGGCGCAGTCCGGACAGGACCTCCATGGTGGTCCCGGCGCGCGGCCCCTCATCGGTATCGACGATGGTCCGGGCGCCCTTGCGCCCGGTCACGGTGACCGGAACGATCTCCTCGGCGAAGCGGCCGGCGGCGATGGCTGCCAGGGCGCGTTCGTGGGAGCGTACGGCGAAGGCGTCGCAATCCTCCCGTGAGGTGCCGAAGACGCGGGCGACCTCTTCGGCGGTCTCGGGCATGGAGAAGGTGGTCTTCCCGTCGCGGGAGAGCTCCCCGGAGAGGAAGGCCGGGTTGGGGAACCGCCAGCCGATCGAGGTGTCGTAGGTGGCGCCGGGCTTCGCGAAGGCCTTGGAGGGCTTCTCCATCACCCACGGGGCGCGGGACATCGATTCGACCCCACCGGCGACGACGATGTCGGCGGCCCCCGCCTTGATCATGTGGCTGGCCATCGTGATGGCGGACATCCCCGAGGCGCACAGCCGGTTCACGGTGATCCCCGGAACCGAATCGGGGTACCCGGCCAGCAGCCAGGCCATGCGGGCGATGTTCCGGTTCTCCTCCCCGGCCCCGTTGGCGTTGCCGAAGATGACCTCGTCCACCAGCTCCGGATCGACTCCGGCCCGTTCGACGGCGGCCCGGACGGTCAACGCCGCCAGGTCATCGGGACGCACGGAGGCCAGGGCCCCGCCATAACGACCGACCGGAGTGCGGGCTCCGCCCACCAGGAATGCTTCGGACATGAAAACCCCTCTTCGGTTGGCCTCTGTTCAGGCATCTTTGCCGGCCGTGGAATGCGTCTCGGGACACAATTACCGACCAATCGTTCACTAAGAGATTCCCACCCCGCATCCCACCGGTCAACTCACCCCGGCCTGATGACGAAATTGACCGCTTTTATACCTGCCGGTAATATGGATGCCTTTGACAGACTCCGATGCTCGACACCGGATCGTGGACCGTCGCCGGCCCTCCGCCCTGGGCGCTCAGAACCGGCCCCTGTCGACGAAAGCTGAAGAATTTTGGGAGGCACCCATGCCACCGAACGACAGCACAGACTCCCCCTCGACGGAGGGCACCCCCGACGCCACCGCGCAGGCCCCCATCGACTACTCCGAGGACATCGGCCCGGATCTTGACACCGCCGAGGGCCGCTCGATGATCCACAAGGCCACCGCGGCTTCAGCCATGGGCAACCTGACCGAATGGTTCGACTACGGCGTATATGCGGTGGCGGTGACCTACATCACCGCTCATTTCTTTCCCGGGGAGTACGGAACGATCCTGGCGTTGGCCACCTTCGCCGTCTCGTTCGTAGTGCGCCCCCTGGGTGGAATCATCTGGGGCCCGCTGGGCGACAAGCTCGGACGCAAAACCGTCCTGACCCTGACCATCCTCATGATGTCCGGGGCCACGTTCCTCATCGGCGTGCTCCCGACGTTCGACATGGTCGGGATCCTGGCTCCGATCCTGCTGATCCTGCTGCGCCTGGTGCAGGGTTTCTCCACCGGCGGCGAGTACGGCGGCGCGGCGACCTTCATGGCCGAATACGCCCCGGACAAGAAGCGCGGTTTCTTCGGCTCCTTCCTGGAGTTCGGCACACTGGGCGGCTTCGCCCTCGGTGCTGCCGTCATGTTGCTTTTCCAACTGGTGCTTCCCGAGGCGGCCATGGATTCCTGGGGCTGGCGGATCCCGTTCATGCTGGCCCTCCCGATGGGCCTGGTCGGTTTGTACCTGCGTAATAAGCTCGAAGACACCCCGGTGTTCCAAGAGCTCGAGGAGACCGGCGGGGTGGAGGAGGGCGGCAGCCTCAAGGCCGTGATCACCCAATACTGGCGCCCGATGTTGGTCATGTTCGGCATGGTCTCCTGCCTGAACATGGTGAACTACACCTTGATCACCTACATGCCCACCTATCTGGAAAGCCAGCTGGGAATGGATTCGAATCAGGCGCTGATCGTCATCATCCTCGGTGAGGTGGCCATGATGTGCGTCATCCCGTTCGTTGGCGGCCTCTCCGACAAGGTGGGTCGCAAGCCCATGTGGTATGCCTCCACCCTCGGTCTGATCATCTTCCCGGTACCGATGTTCTGGCTCATCGGCCAGAACTTCGGGCTGGCCATCATCGGCTTCGCGGTACTGGGTCTGTTGTACCTCCCGCAGCTGGCCACGATCACGGCCACCTTCCCGGCGATGTTCCCCTCCCAGGTCCGCTTTGCCGGCTTCGCCATCACCTACAACGTGGCCACTGCGTTGCTCGGTGGCACCGCGGCCATTGTCAACGAGGCGGTCATCGACAGCACCGGATTCGTGCTCTTCCCGGCCGTCTACATGATGATTGCGGCGGTCGTGGGTCTGATCGCCGTGCGGTACATGGTCGAAACCGCCGGCGCATCGCTGCGCGGCACGGAGACCCCGAATGCCAACGACACCGGGATCCTCGCCGAGGATCCCCGCTAGGCCCTGGAGGCAACTACGGCGGGGCCCCCACCCAACCGGGGGTTGAGGGGCCCCCCGCGGCCGGCCGGGCCCCCGGCCCGCCCCCCCCCCCCCCCGGCGGGGGGCCCCCCGCGTGGGCGGTGCTCCCACGCCGGGGGGCCCCCCCCCCAGACCTTCGGGGGGGGCCCCGCCGTCGTCAGGCAGTCCCCCGGTCCGGCCCCGGCACCCCGGGGCCGGGATCCGGCTCGACGTCCGCCCCCGAGATACCCATGCCGGTGCCCTCCCCGGGATCCCCGTCGGGGCTTTGCCGGACCTCCTCATGGGCTCCCCGGGTCTCGGCGGCCTGGGCCAGGTTCCTGGCCAGTTCGTCGAGCCGGGCCTTGGGGTCCTCCTCGTCGTCCCCCAGCAGGCCGTGCAGGAGCCCCGAGTCCCGGCGGTCGAGCACCACCGTGCACCCGAATTCGGTCTCGGCCAGTTCGAAGGTGATCTCCGAAGCGTCCAATCCCCACCCGGGGCCCGTCCGCCAGGTCATGCTCCGGCGGTTCGTGGCCGTGGTGACCTGCATCCGGGTGCTGTCCTGGCCCTCCGGGCCGAGCAGCGTGATGGACTGGCCGTCCTGGATGCCTCCATCGACGTGCTCGACCCCGGGGACCCAGCGGCAGTACTGGGCACCGTCCTGCAGCACACTCCACACCACATCCGCGGTGGCGTTGACATCCTGTTGGGTTCGCAACGATTCCATCCTCGGAGCCTACCGCCCTACCCCCGCGGTGTTCAGTACCTGAAGATCGCGGAGATCGGGCTGTCCGGGTCGGCCGGTTCCGAACTGGCATGGACCAGTCCCCCGCTGCCCATCGTGGCGACCGCTGCCGCCTCGATCTGCTCGCAGCCGGCATACCGGTCGTCCCGTCCCAGCGCCACGATGGTGTGGGGTCCGGAAGCAGCCTGCTCCCAGCACCACGGATCGGCCTGGATGAACAGGGTCTCGATCCGCCCGTGCAGGGCGGCTTCATGGATCTCGGCACGATCGCTGGAGACCCTTCCGGTCCCATGGAGGGAACGGAACTGCTCGATCAGCTTCGACCTCTCGGCACGCAACCGGTCTTCGATGACGGGCCAGGCCAGCCGATGCAATTCACCGGAGGACAGCGGGTCCGGGTTGCGGATCACGGCGTCGTCCAGGATGTGGGGATAGTCCCCGGCGCCCCGATATTCGCTCACGAGCAGATCGGGGCCCACAAGCACCAGGGGCAGTCCGCGTTCGAACAGCAGCGGACGCAACCCGCTGGCGGCTTCACGCACGAACCGTGTCACTTCGTTCTTCTTGAAGTGTTCATCGGCGGCACCGTGGCCGTAGAACACGGCCGAACCGCCCTTGGTTCCGGCGTCGGCAGCCGGCCGGGCCATCGTGTCCGACCGGGGTTCCTGGGCCTCGACGACGTCGCGCAGGGCCGTGGGCACCCCGTTCAGCTCGAGTTCGGCCACCTGCTGGCGGTCGCCCTCCAGCAGGCGCAGGTTGCGTTGGCTGACGGCCAACAGCAGGAATTGTTCATCGCCCGAGAGCAGCCGGAACAGCGGCCCCAGCACCAGCCGGTCACCGACCGTGGAGAATTCGGGGACGGAATACGGCACCCGGTAGCTGGCGTGCCACCCCGGCCGCATGAATAATGCGACCCCGTCGCTCATGTGCTGCCAAGCCCAGGCATCGTCACGCAGCTGCCTGGCAGGGGCGAGCAGGTCGTCGATTTCGGCCGGGCGTAGACGCCCTTCCAGGGATTCCTCGAGCGCGCTGAGCAGGTTCTTCCAACGCAGCTGGTCCGCCCGGGACTGGTCGCCGAAGCGGTGGGTGGGCATGAACATCGAGATATGCAGTGCCGCCGTATCGGCTTCAGCCAAGAACGGTAGATCGGCACGGGTGATCATTTCCAACGTGTCCTCCTGATTCCAGTGGACACTTCATTCTACAGGGTGTCGAAAAACCCGCCCGGGCGAGGTCCACGACCCTGCTGGCGCTAGACTCGTGGGCGTGATTGAAAACGTACTTCCACCCCAGGTATCCGATCTCTTCGACCCCATCCGCTGGCGGGTCGTGGAGGGTTTCGATTTCGAGGACATCACCTACCATCGGCAGGTGGAACGCGATGCCCAGGGCAGGATCCTCCGTGATCTGCCCGCCGTACGCATCGCCTTCGACCGGCCCGAGGTGCGCAACGCCTTCCGCCCCGGAACCGTCGATGAACTCTTCAGGGCCCTCGATCATGCCCGCATGACCTCCGATGTGGCCACCGTGCTGCTGACCGGCAACGGCCCCTCCGCCAAGGACGGGGGCCACTCCTTCTGCTCCGGTGGGGACCAGCGCATCCGTGGCCGGGACGGCTACCGCTACGCCGGCGGCGAGACCGCCGAGTCGATCGACCCGGCCCGGGCCGGGCGCCTGCACATCCTCGAGGTCCAACGGCTGATGCGCACCATGCCCAAGGTCGTCATCGCCGTCGTCAACGGGTGGGCGGCCGGCGGCGGCCACTCGTTGCACGTGGTCTCCGACCTGACCATCGCCTCCCGTGAGCACGGCAAGTTCAAGCAGACCGACGCCACGGTCGGCTCCTTCGACGCCGGCTACGGTTCGACCTTGTTGGCCCGGCAGGTCGGCCAGAAGAATGCCCGCGGCATCTTCTTCCTGGCCCGCGAATATTCCGCCGAGGACATGGTCTCGATGGGAGCCGTCAACGAGGCGGTGGACCATGAGCGCCTCGAGGAGGTCGCCCTGGAATATGCGGCCGATATCGCCCGCCAGTCACCGCAGGCGATCCGGATGCTCAAATTCGCCTTCAACCTGGCCGACGACGGGCTGGCCGGCCAACAGGTCTTCGCCGGGGAGGCCACCCGCCTGGCCTACATGACCGATGAGGCCGTGGAAGGCCGGGATGCCTTCCTGGCCAAACGCGAACCCGACTGGTCCTCGCACCCCTACTACTTCTAGGAGCCCGGGATGGACATCGCAGAGATCCTGAAGGCCCTCGCCGCGACCCTGAACGACGAGGGGCCGGCGGTCGAGATCCTGCCCGGCGAGGCAGCGGGCAGCCACCGGATCGACACCCCGCAGGACGTCCCGGAGGGCACCGCCGCCGTCGTCCGGACCTCTGGTTCCACGGGGACACCGAAACGCACCGTGCTGCCCACGGATTCCCTGGCGGCCTCGTCCATGGCCGCCGCCGAACATCTGGGCACCGAAGGACAGTGGTTGCTGGCCCTGCCCGTGCACTACGTCGCCGGCTTGGCGGTGCTCACGCGCAGCCTCTACGCAGGAACCCGTCCCTGGGCCATGGACCTGGCCGGCTCGTTCACTGCCCAGGCCTTCACCGCTGCCGCGGGCGAGCTGACCGACAAGGTGCGCCTGACCTCCTTGGTGCCCACCCAGCTGGCCCGCCTGCTGGAGGATCCAGCACCGGAAACCATCGCGGTGCTGCGTCGGTTCAACACGATCCTGCTCGGCGGCGGGGCCGCCTCGGAATCGTTGCGTTCCAGCGCCCGCTCCCACGGCCTGAACATCGTGCGGACCTATGGGATGACCGAGACCTGCGGTGGCTGCGTATACGACGGCAAACCGCTGCCCGGGGTGCACCTCGACGTCGCCGCCGGCAGGATCCGCCTGGGCGGGGACGTCCTGGCCGCGGGCTACCTGGACGACCCCGCCCACACGGCCGAGCGTTTCCTCCTCGACGCCGCCGGGCGGCGCTGGTTCACCACCGATGACCTGGGCAGCTACGAGGACGGGGTGCTCAACGTGCTCGGGCGCATCGACGATGTCATCAACACCGGTGGCGTGAAGATCTCCGCCGCCGCGGTGGCTGCCGCCATCGAAGCGGTCCCCGGGGTCCGCTCCGCCCTGGTGGTGGGGGTCCCCGACCCCGAATGGGGCTCCGCCATCGGTTCACTGGTCACCGGGGAGGCCACCGGAGAATCCATCCGAGATGCCGTCAGGTCCTCGCTGGGGCCCGCGGCCGTCCCCCGCCGGTTGCTGCAGGTCCCCGAGCTTCCTGCCCTCCCGGGCGGCAAACCCGACCGTCGGGCGGCAATTTCCCAGTTGGCGGCGGCAGGGAGAGAATAGGACGCTGGACCAACAGCCAGCACCCACCCGAGAGGACCCTGCCGTGGCCACACCCGCCCAATGGATCGAAGGCGCCCGGCTGCGCACCCTCCCGATGGCCATCGCCCCGGTCATCATCGGCACGGCGGCGGCATTCGGGGTGGCGGGCGAAGTCCATTGGATCCGCGCCGGGCTGGCCGCCCTGGTGTCCTTGCTGCTGCAGATCGGCGTGAACTACGCCAACGACTACTCCGACGGGATCCGCGGCACCGACGACGTCCGCGTCGGCCCGTTGCGGCTGACCGGCTCCGGCGCGGCGAAGCCTGGCCGGGTCAAGGCCGCTGCCTTCGGCTGTTTCGCTGCCGCCGCGGTGGCCGGGCTGGCCCTGGTGGTCCTGTCCGAGGCCTGGCCGCTGCTGCTGGTCGGGGTCGCCGCGATCTTCGCGGCCTGGGGCTATACCGGCGGGGACCGGCCCTACGGCTACCAGGGCCTGGGCGAGGTGTTCGTCTTCTTGTTCTTCGGCCTCGTCGCCACCCTGGGCACCACGTTCACCCAGGTCCTCGAACTGCCTGCGACCGCCTGGGTCGGTGCCTGTGCCACCGGATTGATCGCCACGGCCCTGCTGATGGCCAACAACGTGCGCGACATCCCCACCGACCGCGAGGTCGGCAAAAGGACCCTGGCGGTGCGTCTGGGCGATGACGGGGCCCGCATCTCCTATGTGCTGATGCTGGGGCTGGCCCTGCTGCTGCCGCTGCTGGTCGTGGCCGACTTCCCCTGGCTGATGCTCGTCGTCCTGATCGCCCCGCTGTGTCTGATGCCGTCCTGGGTCATGTTGCGCACCCGTCGGCGCGCGGCCCTGATCCCGGTGCTACGGCAGACCGGGTTCATCAACCTCGGCTACAGCGTGCTTTTCGCCATCGGCATGGTCGTGACGGTCGTGCTCCGTCAGCAGGGCTGATCCGCGCTGGACTACTGGAAGTCGTCCTCGGCGTCCTCGTCCTCACGTTCGACCGTCCCCTTGTGGGTCCCCGGGTTCCGGCGTAGCTCCTCCACCCGTCCCTGGACCTGCCGGACGCTTTCAGTCCGCATCCGGTTCAGGAACAGATAGGCCACGCAGAAGGCGATCACGGCCGCGATGATGGCGGCCAACCAGGGGGAAAAGCCCAACAACCAGTACAGGGCGGCGAAGACCGCGAAGAAGAGGACCAGACGGATGAGGGAGTACTTGAGGAACTGCACTCTTCGATTCTACCGGCTGGAGCAGCGGCACGTTTTCTTCACTACAATGGATCCATGGTCAGAAACTTGATGCTCGGTGCACTGGTGGCCCTCGCCGTCACCATCTACGCAGTGATCCAGTGCGTGCAGACACCGGCGGACCGGGTGCGCAGCATCGCCAAGCCCTGGTGGATCCTGGCCATCATCCTGCTTCCGCTCATCGGGGCCCTCTTATGGTTCTGGCTCGGCCGTCCGGACGACTCGGGCTCGGGCCCCTCCCAGGGCCAGCGGCCCACCCGTGGCCCGGCGGCCCCCGACGACGACCCGGACTTCCTGCGCAGCCTCGAAACCCAACGGCGCCAACGCGCCAAGGAGGAGGACCTGCGTCGCCGTGAGGCCGAGCTGAGGGCCCGTGAGGAGCAAGCCCGGAAGAACCAGAACCCACCGCATGACGATGGGACGCATTCCTCCGACCAGGACTCGAACCCGCCGAGCAGCTAGGCACCCTTCCTGGGCCGAAGGGGCCCTGCACAGTTCAGTCGCGAGGCTGCTTTGCTGCTTCCTTCCGGACGCGGGCGAAGAGGATCCCCAGGCTCACACCGCAGCCCACCACGAAGAGCATGGCCAGCCCCAGCAGCACCAGCTTGGCCACCAGTGCCGCCAGGAACGTCGAAACCAGCGCCAGCGCGATGGCGACCATGGCCAGCAGCAGCGGCAACATGGCAGTGCGGTGGAAGGGCAGGGGGTCCTGGGCTGAGGGCATCAAACCACTCTAGGTCATCGCCCGGGCGCCGGAGGGCACACTGCCGGGGCTTGCGTCGTTCCCTGCGGTCCCGCCTCCCGCCTGCCGTCCCGAGGCCACCCTCTGGACGAAGAGGGCCCGGGAGGAAACCTTGCGGTCTCCTCCCGGGCCCCTCGGGGATCCGGCGGTGGCTAGACTCCCGCGTAGGAGTGCAGGCCGTTGAAGTACAGGTTCACCACGGTGAAGTTGAAGACGATGCACAGGTAGCCGATGATGCTCAACCAGGCCGACCGGGTGCCGGTCCAGCCACGGGTGGCCCGGGCGTGCAGGTAGCCGGCGAAGACCACCCAGATCACGAAGGTCCAGACTTCCTTGGTGTCCCAGCCCCAATAACGGCCCCAGGCGGCTTCGGCCCAGACGGCACCGGCGATGAGGGTGAACGTCCACATCACGAACGCGACGGCGTTGATCCGGTAGGCGAAGTTCTCCAACGCGGCCGCGCTGGGAACCAGACGCAGGAACGCCAATTTATCGGATTTGCCGGCGGCCAGCTTCGATTGGCGGTCTGCCTGCATCAGCTGCAGGACGCTCAACGCGAAGGTGATCGTGAACAGCGAAGAGGCCAGGACGGCAATGGAGACGTGGATGACCAGCCAGGGGCTCTGCAACGCCGGGACCAGATGCGCGACCGGGGTGGGGAAGCCCATCGTCGCGGCACACAGCATCAACGTCACCAGGCCGATGACGAAGGTCCCCATGAAGCGCAGGTCCTTGCGCAGCAGCACGACCAGGAACACCGCAGCCACCAGGAAGGCGCCGGTGGTGAGGAATTCGTACATGTTCCCCCACGGCACCCGGCCGGCAGCGATGGCGCGGGAGACGACGGCGAACCCGTGGATCAGTACGCCGATCCAGGCCACCGAGACTCCGATGCGGGCTGCCGTGCGCTTGCCGGCATCCCGGGTGTAGTTCATCGATTCGTTGACCAGCAGGCCATCGTCTTCGGCGGGGGCATGCGGACCAGCAGGAGCGCTGGTCGCGGCGGCGCCACGTGCGGATCCCGTTCCGGCGGCACCGGCCATGGCCAGCTGCTTGGCCTCCTCGGCCAGCAGGCCCGATTCGAGTTCACGGATGGTGCGGCTCGATTTGGCCAGATCCCAGGCGAAGGCGATGAAGGCAATGGCGTAGGCCATGGCCGCCAGCAGCATGAAGAGGTCGCTGTAGGCGCCGAGGTTTTCGTTGATCGTGGGCATGCGTTTTTCCTCTGTCTCCTAAACTTCGGTCCGGTCGGTGCCGGTGAATTCACGCTCAAGAAGTGTGCGAATCTCCCGGGCTTCCTGCCGTACACGCGGGTCCTCGCCACGGGCGAGCACTCCGTATTCGATGATACGCCCACTCTTTTCCCCGGAGCCACCCGATTCGCCCGCGGCGGGGTGCACCTTGATCCAGGCACGCCGGCGGGGGGTGAACAGGGAAACGGCCAGACCCATCAGGGCCAAGGCGGCGAAGATGCCCACCGGCAGCTTGCCCGGATCGTGGTGGACGTCCAGGGCGGCGTAGCGTTTGATGCCCTTGAAGGTGATCGTGCCCTTGTCCTGGGGCAGTTCCACCGTCTGGCCGGCATTGACGACCAGGCCGCCGGCGTCCAGCTTCCTGCTGTTCAGTTCGTTCAGGTCGTCGGTGTCCAGGACGAAGACGTTCTGTGGATCCCCGGAGTCCAGACCGAGGTCACCGTAGTAGGAGTTCAGCTGCAGTTGCGGTTCCGTCGGGCTCGGATCCAGGGAGACCCCCACCCCCTCGGCGGTGATCCCCGCCGTGGGGAGGAACAGGCCGACGAAACCGAGCTGGTCGGGGGCCGCGTCGGGGACCTTCAGGACCAGCAGGGAGGTGAAGACCTCGTCCTGCGGCACCGCCACCACCGGGCCGGAGTAGGCCACCTTGCCGTTGCCGTCGTGCACGACGATGTCCGGGGCGTACCCGTTGCCCACCAGATAGACGGCGGTGCCACCGATCCGCAGCGGATGGTTCACGCGCAGATCCTGCTTCCGTGGCTTCTGGCCGGGTTCGGACGTGGTGACCTGGGCATGGAAGTCGATGGGCTGGCCGAAGTGTGTGGTCGATTCGCGGTCGTAGGTGACATCGAAGTCGTCCAGAGCGACGGAGAAGGGGCTCAGCGAGCCTTCCTTGAAACCGGTTCCGGGATTGAAGGAGTCGTAGGAGACCAGCGTGTTCACGAAGGACTCACCCTCCACGACGATCCGCTGGCCGGTGTACCCGTAGACCCCACCGATCGCGACGGAGGCCAAGACGCCGATGAGCGAGAAGTGGAAGACCAGGTTCCCGATTTCACGGACGTAGCCGCGTTCGGCGGCCACCGACGGCGTCGTGCCCCCGGGACGTTTCTCGACCCGGTAACCGCGTTTGCGCAGCAGGGCGGCGGAGCGGTCGAGGACCTCCCCGTCGCTGCGGGCGGCCGGATCGTCGGCCAGTTCGAAGCTCCCGTTCTCGGGGAGCCGCGACAGCCGGGCCGGGGTACGCGGTGGCGGGGTGCGCAAGGTCTTGTAGTGCTTCTTCGCCCGGGGAAAGACACAGCCGATCAACGAGATGAACAGCAGCAGGTAGATCGCGGAGAACCAGACGGAGGAGAACACGTCGAAGAGCTGGAAGGTATCGAGCCATTCCCCCAGCACCGGCTTGTTCTCCAGGTAGGCGGTGACCTCCGTCGGGTTCACCGGGCGCTGCGGGAACAGCGATCCCGGCACGGTGGCCACGGCCAGCAACAGGAGCAGGAACAAGGCGGTACGCATGCTGGTCAGCTGGGTCCAGGCCCACCTCACCATGCCCCAGGGCCCCAGGGACGGTACCGCCACCTCGGGCTTGCGGCCTCCCCGGGGGTTCTTCCCGCCCGCGGAACCCGACGATGCGTGATTGGACTTGCTGTTCAGGGCCATCAAATCGGCAACCTTATCTCGTTGGCGAACCATGTTTGCAGTTGCACGACCCATTCACCCCACAGCCCCGTGACCATCACGAGGCCCAACAGGATGAGCAGGAGGCCGCCGGCGCGCATGACGGCCACCTGGTGGCGCTTGAAGAAGGCCAACGTCCCCGCGGCCCTCCTGAATCCCAGGGCGATGAGCAGGAACGGCACCCCCAGGCCCAGGCAGTAGGTGAAGGTCAGCAGGGCACCGCGGGCCACATTCGCGTCGGGGCCGGTACTCATGATCAGCACTGCGGACAGGGTGGGCCCGATGCATGGGGCCCATCCCAGACCGAACGTCATGCCCAGCACGGGGGCACCCCAGAGACCTGCCGGGGGCCGGTGGTGGATCTTGCGATCACGCTGGAACCAGGAGAATCCGCCCATGAACACGATGCCCATGACGATGACCACCAGGCCCAGGGCCTGGGTGACCCAGTCCCCGTCCCGGGCCAGCCAGACGGTCGCCTTGGTGAAGACGATCCCGATGAGCATGAAGACCACGCTGAAGCCGAGGACGAACAACCCGATGCCGGTGACCATCCGGCCCCGTTTCTGTTCGGCCAGATCCGCCCCGGTCAGCCCGGTCACATAGCCCAGGAACCCGGGAACCAACGGCAGGACGCAGGGCGATAGGAAGGAGACGAGCCCGGCGAGGACGGCCACCGGGATCGAGAGCAGCAGCGAGCCGTCCTGGACGGCCTCGGCGAAGGGGTTGCCCTGGACGCCCAGCGCCGGAAGGGCAGTGACGAGCCCGGCGATCACGCGGACTCGGAGACCAGGTCGGAGATCAGTGCCTTCAGCGTGGACTCATCGGCTTCACCCAGCAGGCGGGCCGCCACCCGGCCCTGGCGATCAAGCACCAGCGTGGTGGGCACGGCCTGCGGGGGGACGTATTCGGTCATCGAGAGCAGGATCGATCCGTCGGCGTCGGGCATCGAGGGGTAGTCGATCTTGAAGGTGCGTTCGAACGCGTGCGCCGTGTCCTGGCCATCACGGACGTTCACCCCGTAGAACTGCACGCCCTTGGATTTGAAGGCCTTGCTCAGTTTGGCCAGATGCGGCGCCTCGAGCCGGCACGGGGCGCAGGCGGCATACCAGAAGTTCAGGACGGTGATCTGGTCCTTGAGCTGCGCCGAGTCAATGGTTTTGCCCTCGTACGTCGTGCCGTCCAGTTCCACAGGTTTCCCGCGGCTTGCCTGGTCGTATTCCTGGACGGAACCGTCCCCGGCAATGTAGTTCTTCCCGTTGCCGGCCTTGGCCTGTTCCGCCAGCGGGTCCTCGGTCGCGGCGCAGGCGGCCAGCGGCAGGACGGCGGCGAAGAGCGCGGCGGAGCGCAGGACGTGTCGTCGGGCGGGAAACGGTGAATCGGACAGGCGGGACGGATGGGACGGCATGTGTTCTTCAGGCTCCGGGGATGTTAGCCGCGTTGGCCAGCAGGTCAGCGCAGGGTTCGGTATAACGAACGGCAACGAGCCGTTCCCCCTCAAAATCCAGGCTGGTGACCGACGTGAGCGTGCATTGCCGCTTCCGGGGGTCATGCCACAGGTGCTTGTTTTCGGCGGCCAGGCGCGTCACCCAAATGGGTAGCTGGTGGCTGACCAGCACGGCTTGGGCTCCGGGGCCGCCGAGTGAAACGGCCCGGTCGCGGTGATCCTTCACCGCGGCCATCATGCGCTCGACCTGGACCCGGTAGGGCTCCCCCCAGGACGGACGCAACGGGTTGATGAGGTAGGGCCAGTGCCGCGGGTTGCGCAGCTGCCCCTTGACTCCGGAGAGTCCCTCGAAATGGTTTCCGCCTTCGATCAGTCGATCATCGGTGGCGATCTGCAGGCCCAGGGCCTTGGACGTCGGCTCGGCCGTTTCCTGGGCCCTGACCAGTGGCGAGGCCGCCAGATGCACGATTGACGCGCCGGCGTCGCGCTGGGCCACGAAGTACTCCGCGGCACGATCCGCCATGGTGCGGCCGAGATCGGAGAGGCGGAATCCGGGCAACCGGCCATAGAGCACCTTGTCCGGGTTGTGGACCTCCCCATGGCGGAGCAGGTGGACGGTGGCGACAGGCATGCATCTAGTGTCTCAAACCTTTGCGGCGTCGCCTAAAAGGAGGACGGTGATCCACTTCATGCATCCCTCGCGGGCGCATAGTGTCAGCCTTCGTGATGATGCCCCGACAGGGGTCGGGCGCATTAGTCTGGGAGCTGGGCCCACCGTACGCAACACCAATGGAGGACAGACGATGAGCACCCCCACCCCCGAGGACCCGCAGCAGGACCCGGATGCCACCAACGACGGCACCACTCCCCCGGTTCCCGGTCCCCCGCAGTTCGGACAACGCCTGCCCGAGACCGGGGCCGACGCCACCGGGTCCCCCCAATACGGCCAGAACCCTCCGGGCCAGCCGGGCCAGTACGGCCAGGGCACCCAGGGCCCCGGTTCCCCCGGGCAGCCGGGGGCGGGCCTGCCTCCGGGCTACGGCCAGCCCGGTCAGCCGAACCTGCCCCCGGTGGGACAGGGCCATGCGAATCCCGCCCCCTCCCCCTATGGCTACGGTTACGGCCAGCAGCCGGACGGTGGGGCAGCGGGCTTCGGGGGAACTCCCGGCACGCGGCCGGCACCCCCGAAACAGCTCAAGGCGGCATTCTGGTTGATCATTGGCGCCGGGATCATCACCCTGGTGCAGGCGCTGATCCTGATCTTCCTGCCGAACGCCATGGTCGTTGAGGCCATCCGCGAAGCCATCGCGCAGCAGGGTCCCGAGACCCAGCAGCAGCTCGACGACGCCGGGATCGACCTCGAATCGATGATCAGCGCCCTGAAGGTCGTCGTCCTGATCATGATGGTGGTCGTGGCCGGGGTCTACGCGCTGATCGCCAGCTTCATCCGCAAGGGCAGCAACGGGGCCCGCATCACCGGCACCGTCCTAGCGGCGATCTCCCTGTTCGGGTTGTTCACCCCGTCGGATCCGATCTCGCTCCTGGTGATCCTGCTCGGCGTGGCCGGCATCGTCCTGGCCTGGCTGACGCCCTCCTCGAACTACGTCAAGGCGATGGCCCAGCGTAAGCGGGGCGGCTTCCGCTAGCAGCCCTCAGTCCTGGTCTGCCGGGCGGCCCGCCCCGAAGCCTGCGTGGTAGGCCAGGATCTGCAGTTCCCGGGCCATGTCCACCCGGCGCATGTGGATGCCCTCGGGAACCTGGAGGATCACCGGGGCGAAACTGAGGATGTTGGTGATCCCGGCACCGACGACCCGGTCGCAGAGTTCCTGGGCCGCCGGTCCGGGGACGGCCAGCACGGCCATGTTCAACCCCAGTTCGGCCGTGGCCGCAGCCAGTTCACCCACCGGACGGACCGCCAGCCCGCCCACGGCATCGCCAATGACGGTTTCGGCGATGTCGAAGACCGCTTGGATGCTGAACCCGCCTTCACGGAAACCGGCATAGCCGGCCAAGGCGCGGCCCAGGTTGCCGGCACCGAGGATGCCGACCCGCCAATCCCGTTCCAACCCCAGGGTCTCGGAAATGGTCTCGGCCAACACCTCGATCCGATACCCGACGCCCCGGGTCCCGAAGGTCCCCAACAGCGAGAGGTCCTTGCGCAGGATCGCGGAATTCACTCCGGCGGCGGCGGCCAGGACCTCCGAGGAGATCGTCGGGCGACCGACCTCACGCATGGCCTCCAGGGCGCGCAGATAGCCGGTCATGCGACTCAGCGTCGCCTCGGGAAGTGCCTTTTCCATCGGATTCACGCACTGATCAACTTCTCGAGCCGATCCGCATCAATGACCCAGAAATCGCGTTGCACCCCATCCACCAACAGCACCGGCACCTCTTCGCCGAATTGCTGCATCAGGGCCGGATCGTCATCGATGAGGACCTCGTCCCACGCGACTCCATGCCGTGCCGTCACCGTCTGGACGGTGGCGCGGGCGGCCCCGCAGAGGTGGCATCCGGTCCGGCTCAAGAGCCTGACCCGGGGTGGTTGAAGCGAAGAATCCATACTCCAAACCTACCGTTACTCCCCCGCGGCCGGGCAGAAACGATCCTCCCCGTGACGCACGGCACCGCTCGCGTGGCCCGTCTCGGTGGATAGACTATCCAGATGCCAGAGCAGCCCCGAGCCGCCCATGTACCGGCAGCCCCACCATCCCCCGGGCATGCCGCCGCCTTCTTCGACGTCGACAACACCATGATGCGCGGGGCCAGTCTGTTCGCCGTGGCCCGGAAGATGTATAGCCGGGGGGCGTTCAGCCTGCGCCACGCCCTGTGGATGGGCGTGCAGCAGATCAGCTTCATGGTGCGCGGCGAGGACCTCGCGCAGGTCCACCGGATCAAGGACCAGGCGCTGGCCCTGGCCGCCGGCATCCTGGTCGATGACATGAGCGCCCTGGGCGACGAGATCTACGACGAATTCATTGCCAGCCGGATCTGGCCCGGGACCCGGGCGCTGGCCCAGGCGCATCTGGACGGAGGCCGGCCGGTGTGGCTGGTCACCGCCACCCCCTTGGAAGTGGCCGAGGTGATCGCCGACAAGCTCGGCCTTTCCGGTGCGCTGGGCACCGTGGTGGACCAACACGAGGGGGTCTATACGGGCCGGCTGGTCGGCGAGATCCTGCATGGCCCGGCCAAGGCCACCGCCGTGACCGAGCTGGCGGCCCGCGAAGGCCTGGATCTTTCGACCAGCTGGGCCTACAGCGATTCCTATAACGACGTGCCGCTGCTGACCGTCGTCGGACATCCGGTGGCCATCAACCCGGATGTACGCCTGCGCCGCCACGCCCTGGCCCACAACTGGCCCGTATATGACTTCCGCCGTGGACGGCATGCGGCAACGATCGGCATCCGGGCGGCCACCGTCTCGGGCGCCGTCTACGGGCTCTGGCGCGGCCTGCGGATGATGCGCCGACGCTTCCGCCCCTAGGAGCCGGGTGGGGCGGGCCCTGCCTCCGGCAAGGCCCGGACATGACGACGGCGGGGCCCCACCCGAAGGTGGAACCCCGCCGTCAAGCATCAGGGGCGGGATCCTGTCCCGCCGCGTGCTACTTCTTGTTGCGACGCTGGTGGCGCGTCTTACGAAGCAGTTTACGGTGCTTCTTCTTGGCCATCCGCTTGCGGCGCTTCTTGATAACTGAGCCCATTTGGTTCCTCACAGACTAATGATTGATTTCTGCTGACGACCACGCGGGGAGCAGGCAGCAACCATCGCGGACGTTAAATGTTCCCTACTAGTTTACCTTGCCCAAGGCGACCGTGCGGACCACGCCCTCAGGCGGTCTCCGACGTCCCGTCCACACGCGCGGTTTTCAGGTAGTCCTCGACGGCGGTCTCCGGCACGCGGTAGGAACGACCGAAGCGAACTGCCGGAAGGTCTCCCGCATGCACCAGGCGATACACAGTCATTTTCGACACACGCATCATCTCGGCGACTTCCGCCACCGTCATGAAGCGCGCATTCGAAAAGTTCTTAGCGTCGGCCATCGGCAATATTCTCCTGGTTC
This sequence comes from Micrococcaceae bacterium, assembly GCA_030452125.1. Taxonomy (GTDB): domain Bacteria; phylum Actinomycetota; class Actinomycetes; order Actinomycetales; family Micrococcaceae; genus Arthrobacter_H. The sequence goes on from JAKDMV010000011.1 coordinate 26,581, forward strand.
GGATGATAAAGGAACACCCCAGCAAGGCATCGCGTGGAAAAACCCGTACGCAGTACCATCTAGCAGACCACACTAGTGGCTGGTGATGCGATTGTGAAACCCGTCGCAGCAACCCGGCCCTCCGGTGTTCCCCCCGACCAGGCCCCGGACAGCGCGAAGCAGGCGCCTCGGAGCCCTGGTGCCGGTCAGCGCCGCAAATGGCGGTATTCACGGGAGAAGTGGATCAGTGGATCGTTCGCGCCGGCGTCGTCGTCGGTGGTGCCCATCGCGACGACCTCCCCGGCGACCACCAGATGTGTCGCCACCTCGTGCACCGCCGTCGTCCTCAGCTCGAACCAGGAGATGGCCCCCTCGATCACTGCGGCCCCACTGACCGGGGCGCGCCGGAAGGGGACCTGGCTCAACAGGCCATGGACGGGATTGGCGGGGCTGGCCAACCAGTTCGCGATCCCCTGGTGCTCCCCGTTCAACAGCGACAGCGTCCAGCCTTCGGACTCGGAGACCGCCTCCCCGATGCGTCCGTCCGCGTAGAGGCTGACCAGCATGGTGGGCGGATCGTAGGAGACGTCCAGGAATCCGGTGACCGTCGCGGCGATGTCCCGGCCATAACGGCGGGTGGCCACCACTGCGGCCCCCGAGGCGATGTCCCCGGCGAGCAGGCGGTAGGTGTCGATGTCGTCCTGCTCGAGCGCCTCGGGGTCGATGCGGTGGGCGGCGAGTGCTTCGGTGTTCTCCATCCCCCCATGTAAACACCCCGGACGCAACGATGTCCCGGACACCGCGGTGCCCGGGACATCGCCGGCCCGTCCAGTCCGGTCCAAGGCCCCTAGATGACTCCCAGGGCGAGCATCGCGTCGGCGACCTTCATGAACCCGGCGATATTGGCCCCGGCCACGTAGTTCCCCGGCTTACCGTAGGCATCGGCCGTCGTGGCACAGGTGGTGTGGATGCCGACCATGATCTCTTCGAGCCGGCGTTCGGTATGCCCGAAACTCCAGGAGTCACGGCTGGCATTCTGCTGCATCTCCAGGGCCGAGGTCGCCACTCCGCCGGCGTTGGCTGCCTTGCCCGGGCCGAAGAGCACCCCGGCTTCCTGGAAGATGGCGATCGCATCGGCGGTGCAGGGCATGTTCGCACCCTCGGCGACGGCCAGGACGCCGGTTTCCACCAGTCGCTTGGCATCCTTGGCCTCGAGTTCGTTCTGCGTGGCGGCGGGCAGCACGACGGTGGCGTCCACATCCCAGACGCAGCCGCCCTCGACGTATTTCACGTTCCCGCCGCGTCGATCCGCGTAGTCACTGATCCTGCCGCGCTCGACTTCCTTGATCTCGCGCAACAGCTCCACGTCGATGCCGGCTTCGTCGACGATGTATCCGCTGGAATCCGAGGCCGCCACGGCGGTGGCCCCCAGGGATTGCGCCTTGGCGATGGCGTTGATGGCCACGTTGCCGGAGCCGGAGACGACCATCCGCTGCCCGTCCAGGCTGGAGCCACGAGTCTTGAGCATCTCCTGGGCGAACAGCACGGCCCCGTAGCCGGTGGCTTCGGGACGCAGCAGCGAACCGCCCCAGCCCATGCCCTTGCCGGTCAGGACGCCCGATTCATAGCGGTTGGTGATGCGCTTGTACTGGCCGAAGAGGAAGCCGATCTCCCGGCCACCCACGCCGATGTCTCCGGCCGGGACGTCGGTGTATTCGCCGATGTGGCGGTACAGCTCGGTCATGAAGGACTGGCAAAAGCGCATGACCTCACCGTCGGACTTGCCGCGCGGGTCGAAATCGGAGCCGCCCTTGCCGCCGCCGATCGGCATGCCGGTCAGTGCGTTCTTGAATACCTGCTCGAAGCCCAGGAACTTAACGGTGCCCAGGTAGACCGAAGGATGGAACCGCAGTCCACCCTTATACGGGCCCAGCGCCGAGTTGAATTCGACACGGAAGCCGCGGTTGATCTGCACCTTGCTCTCATCGTCCACCCAGGGGACCCGGAAGATGATCTGGCGCTCGGGCTCGCACATGCGTTGCAGGATGGCGGCGTCGGCGTATTCGGGGTGCCGGCCGATGACGGTGTTGAGGCTTTCGAACACCTCGGTCACGGCCTGGTGGAATTCGGATTCACCCTGGTTGCGGTGGAAAACGTCTTCCCGGATATCGAGCAGATTCTGATCCAAGGGGTACTCCTTCAAGAACTGAGAGGTGGGCGCGACGGCACCCATGGGGGGGTGGTGAGCGTCGGCGCTCCGAGAAGAACAATGACACGTCGGAGGGCATCGAACCCAACCGATCGTAAAAAATCCGTGAATCGCCCGTAACGTGGAACGGCCCGTCCACCGCCCCTAGCGGCGTCGCCCGAACTTCGGTTTCTGCAGCCTTTCCAGCAGATCCTGGGCCCGGCCGGTGACCTGTTCGACGGTCCGCCCCACGGTCCGCCCCAGCTGCTGCGGAGCATTCCCGGAGCCCGGGATGGCGGGGTTTTCGTGCTCGAGGTCCGTCGCGTCAACCGTCGGAAGCCCATCCTGTTCGCGCTGTTGGGCGGCGCGGTAGGAAGCTGCCACCTCCAGGGCCCGAACCGTCGCTTCCTCGTCGGTGCCGTCACCGCTACCCGCCGCGTCGCGGGCATTGCCGAATGCCATGTCCTTCTTGTACTCTGCGCCCGTGAGCCCGGTCACCGCCGCTTCGGTGCCGGGGTGGCCGGGGAAGGCGGCCAACCAGGTGGCGGCCCGGTGCAATGCCCCGGGTTCGACGGAATAGATCCGCCGCTGGCCGTCGGCCCGCATGCGCAGCACCCCGGCTTCGCGCAGGACCTTCAGATGCTTGGATACGGTCGGCTGGGATACTTCAAGAAGCTGCACGAGGTCACCGACGGAGTTCTCCTCTTCGCGCAGGGCTTCGAGGATCCTGCGCCGGGTCGGATCTGCCAGGACGGAAAAGACATCGTCGAAGGTCATTCCATCACCTTATCCGCAGAAGTTCTTCCGGGCATCCCGCCCCGGGCGGCGCTCAATCAAACCAGGGGTCCAACCCGAAGACGGGAAAGACCTCCTTGCGCGTGGCCATGATGGTCCGGTCGATGAAATCCGCCGGATCGTAGCCGACTTCCCAGGAGCGCCACCAGAGGTCGACGCCGTCGTTCATCAACGCGGGACCGGTGGCACCATATTTTTCCTTCACGTAGGCCAACCAGCTCCCCGGCACCTCGGTACGCAACGGGACGGGCCGGCCGCCGGCGATGGCCACCAGGTGGCTCCAAGCCCGGGGGACGACCTGGATGAGGTTGTATCCCCCACCGCCGGTGGCGATCCACCGGCCGCCACAGTGGCGTTGGGCCAGATCGGATATATCCAGTGCATTCTGCCGCTGCCCGTCGATGCTCAGCCGCAGGTTGCTCAGATCATCCTCGCCGTGCCCGTCACAGCCGTGCTGACTGACGATGACCTCGGGTTCGAAGGCGGCCACCAGTTGCGGCACGACCGCATGGAAGGCCCGCAGCCAGCCGGCATCTGTGGTCCCGGCGGGCAGGGCGACGTTCACGGCACTGCCCATGGCCTCGGATCCTCCTGTTTCGTTGGCGAACCCGGTTCCGGGGAACAGGGACATGCCTGATTCGTGCAAGGAGATGGTCAGTACCCGGGGATCGTCCCAGAAGATCGATTGGGTTCCGTCCCCGTGGTGGGCATCGACATCGATATAGGCGACCCGCTGCGTTCCACCGTCCAGAAGCCGTTGGACGGCCAGCGCGGCATCGTTGTAGACGCAGAATCCGCTGGCCTTGCCGCGGGAGGCATGGTGCATGCCGCCGGCAAAGTTGACCACGTGCAGGGCCCGTTCGGCCAATACGGCGTCGGCTGCCTGCAGCGACCCGCCCGCCAAGCGGGCACTGGCCGCGTGGATATCGGCGAAGGCCGGGGTGTCCTCGGTGCCCAGCCCGCGTTCCTCGTTGATCTCGTCCGGATGTTCCCCGGCGTACCGGACGGCGGAGATGTACTCCGGGTCGTGCACCAGGGCCAGTTCCTCGTCGGTGGCGACCTCCGGTGCAAGCAGCGAGATGTTCCTGCGCTCCAGGATCCCCAGCCCCTCGACCAGGCGCATCGTCAGATCCAGACGCGAGGGATGCATCGGATGACTTTCGCTGAAGCGGTAGGACATCAGCTCCTCGCTCCAGAGGACCTCGGTCGGCGGTGACGGCGGTGTACTCAAGCTCACGGGCTCAGGCTACGCGATATCCGCCTTTCGCGGGTGGATGTCTCCGCCGCGGCGGGTGTCCACCACCGTGCCGCGCACGGGTACTCTACTGTGGACAGTGCCGGGAAACGCCCGGAGCCATCGTTTCCCGGAGCAGCCCGCGACCATGTCCTCCACACCATCAGCCACCCCGCTCAGCTGGGGGAACGCCGTACCGCGTATCCTCCACGGGGTGCGAGACTTCGTCGACACCGTCGCAGCGACGTCGCCGGCCCGGCTGGCTATCGGTGTGTTCCTTCTGGTCATCGCCCTGTTCACGACCCTGCTGTCCTTGCCGGTGGCCTCCTCCACCGGGGAATTCACCCCGCTCCACGATGCCCTCTTCACGGCCACCTCGGCCGTCTGCGTGACCGGGCTGACCGTGGTATCCACCGCGGTGCACTGGTCCTTCTTCGGCCAAGTGGTCATCATCGTGGGCATCTTCATCGGCGGGCTGGGCATCCTGACCCTGGCCTCACTGCTGTCCCTGGCGGTGAGCAAGCGGCTGGGGGTACGCGGCAAGCTGCGCGCCCAGGAGGCCATGAACATCCAAAACGTCGGGCGCCTCGGTGAGGTCGGCACCTTGCTCCGGGTGGTCATCACCACCTCGGTGACCATCGAGGCGCTGCTGGCATTGGCCCTGGCCCCGCGTTTCCTGGTGTTGGGCGAGTCCATCGGCCAAGCCATCTGGCATGGGATCTTCTACGCCATCTCGGCCTTCAACAGCGCCGGATTCACCCCGCACTCCGATGGCCTGGTCCCCTACGAAACCGATTTGTGGGTCCTGGTCCCCATCACCGTCGGGGCCATCATCGGGTCCTTGGGTTTCCCGGCCCTCATGGTGCTGATCGTCTTCCGCAGCAAATTCCGCAAATGGAACCTCCACACCAAACTCACCGTCGTGGTGTCGGGCATCCTGCTGCTGGTGGGCAGCCTCAGCTGGGGTCTCATGGAGTGGAACAACCCGCAGACCATCGGCGGGATGAGCCTGTCCGATAAGCTCATCCACTCGTTCTTCGCCTCGGCGATGACCCGTTCCACGGGTTTTTCCCTGGTGGACCAGAACCAGCTCGAATCCTCCACCCTGCTGCTCACCGACGCGTTGATGTTCGCCGGCGGGGGTTCGGCGTCCACGGCAGGGGGCATCAAGGTCACCACGATCGCGGTGATGTTCCTGGCCATCGTGGCCGAGGCCCGGGGCGATAAGGACATCAAGGCCTTCGGGCGCCGCATCCCCGAGAGCACCATGCGTGTGGCGATCTCCGTCACCGTCCTGGGGGCCACCCTGGTCAGCGTGGGCACCGGGGTGATCCTGTCCATCAGTGATGAACCGTTGGATCGGGTCCTCTTCGATTCGATTTCCGCGTTCGGCACGGTGGGGCTGAGCACCAATCTGGCGGCCGAGCTCCCTCCCGAGGGCAAGTATGTCCTCTCCGCGCTGATGTTTGCCGGACGCGTGGGCACCATTACACTGGCGACGGCACTGAGCCTGCGCCAACGCAACCAGCTGTACCACTACCCCGAAGAGAGGCCGATCATTGGCTGAGAACTCGTCGAAACATAATGCCCCGGTGCTGGTCATCGGTCTGGGCCGCTTCGGCGCGGCGGTGGCCAATCAGCTGGTGCGCCAGGGCCGGGAGGTCCTGGCGATCGAGCGGAACCAGGATCTGGTGCAGAAGTGGGCCGGCACGCTCACCCATGTGGTGGAGGCCGATGCCACCAACGTCGATGCCTTGCGCCAACTCGGCGCCCAGGATTTCAACTCGGCGGTGGTCGGGGTGGGCACCTCGATCGAGTCCTCCGTGCTGATCACCGTGAACCTGGTCGATCTGGGCGTCGAGCACCTCTGGGTCAAGGCGATCACCCCATCGCACGGCAAGATCCTCTCGCGGATCGGCGCCAACCACGTCGTCTACCCGGAAGCCGACGCCGGGGTCCGCGCGGCCCACCTGGTGGGCGGGCGCATGCTGGACTTCATCGAGTTCGACGACGGGTTCGCGATCGTGAAGATGTATCCCCCGACGGAGACCCAGGGCTTCACGTTGGGCGAATCCCAGGTCAGGTCCAAATACGGCGTGACCATCGTCGGGGTGAAATCCCCCGGCGAGGATTTCACCTACGCCCAACCCGATACCAAGGTCACGCGGCGGGACATCCTCATCGTGTCGGGACACGTGGACCTGCTCGAGCGGTTCGCCTCCCGACCGTAGGGCCGGCCGGCGGGCTATCCGGCCAGTTCGCGGGTGATCTCCGCGGCCCGTTCGGTGGCCGCCTTGACCCCGGAGCCGATACCGGCCCGCACGCCGGCGGCGTCGAAGCCCTCCAAGGCCGCCTGGGTGGTTCCCCCGGGGCTGGTGACGGCGGTGCGCAGCGCGGAGGGATCGGCGTCGGGCTCGTCGAGCATGACCCCGGCGCCGGCCACCGTGGCCCGCGCCAGATCCCGGGCCAACCCGGCTTCCAGCCCCAGCTCCTCACCCGCGGCGGCCATCGCCTCGGCCAGGTAGAACGCGTAGGCGGGTCCGGAACCGCTCACTGCCGAGACGGCGTCGATCTGGTCTTCGGAGACGATCCGCACCATGCCGGTCTCGGAGAGCAGCGCGGACACCGCTTCAAGGTCCTTCTCGCCGGTCGAGGTGCCCCCGGCCAGGGCCACGACGCCCTTGCCGACGGTCATCGGGGTGTTCGGCATGGCGCGCACGACCGGCTGTCCCTGCGGCAGGGCCTCTTCGATCATGGAGATGGTGACCGCTGCGGCCACGCTGACGACGACGGCCTGCGCCGGGAGGGAGGCGGCGATATCGCGGCAGGCGTCCTGGATCCCGACCGGTTTGACCCCGACGAAGACGATGTCCGCCGCGGCGACCGCCTGCTGGTTGGCGGTCTCGTCCACGGTGGTGGCGAGGGAGCGCACCCCGGTGTCGGCGGCCAAACGCTCCGCTTTTTCGCTGCCACGCACCGTGGCGGTGATGGATCGGGGGTCGAAGCCACCGGCGAGGATGCCGCGGAGGATCGCCCCGTTCATGTTGCCGGTGCCGATGAAGGCCAGACGCCGGCCGGTCGACGTGGTGTCAGGAGTGTGTTTCGAAGATGCCATGGAACCATTCTTCCACGGGGCTCCGGCGGGCGTAGTCCCTGACGGTTCGTCGGCGATCGGCCGGGCAGCGGCCCGGTGGTCCGCTCAGGAACGCAGCGTGGAGGAATCCGAGGTGTTCCCGGCATCGCCTGCCTCGTTGGTGCCGGCGGGGGGGTCGACCGCTTCCAAGTGCTTCCGGGCAAAGCGCAGGGTCTCGGCGAGCCATTCCTCGCGCCCTCCGGCTCCCTTGGCCTTGCGGGTCGATACCTCCACGACGACGTGGCCGTCCCATTCGCTGTCGCGCAGGAACTGCAACGATTCCGCGACCGGCTGGGTGCCCCGTCCGGGGACCAGGTGTTCGTCCTTGCCGTTGTCGACCCCGTCGCAGAGGTGGACGTGGCTCAGCCGGCTCCCCAGCGCCTTGATGGACTCCAACGAGTCCACGTTCGCGATGGCGGCATGGGAGAAGTCCCAGGTGACGTATTCGTAGGGTTGCGGCACGGGGTTCCAGTGCGGAAGGTACATCTTGGCTTCACGACCGCGGGCCCGCCAGGGATACATGTTCTCCACGGCGATGCGGACCCCGTAATCGTCCATGATCTTCTTGACCCCGTCGGCAAAACCGGTGGCATAGCCCCCCTGCCAGCGGAACGGGGGGTGGACGACGACGATGTCGCAGCCCACATCACGGGCCATCGCGGCCGACATCTCGATCTTCGACCAGGCGTCACCCCAGACCTGCTGGGTCAACAGCAGCGTGGGGGCGTGGATCGCCAGGATCGGTTGATCGTAACGGGTACTGAGTTCGTGCAGCTTGCGGGGGTCCTGCGAGAGATGGTTTCCGGTGACCAGCACCTCGACGCCGTCGTAGCCCAGATCATGCGAGACCGCGAAGGCATCGTGGACGTTCAGCGGGAACACCGACGCGCTGGACAACCCCACCTGGATCGGATCCTTCGACATTGCCTGGCTCCCTCTTTTCAATCGACCGCGCCCACGGTGGGCAATCCCGGCAGTTGGCCGAGTTCGACGTGGCCAACTCCCACGCTACTCCCCAGTGGTAAAGGTCCGTCAAAGATCAAATGGTCGAAGCGGCGCAGGATCAGCCCCTCACGCAGCGCCCAGGGGCAGATGCGCAGGGATTTCACCCCCAGCGTGTTCATCGCCACGGAGGCCACGATGGCCCCGGCGAGCATCTGCGGTGCGCGCACTTCGGATACCCCGGGCAGCTCGGTGCGTTCGAGGGTCGTCATGGCTTCAAGCCGGCGGGTCCAGAGTTTCAGGTCATCCAGGCGCAGGACCCGTTTGACATGGATCCCTTCGGCGCTCGGGGCGGCCCCGGTGATCCGGGCCAGGGACCTGAAGGTCTTGGACGTCCCGGTGACCAGGGTCGGCTTCGGATGCTCGGCGATCAGCGCCAGCGGTTCGGCCAAGGTCTCCTTGACGTGGGCCCGCAGCGCCTTCACATCGGAGGTGCGGGGCGGGTCCCCGGGCAACCAGTCACGGGTCAACCTGCCGGCACCCAGAGGGACCGAAAGGGCCAGTTCGGGAAACTCGTCGGTCCCGTAGGCCATTTCAAACGACCCACCGCCGATGTCCAGGTCCAGGATCCTTTCCGAGCTCCACCCGAACCAGCGACGGACCGCATGGTAGGTCATCCCCGATTCCTGCTCGCCGGAGAGCTCCGCCAGCTGGATCCCGGTTTCCTGCACCACCCGGTCCAAGACGGCGGGACCGTTGCTGGCACTGCGGATCGCCGAGGTGCAGAACGCCAGCAGGTCCTCGGCCCGGTGACGGGTGGCGAACAAGGAGGCCTCGTGGACGAAGTCAAGCAGCTCGCGTTGGCCGTCCTCGGTGATCGCCCCGTCCTCATCGAGGTAGGCCACCAGGGACAGCGGCCGCTTATGCGAGGCGAAGGCCGTGGGCCGGGCCCCCGGGTAGGCATCGATCAACAACAGATGAACCGTGTTCGAACCGATATCGAGGACACCCAGTCGCATCTCTGACCCCGCCTGCGCTACTTCTTCTTCTTGGCTGCCGGGCGCTTGGCCGGGGCCTTGCCAGCCCGCTTGACCGGACCCTTGGCGCGCTTGTCCGCCAGCAGCTCCACTGCCTGCTCGCGGGTCAGGTCCTCGATCGCGGTCCCGCGCGGAACCGTGATATTGGTGGCCCCATCGGTGATGTAGGCCCCGAAGCGGCCCTCCTTGACGATGATCGGCTTCTCGGACACCGGGTCGTCCCCGAATTCCGCCAAGGGCGGGGTCGCGGCGCGGCCACCACGCTGCTTGGGCTGGGAGTAGATCTCCAGTGCCTGTTCCAGCGTGATGCTGAAGATCTCTTCCTCGGTCCCGATGGAACGCGAGTCGGAGCCCTTCTTCAAATACGGCCCGAAGCGACCGTTCTGCACGGTGATCTCCGCGCCTTCGGCATCGGTCCCGAGCACCCGAGGCAGGGAAAGCAGCTTCAAGGCCTCCTCGAGGGTGATGGTCTCCAGGGACATCGACTTGAACAGCGAACCGGTGCGCGGCTTGATCTTCTCCGGCTTCTTCGGGGGCTTGGGCTTGCCGTTCTTGTAGTATTCGACCGGCCTGGCGGCCAGCTCCTCCTCGGTCGGCGGGACGATCACCTCGGAAACGAAGGGTCCGTATCTCCCGTCCTTGGCCACGATTTCGCGTCCGGTCTCCGGATCGATGCCCAGCGGGCGCTCCGAGGGCCCGGCATTGTCCATCAGGTAGGTCGCCTTCTCGGCGGTGAGCTCATCGGGGGCCAGATCCTCGGGGACGTTCGCCCGTTCGGGGTCGGTGCCTTCCGGGGAGCCGGCCGGGGCGGGACGTTCCAGATAGGGGCCGTATTTGCCCACCCGCAACACGATGCCCGGGGCGATGTCGATCGAGTTGATGGCCCGGGCGTCGATGTCGCCGAGGTTCTCGACCAGGCCCTGCAGACCCTTTTCCTCCCCGTCACCGAAGTAGAAGTCCTTCAGCCACGCCGAGCGAGCCAGATGTCCTGCGGCGATCTCATCGAGGTCGTCCTCCAACCGTGCGGTGAATCCGTAGTCGACGTACTGGGCGAAGTGTTCCTCCAGCAGGCGGATCACCGAGAAGGCGATCCAGCTCGGCACCAGGGCGCCACCGCGTTTGCTGACGTATCCGCGATCCATGATGGTCGAAATCGTGGGGGCGAAGGTCGAGGGCCTGCCGATCTCCCGCTCTTCGAGTTCGGCGATGATCGATGCCTCGGTGTAGCGCGGCGGAGGGGTGGTTTCGTGGCCGGAGGCCGTGACATCCGTGCCCACCAGGGCGTCGCCCTGGGCCAGCTGCGGCAGCCGGCGCTCGGCATCCTTCTCGGCTTCCTCGGCGGCCGAGACGTCCTTGCCTTCTTCATAGGCGGCCATGAAACCGCGGAAGGTGATGACCGTGCCGGAGGCGGAGAATTCAGCGCGGCGGCCGTCGGTGGCTTCCCCGGCCAGCCGGACCGAAGCGGTCGAGCCCTTGGCGTCGGCCATCTGCGAGGCGACCGTGCGCTTCCAGATCAGTTCGTAGAGCCGGAATTCGTCGGCCCCCAACTGGGATTTCACGTCCCGGGGGCGGCGGAAGGCGTCACCGGAGGGCCGGATGGCCTCGTGGGCCTCCTGGGCGCTATCGGATTTGGCCTTGTACATCCGCGGCTTCGAGGGCACCGATTCCTGCCCATAGAGTTCGGCGGCCTGTTTCCGGGCCGCCGAGACGGCCTCGTTGGAGAGGAACACCGAGTCGGTACGCATATAGGTGATGTAGCCGTTTTCGTACAGGCGCTGGGCGACCTGCATGGTCGACTTCGAGGACCACCGCAGTTTGCGCGAGGCCTCCTGCTGCAGCGTCGAGGTGGTGAACGGGGCCGCCGGGCGGCGGGTATAGGGCTTGGTGTCGACACTGGTGACGGCGAAATCGCTATCCTGCAGGCCAGCGGCCAGCGAGGTCGCCGCTGCTTCGTCCAGGTGGACGACTGCGGTGCCGGATTTCGGGGTCTTCAGTCCACCCCGGTCATCGAAGTCACGGCCGGCGGCCACGCGGCCCCCGTCGACGGCCACGAGCTTGGCGCGGAAGGACTCTCCCGCTGTGGTCGCGAATTCCCCGGCCAGATCCCAGTAGGAGGCGGAGCGGAAGGCCATGCGTTCGCGTTCACGTTCGACGACCAGCCGGGTGGCCACCGATTGCACACGCCCCGCGGAGAGACCGCGGGCCACCTTGCGCCACAGGACGGGTGAGATCTCGTATCCGTAGATCCGGTCCAGGACCCGACGGGTCTCCTGGGCGTCCACCAGATCGGTATCGAGTTCACGGACGTTCTCCATGGCCCGGGCGATACCTTCGCGGGTGATTTCGGTGAAGGCCAGACGGTAGACGGGGACCTTGGGTTTGAGGACCTGCAACAGGTGCCACGCGATGGCTTCGCCTTCGCGGTCCGCATCGGTGGCCAGATAGAGTTCGTCGGCATCCTTGAGTTCGGCCTTGAGTTCCGAGACCTTCTTCTTCTTGTCCGGATAGACCACGTAATAGGGCTCGAAGTCGTTCTCCAGATCGACGGCGAACTTGCCGACCGAGGACTTCTTCAGTTCCGCCGGCAGCTCCGAGGGTTGGGGAAGATCCCGGATATGACCGACCGAGGCATCGACGATGAAGCCATCGCCCAGATACTTGGCGATCGACTTGCTCTTGGCCGGTGACTCGACGATCACGAGCTTCTTGCCGGTTTTTTCCTTGGCCTTGGGGGGCACAACACTCCTATTTGCCGCTGACGGCACGCCGTTGGGGGCGCACCTGCTCATTCTGCACTAGGTTAGCCGCTTCGGGCACACCAACCGCAAGCCAGGACCTCCCGGTGTGGTCAACGCCGCGTTGCGCGGGTCAGGAATCGGTGGCAGGTGCCTCGGGGAGGAAGGAGAGCATGTAGTAGATGCGTTCGCCTTCCACCCCGCGCTCATCCGGTTGCGCCAGGGCCTCGTATTCGTCCACCAGCCCGTAGACCCTCTGGGCGAACTCCTCCTGCAATTCCTTGCGCAGGAACACCATGCCGGTCGTCAGGACCGGTGGTCGGTTCGGGGAAGGTTCGATTCCTGCCTTGCGTTCCTCATCGCGACGGTTGATCTCCACGCTGAGCCGCTCGCGGAAGGCGTTGAGCTGGACGTTGAGGAAGGAATTCTTGGCTGCCGTCGAGTCGTTGAAGGATCCGACCACCAACTGGTCCCCCGCCGCCTTCCAACGGCGTTCCCGGCCATCGCCCTCGCTGGCTGCACGTTCGACGTAGCCGTACTTCTCCAGGGCCCGCAGATGGTAGCTCATGGCGCTGGGCGTCAGGTTGCAGCGCGAGGCAAGTTCGGTCGCGGTGCGGGTGGACTGCGAGGCAAACAGCTCTTCGAGGACCTCCAACCGGGCCTCGTGGGCCAACGCACGGATGGCCTGCGGGTCGCCGATGACCACCGGTTTCTGGGCCTGTCGCCGGAACTTCGCCTCAACGGGCGGCTCTTCTCCGGATGTGTTCTGAGTCATACGGAAAAAGTTTAGCCTTTGTTTCGCACTTCGGTGACGAACCCCTGGGTAACGAGTCGATCAACACTGGCCAGTAGGTTCGCCGCGGTCTCCCGTTCGTCCCCTTCCACGAGGGAGGCCACGGCCTGGGCCAGCACGCCGGCGCTGAATTCTCCGTCGCAGGCCGAAACGAATCCGGCCTCCGCCGAACCGAGCAGGGTGGTGCGTCGCAATCCGGCCCCCTGGCGCAGCAGGATGACCCCGGGATGTTGCGCGCCGGGTCGTTGGTGGCGTTCTTCGGTCACGTCGTCGGCGACCACCAGGACCAGCTCCGCCCGGTCACGCCCCAGCAGGGAGTCGGTGGCCTCGATCTGCGCCTGCAGATACGGGGCGACGGGCTGCTCCAGGGGATGGGTGATCTCTTCGAAACGCAGGCCGAACGGCAACCGGTCCGGCTGGGCCGGCCGTCGGAGCCAGAGCATCCCGAAACCGATCCCGGCCACGTCGCGGTCGGCGAAATCCCTCAGATAATCCCGGTAGGCCGCGTCATGGGCCTCCTGGTCACGCCCCTGGGAGGCATCGCGCAACCAGGTTTCGGCATAGACCTCCGGTGCGGTGACATCGCGCTGGATGAACCACGCTTCAGTGCCCTCGCGGATCCAGGAGCGAGGACCGGCCTCCCACGCATCAGGGGACTCCTCACCCGGTGTCATCTCATCTACGTGGTTCTCGCCGTCATCCGACGCCGCCTGGGTTCGGATCTCCCAGTTCGCCAGCATCTGCGCCGTCCCTCCGGGAGCGAGCACGTCCGGAAGGTCCCGCACCAGGGATTCGACGAGGGAGTCCCCCGGCATCCCTCCATCCCGGTAGGTGTACCGGTCTTCGGGCCGTTCGCTCGCCGAGCGGGGGGTGATCACGAAGGGCGGGTTGGAGACCACGAGGTCGAACTCCTCCCCGGCGACGGGTTCAAGCAGGGACCCCAGGCGAAGCCCGACCCGCTCCTCGAGTCGTTCCGGATCCACTCCGAGCACCCGGTGGTTCAGCAGCAGGTTGAACCGGGCAAAGGCCAGCGCCCGATCCGAGATGTCGGTGGCCACGATGCGTCGGCAATGGCTGAGCAGGTAGAAGAGCTGGATCCCGGATCCGGTGCCCAGCTCGAGTGCCCGTTCTACGGGCCGGCGGATGACCGCCTGCGCCAGGGTCGCCGACGCGCGGCCGACACCCAGGACGTGGTCATGCCGCAACGGCCCGGGCCGTTGGTGGGCCCCGAGGTCACTGGCGATCCATGTCTGCGCAACGACATCGCTGGCGTGCGGGCGCAGATCCACCGCGGCACGGAATCCTTCGCCGTCGGGTTCGATCAGCTGAAGCCGGGACAGCCCGGCGGTACCGGTGCGCGGGAACGCCATCTGGAGGGCCTCGTCGGGGAAGGACATCCCCAGCAACCACAGCCCGACCAGCACCGGGAGGGCCCCGGCGCCCCCGGCGCCCAGGGACCGTTCGACCACCAGCTTCGCCGGCACGATCTGGTCCCGCCCCAGGGCCTCGTGGGACGCGTCTCCGAGGAGGGTGGCCACGGCCTCCTGGTGATAGCAGGCCCGGGTCAGATCGTCGGCCAGGGCATCGAGCAGATCCTGCTCGTTGCTATGGGGGGCATGGTTGATGACGGAGAAGGGGGCCGAGGTATTCACCGTTCGAGCCTAGCGGCGGATAGGCTTCCGATGCATCGACCCGCACCGGAACCCCAGGAGCAGCCTTGACCTTGGTCACCACGACATCCCTGCAGATGACTTCCGCCCGGTCCCTGACCCCTGCCGCACGCCCGCTGCCCCGGGGGTGCCGGATCGAACGCGTCCCGGGGATCACCGCCGACTACAGCAAGTTCCTCTACCGCTCGGTGGGCGGGTCGTGGAACTGGGTGGATCGGCTGGGGCTGACCCGGCAGCAGTGGGCGGCAGAAGTCCAGCGTGAGGGCAGCGAGACCTGGGTGTTGACGGTCGACGGCGCGCCGGCCGGGTACATCGAACTCGGTGGTTCGGCCGACGGGGTCGTGGAAATCATCTACTTCGGCCTCTTCCCCGAACAACTCGGTCGGGGTCTCGGTGGGGTGCTGCTCAGCGAGGGGACGGCACGGGCCTGGGACCTGCATACGCGGTGGGAGGGGTTCGCCGCGGTGCACCGGGTCTGGGTCCACACCTGTTCCCTGGACGGTCCCGCCGCCCTGGCCAACTACCGGGCCCGCGGCTTCGAGGTCTTCGCGACCGAAGAGGCCGATCAGGTCGTGGAGGACGCCTCGGCCGGCCTCTGGCCCAAGGCATAGCAGTCGGGGCATAGCCGCAGTTGGTCATCGGCGGCACACCCGGCGCAGAACAACCGCAACTTCCGGCATGAGGCCGTGGCGCAGTTCTCGAACTTGTTCGTCGGGTCCTGGCAGCCCACGCAACGTCCGACCGTCACCGCCTCGGGAGTGAATTCCAGGTGCATCCGACGGTCGAAGACGTAGAGCGATCCCTCCCACAGTCCACGGTCCCCGTATTGCTCGCCGTAGCGCGCAATCCCGCCTTCGAGCTGGTAGACCTCCGTGAACCCCCGGTTGAGCATCAACGCCGAGAGCACTTCGCAGCGGATGCCCCCGGTGCAATAGGTGACCACCGGCTGGTCCTTGAGGTCATCGTATTTTCCCGAGTCGAGTTCCTTGACGAAGTCGCGCGTGGTCTGGACGTCGGGAACCACGGCGTCGCGGAATTTGCCGATCTGCGCTTCAAAGGCATTGCGCCCATCGAAGAAGACCACCTCCTCCCCGGAGGTCCTGCGGTTTTCGACGAGTTCATGCAGCTGGCGGGGGTTCAGATGCCGGCCGCCGCCCTGCACCCCGTCGTCGGTGACCGATAATTCGCCCGGGGCCCCGAATGAGACGATCTCCTGACGGACCTTGACCGAGATCCGCGGAAAGTCCTCGGCGCCACCCTCGCTCCACTTCACATCCAGGCCGTGGAAGGCCGGGTATTCGCGGGTGGCCTTCAGGTATTGCTTCACCGCACGGATCTCCCCGCCCACGGTTCCGTTGATCCCGTCGGGGGAAATGAGGATGCGCCCGCGCAGTTGCCATTGTTCCAGGAGTGAACGCTGCCACAGGCGGATGGCCTCGGGATCGGGCAACGGCTTGAAGACGTAGAAGAGGGCGATGCGGTGCTGGGCCATCCTTCAAGGATAAGGCGGCCATCGTCCTCGGAGCGCGTCGGGCCCGGGGCCGCGCCCACCCGCGCCGACGCCAGCGGTCCATGCGGTGGTCGCCGTCGTTAACAATTCGCTACCGAAGTGCCGAAAATGCCCTCCCGACTCTGCAGTGGATCGCGGCACCGGGTATTGTCTGGAGCATGGGATCGACTGCAACTGACAAATTGATTGGCGTCTGGGTCACCGGCTGGGTCGGTGCCCGCGGTTATGAAAGCCGTACCGAGGGCCGGGTCCATGCCGCCCTGCGCCATGACACGAGCGGGGACTGGGAATACATCATCAACGACCCCACCTCCGAGGAGCTCGTGGCGGTCAGCGAGACGCTGAACAAACACCCTGCCCGCCGGCTGACGATCGTCACCGGCGATTCCCTCAGTGTCACCGAGGCGGCCCTGGCCGCCGGCTTGGGCGTGGTCACCTCGGATGAGGCCCTGATGGTCGCCGACATCTCGGGACACGACGTGGAGTCGCCCCGCCCGGCCGAGGGCTTCACCATCGAGACCGAACGCGATGGCAAGCACGCCTACGTCTCCATCCACCTGGAGGACGACCCCGACGTCGTTGCCGCCAGTGGGCACGTCGCAATGGTCGACGAATACGCCGTCTTCGACCGGATCATCACGGCCGATGACTTCCGCCGCCGTGGGCTCGGCAGCCTGGTGATGCGCGCACTGGTCGCCCTCGCCCTGGAGCATGACGTCGAAGAGGGTCTGCTGGTGGCCTCCACCGACGGGCAGGCGTTGTACCACTACCTCGGCTGGACCCCCATCGGCAGCATCGTCACCCTCGAGGGCAAGAAGGACTAATCATCTCCGGTCCCCGTTCCGTCGGTCAGTGATGCCACACTGATGCGGTGAGAGAACCCAACGCACTGATCGAGCAACTGGGCCATGGCGATTCCCCCGAGGCCTTGACGCATCTGCACGTCATCCCGGCCCGTGAAGCCGTCCATGGTCCGTGGCCGGAGTGGGCGCATCCGGAGGTCGTGGAGGCCTTCGAACGGTGCGGCGTCCAGACTCCCTGGTTGCACCAGGTGCAAGCGGCCCACAGTGCCCACGAGGGCCATCACACGATCGTTGCCACGGGCACGGCCTCCGGCAAGTCCCTTTCCTACCAGTTGCCTGCCCTGGACGCGATCCACCGGGCAGAGCTGGACCAGACGGTCAGCCTGCGGACCACCGGTTCGGTGGTGCTCTACCTCTCCCCCACCAAGGCGCTGGCCGCCGACCAGCGTTCCGCACTGATCGGCTTGGGGTTGCCCACGGTGAAGGTCGCCAGCTACGACGGGGACACCGACCCCGGCGAACGCCGGTGGATCCGCGATCATGCCAATCTCGTGTTGACCAACCCGGACATGCTGCATTTCGGGATCCTGCCCAACCATCCGGGGTGGGCCCGGTTCTTCCGCCGGCTCAGCTACGTCGTCATCGACGAAGCCCACAGCTACCGGGGGGTCTTCGGCTCCCATGTGGCCAACCTGCTGCGGCGTCTGCGCCGGATCTGCGCCCACTACGGTGCCGACCCCGTGTTCATCGGGGCCTCGGCCACCAGCGCCGATCCCGCCGAGTCCTTCGGACGACTCATCGGGGCCGAGGCCCGGGAGGTCACCGTCGATTTCTCCCCCCACGGCCAGACCGCGGTGGCGCTCTGGGAACCCCCTCTGCTGGAGGGGCGGGGGGAGAACGGTGCCCCGGTCCGCCGCACGGTCATCGCCGAGACCGCCGGGCTGTTGGCCCATCTGGTCAGCGGTCAGGTCCGTACCATCGCGTTCATCAAATCGCGGCGGGGGGCGGAGACCATCTCCAGCATCGCCCGCCGTCTGGTCGACGAGGTCCACCCGTCGCTGCCCGGCCGTATTGCCGCCTACCGTTCCGGCTACCTGCCCGAGGAACGCCGGGACCTGGAAACCCAGCTGCGTACCGGTGAACTGCTCGGGATCGCGTCGACCTCGGCACTGGAATTGGGCATCGACGTCGCCGGTTTGGATGCGGTGCTGGTGGCGGGTTGGCCGGGGACCCGGGCCTCGTTCTTCCAGCAGATCGGCCGCGCCGGCCGGGCGGGCCAGGATGCGCTGGCCACATTCGTCGCCAGCGACGACCCGCTGGATACGTATCTGGTCCACCACCCGGAAGCCATTTTCGAGACTTCGGTCGAAGCCACCGTCTTCGATCCGTCCAACCCCTACGTGTTGGGCCCCCACCTGTGTTCTGCGGCGGCCGAGCAGCCGCTGCGCACCGAGGAGGTGGAACTGTTCGGCGCGAGCGCGGCCGGACTGTTGGATTCGCTGGTGGACCGCGGGTACCTGCGCCGACGCCCGTCGGGCTGGTTCTGGACCCACCCGGAGAACGCCGCCTCGATGGTGAACCTGCGGGCGGACGGCGGTGGCCCGATGAACATCATCGATGCCGCCACCGGCGCCCTGCTGGGAACCATGGGGTCCCCACAGACCCAATACCAGGCCCATACCGGGGCGGTCTATGTGCATCAAGGAACCACCTATGTGGTGGAGGAGCTCAATGAGCAGGACCACTGCGTGCTGGTCCAGCGGGCCACCCCTGATTTCTACACCCAGGCCCGGGACATCACCACCATCGGGGTCCTCGAGGTCCTGCGCACCCTGGATTGGGGCCCGGTCCAGGTGCACTTCGGCGAGGTGAAGGTGACCACGCAAGTGGTCTCCTTCCAACGCAAGGCGTTGGTCTCCAACGAGATCCTCGGAGAAGAGCCCCTGGAACTCGAGGCCCGGGACCTGTTCACCAAGGCCATCTGGTTCACCGTGCCCGAACGCGAGATGGCGGCGGCGGGAATCCTTCCCGATGCCGCCCCCGGGGCCTTGCACGCCGCCGAACACGCGGGCATCGGCATGCTCCCGCTGGTGGCCACCAGCGACCGGTGGGATATCGGCGGGGTCTCCACTGCATTGCACGTGGACACCGGGATGCCCACCATCTTCGTCTATGACGGACATCCCGGCGGCGCCGGTTTCGTCGAGCGGGCCTTCGAGCAGGTCACCGTCTGGCTACGGGCCACCCGGGAGGCCATCAGCGCCTGTGAGTGCGACGCAGGATGCCCCTCCTGCGTCCAGTCCCCCAAATGCGGCAATCGCAACAACCCCTTGGACAAGGCAGGAGCCATCGCCTTGCTGGGGCTGTTGCTGCGGCACGCTTCATGACTGCCTGATCACCCCGGAGGGGTCCAGGCGGTCGTGGGGGGACCGGCCCTGGAACGACCCGTGGCTTCCACCCCCAGCGGGGCCAGCCAGGAAAGCCCCGGCCCGAGCGGGATGTTGGTCCGGACGTCGACGACGACTCCTCCGGTCCCTGACCTGTGGCATTGGGCCAGGCCGGCCCCGTTCCGGGCGGCCGTCTGGGCAGCGACGGTGCACGGTTCACCCGGGGCCAGGCCGCGGGCCGCGTCGGCCGCGGCCAATGCCGCCAGATCGGCGGCGCTGGCCGCCCGACCGGCCGCGGTGGCCACCGCGGACACGGACAGGACCACCACCAGGCAGAAGGCGAGGCCGGCGACCAGGGCCACGACCAGCAGTGTCCCGGAACCGCGCTCGGATCCTGCAGGGCAGCGGACGCAGACCCCCACGGGTCGCGGTTCAGCGACCATCGTGGCCCACCGGCCCGCCCGGGTCGGCCTCGGTTCGCGCCTGGGCCTGCGCGCTGAGCACCAGGAACTCCCGGTCGGAGAGCCAGGGCAGCGTGATCGTGCGGGTGACCTCCACCTTCCGATACCGGCCCGCGGATCCGATCCGGACGGAGGCGCCCTCCCCCGCCAGACGATGTCCGGTGTCCACGGCGTGGGCGGCAGGTTCACCCCGGGCCAGTTCCCTGGCTGCCGCCCGGGCCGCCTGTTCCACCCTGACCTGGGTGCTGCCGCAGACACCCACCCCCAGGACCAGGGCCAGGAAGGCGGCCACCACCGGCAGCAGCACGGCGAACTCCGCCGTGCTGCTGCCTCGCTGGTGATTGACGATCACCACCGGTCCTAGAAGGACAGGGCCTGACGCACCAGGCCCATCAGCAGCTCACGGACACCCCCGCTGCTGAGGATGCTCACCAACAACCCGGCAAACCCCACGGCGGCCA
>JAKDMV010000088.1 GCA_030452125.1 Micrococcaceae bacterium
GCCGCCGCGCGCGCCCGCCGCCTCGCGGGGTCGGTCGGTCGGGCTGCTCGGGGGGGCCCGCGCGGCCCGGCGGCGGGCCCCCACCACTGTCGGGACCCTACCGGGCCCGCAGGCGCTTAGGACGCATTGACCTGGGAGAACTGCTGACGTTCCTTGGTGAACTGCGGTGCCCCGGTGCGGGTGCGCTTCAGTTCGAAGAAGTACGGGAACGAGGCCAGGGTCACGGAGGCGTCGAAGAGGCGTCCGGCTTCCTCCCCCGAGGGGATCTCGGTGATGACCGGTCCGAAGAAGGCGGTGCCGTTCAGCGCGACGACCGGGGTACCGACCTCCTGGCCCACCAGGGAGATACCCTGCTCGTGGCTGGCCCGCAGGGCCGCATCATGCTCGTCGTTGGCGCCGGCCTGGGCCAGCTCGGCGGGCAGCCCGACACGCTCCAGCGCGCGGGTGATGACCTCGGCGAAGTCCTGGATCCCGGCATAGTGGATGAGTTCACCCATGGCCGTGTAGAGCTCGCCGACGACTTCCTGTCCGTGGGCTTCCGCGGCGGCGATGACGACCCGTACCGGGGCCCACGCGCTGCTCAGTCCCTTAGGGAATTCGCGTTCGACATCTTTGTCCTCGTTCAGGACGGCCAGGCTCATGACATGCCATTGGACTTCGATGTCACGGACCTTCTCCACTTCGAGGATCCATCGCGAGGTGGCCCAGGCGAAGGGGCAAAGCGGGTCGAACCAGAAATCTACGGCCGTGGTCTCGGACAAGGTGTTCCTCCTGAAATCGGTGCATGAACTCGGTGCCGACCCATGACGAGCCTGCCCCGCATTCGGTACAACGACCGGATCAGGCGGACTTATTCCGTCGTTTATTCACTACTTCGGCAGAAATGAGCGTCGGTTCACTCACCCGGGCCACCACTTCGGCGTTGATGACGACCTCGGCGATGTCCTCGCGGCCGGGCAGATCGAACATGATCGATCCCAGGGTCTCCTCGAGGATGGCCCGCAGCCCACGGGCCCCGGTGCCGCGCTCCAACGCCAGATCGGCGATGGCTTCGAGGGCATCGAGTTCGAAGGTCAGTTCCACACCATCGAGGCGGAACATCTTCTGGTACTGCTTCACCAGGGCGTTCTTCGGCTCGGTCAGGATCTTGATCAGGGCCTCGCGGTCCAGGTTCTCCACGGTGGCGATGACCGGCAGGCGCCCGATGAACTCGGGGATCAGACCGAATTTGAGCAGGTCCTCGGGGCGGACATCGGAGTACTTGGCATCCTCGGAGTTCAGTGCGGTCAGCGGCGCCCCGAATCCGATCCCCTTCTGCCCGGCCCGGGAGCCGATGATCTCCTCGAGACCGCCGAAGGCCCCGGCCACGATGAACAGCACGTTCGACGTGTCGATCTGGATGAACTCCTGGTGTGGATGCTTGCGCCCACCCTGGGGCGGGACCGAGGCCACGGTTCCTTCGAGGATCTTCAACAGTGCCTGCTGCACCCCCTCCCCGGACACGTCACGGGTGATGGAGGGGTTCTCGGATTTACGCGAGATCTTGTCGATCTCGTCGATGTAGATGATGCCCTGCTCGGCCTTCTTCACATCGAAGTCCGCGGCCTGCAGGAGCTTGAGCAGGATGTTCTCGACATCCTCACCGACGTAGCCGGCTTCGGTCAGGGCGGTGGCGTCGGCGGCGGCGAAGGGCACATTCAGCCGGCGCGCCATCGTCTGGGCGAGGTAGGTCTTGCCGCAACCGGTGGGCCCGATGAGCAGGATGTTGGACTTGGAGACCTCGACGTCATCCAGGGCATCCACGTCGCCCAGCTGGGCCGCTGCCGTGGAGCCGGTCCCCGATTGGATGCGCTTATAGTGGTTGTACACCGCGACCGACAGCGAACGCTTGGCGCCCTCCTGGCCGATGACATATTCCTGCAGGGAGTCGAAGATCTCGCGGGGACGCGGCAGTTCGAAGTCGGGACCGGCCTCGATCTCGGCCAGCTCCTCCTCCATCAACTCGTTGCACAGCTCGATGCACTCGGTGCAGATGTAGACGCCTGGACCGGCGATGAGCTTGCGGACCTGCTTCTGGCTTTTGCCGCAGAACGAACACTTCAGCAGGTCGGAGCTTTCACCCATACGAGCCATGGTGTTCTTCCCCTAACGTGTTACAGAAACCACACGGCGGACGCCGCATGATGATGTCTAGCTACAACTCTAGGTGAGTTGCCCGACAGAATAGGTGACCGGACGGCCCGTGGTGCGAAAAACCTACGGGACGCCCGGTCACGGCAGCCTTCATCGACTACTTGTTGATGGCCTGCTGCTTGATCTTGCGGGGGCTGAGCACCTCGTCGATCAAACCGTATTCCTTGGCCTCGTAGGCGGTCATGAACAGATCGCGTTCGATGTCGTTGCCGACCTGCTCGGGGCTCTTGTGGCTCTGCTCGGACAGCGTGGTCTCCAACCAGGTCCGCATGCGCATGACCTCTTCGGCCTGGATCTGCAGATCGGTGGCCGTGCCGCGTTCCCCGCCGCCCATGGCCGGCTGGTGGATCAGCACGCGCGCGTTGGGCAGTGCCAGGCGCTTGCCGGGGGCACCGGCGGCCAGCAGGACCGCAGCGGCGCTGGCCGCCTGGCCGAGGCAGACGGTCTGGATCTCGGGACGGATGAACATCATCGTGTCGTAGATCGCCGTCATGGCGGTGAAGGACCCGCCCGGTGAGTTGATGTACAAGGTGATGTCACGCTCGGGGTCCATGGACTCCAGGACCAGCAGCTGGGCCATCACGTCGTCGGCCGATGCGTCATCGACCTGGGTGCCGAGGAAGACGATGCGGTCCTCGAACAGCTTGGCGTAGGGGTCCTGGCGCTTGAAGCCGTAGGGGGTGCGTTCTTCGAATGAAGGGAGGATGTAGCGGGCGGACGGCATTTCGCCAGCGGTGCCTTCGTTGCCGGTGTAATTCATGTTCTTCTCCTGGGGGGTCTGTGGGGATGCTCGTCGGCTGGGTGGCTAGTTCTTGACTCCGCCGCCGCCGGAGACCGTCACGGAGTTCACGGCGATGTGGTCGAAGAAGCCGTACTCTAGGGCCTCGGGGGCCGTGAACCACTTATCGCGGTCGTTGTCCTTGAGGATCGTTTCCAGCGTCTGTCCGGTCTGTTCGGCGGTGAGCTCGGACATGACCTTCTTCATGTGCAGGATCAGTTCGGCCTGGATCCGGATATCGGAGGCCGTGCCGCCGATGCCGCCGGAGGGCTGGTGCATCAGGATCCGTGCGTTCGGGGTCGCGTAGCGCTTGCCCTTGGTGCCCGAAGAGAGCAGGAACTGCCCCATCGAGGCGGCCAGCCCGGTGGCCACGGTCACGACGTCGTTCGGGATGTAGTTCATCGTGTCGAAGATCGCCATGCCGGCGGTGATGGAACCACCCGGTGAGTTGATGTACAGGAAGATGTCCTTATCCGGGTCCTCCGCGGAGAGCAGCAGCAACTGGGAGGAGATGGCATTGGCCGACTCGTCGCTCACCTCCGTGCCGAGCCAGATGATGCGCTCCTTCAGGAGTCGGTTGTAGATGTAGTCCTCGCGACTGGCTGCATCGACCGAGGCCATCTTCGGGGTGTGGGATTCCGTCGTCATTTTCGAATACCTCTCCATGGGTGCCATGCGACGTGGCTCTTCCGGCCACGTACGGTAGCGCTTGCTTTCCTTGACACTACTGCAGTCACAACACGCGCCGCGCCCGCGATCATTCGCTGTTCGCTGATGGCGCATACCCCCGGCGGGGGCCCATCGCCCGTGGCTTAACTGCAGGTGCCTTCGGCTTAAAAAACGACGGCGGGGCCGCCTGCATGAGACGGTCCCGCCGGTGCAACCGGGAAGGGTTGCCGTGGTTTCGTGTGGCTACTCGGCCGATTCCGCCGAAGCGGAGGAGGCCGAGGATCCGGAGGACGCCGAGGACTCGTCCTCTTCGCCGGCCGGGCGGACGAAGTCGGTCAGGTCAACGTCCTTGCCGTCGGTATCGGTGACCTTGGCCAGTTCCAGGACCTTGGCCAGTGCCTTGCGGCGGCGGACCTCACCGATCATCATCGGCACCTGGCCGGCACTGTCGAGCATCTGGGCGAACTGGTTCGGGTCCATGCCGTACTGGCTGGAGCTCTGGACGATGTAGTCGATGAGCTCGGACTGCTCGACACCGACCTCTTCCTTTTCGGCGATCTCGTCGAGGATGACCTCGTTCTGGAACGCCCGCTCGGTGTTGGTCTTGACCTCGGCGCGGTGCTCGGCGGTGTCGTGCTCTTCGCCGGGGTTCTCGTTGCCCTGGGCGAAGTGCTGCTCGACCTGCTCGTCGATGACCGACTCGGGAACCGGCACGCTGACCAGCTCGGTCAGCTTGTCCATGACCTTGTCGCGGGCCTGGACCCCCTGGTCGACGAGCTTGGACTCGGCGGCCTTCTGGGTCAGGTCCTCGCGGAGTTCGCCGATGGTGTCGAACTCGGAGGCCAGCTGGGCGAACTCGTCATCGGCGGTCGGGAGTTCGCGCTCCTTGACGGCCTTGACGATGACCTTGACCTGGGCGGTCTCCCCGGCATGCTCGCCGCCGGCGAGCTTGGTCTCGAACGTGGCATCCTCGTCGGCGGACAGGCCGGTGACGGCCTCGTCGAGGCCTTCAAGCATGGTGCCGGAACCCACCTGGTAGGACAGATCGGTGGCGGCGTCGACCTCCGTGTCCTCCACCGTGGCGGTGAGGTCCAAGGTGATGAAGTCCTGGTCGGCGGCGGGGCGCTCGACGTTCTTCAGCGTGCCGAAGCGGCCGCGCAGTTCGTCCATGGCGGTCTCGACGTCGGCGTCGGTGGCCTCGACGGCGTCGACCTGGACCTCCAGGCCGGTGTACTCCGGCAGCTCGATCTTCGGGCGGATGTCCACCTGGACATCGAAGACCAGGTTGCCCTCGGTGGCCGTCGGCTCCGGGACCTCGGTGATCTCGACCTCGGGGCGGGACAGCGGGACGATCTCCGTCTCGCGGACCGCTTCCTGGTAGAACTCGTTGAGCCCTTCATTGATGGCCGTCTCCAGCACATAGCCGCGGCCGACACGCTGGTCGATCAGGCGGTTCGGGACCTTGCCCTTGCGGAAGCCGGGAACATTGATCTGCTCCGCGATGGACTTGTAGGCCGCGTCGATGTTCGGCTGCAATTCGGTGAGGGGAACCTCGACATTGAGCTTGACCCGGGTGGGCGTGAGGTTTTCGACGGCGCTCTTCACTACGTAGCTCTCCTGAATGATCTGGGCTATAAAGACACTGCACACTCGTCCCCGATGTGGAGCTGACGGGGCTGAAGGTTCAGAGTCGGGGTGACAGGAGTTGAACCTGCGACCTCACGCTCCCAAAGCGCGCGCTCTACCAAGCTGAGCTACACCCCGATTGGTGCAGAGGCTAGTTTACGCAGAATCGACGCGGAACAACTAATTGCTGACAAGCTCCGGGGCCCACCATGGCGCGGGCCCGTCCCTACTGGTCGTCGGCGATCTGCGAGACCGGTTGCCGAATGATCCATTCGTCACTGGGCAAACGGTCCATGTAGTAGAACCCGCCCACCGCGGATGCACGATTCGGTGGGGCCTCCGGATGGTAGTTCAGCACCAGTCCCCGACGCTGCAACCAATCCAGCCAGGCGTGCAGGGCGTGGACCTGCTCATCGGGAACGTCCCGGCCTGCCCGCTGGCGCAGCAGGACCCGGATATGGGCCATCACGGCGCTGCGATGATGCTCGGACTCCACGGTCCAGGGCAGGATGTCGCGGTAGGAAGGCCGTCCCGCGGGGGCCTGGCCCCGGTCCAGGGCCCGCTGGACGCCGGCCGCAGTGACCCCGTAGCGCTCGGCGATCTGCTCGATGGTCACTCCCAGCTCGCTGAGTCCCCGCAGGATCCGAAGATCCGGCACTTTCCTGGGTCCGCCCAATTTCCACCCCCATGCCCCGCCGTCCGGGGCCTCGTCACGACGTCGGATCCCGACCTTTCGAGCATGCGCCGCCCGGGGACCGGCGTCAATTTTGCCGTGCTCCGGACCCACTGCTAATGTGGTCCAAGCAACGGGCCGCAAGGCCCGTCTTTGCGGGGATGTAGCTTAATGGTAAAGCCTCAGTCTTCCAAACTGATGACGCGGGTTCGATTCCCGTCATCCCCTCCGCATGCGTCGGGCCGCCCCAGGGCGGCCCTTCGTCGTTAAGGGGCGCGGAACCGGGTGCTAGTGTCCGGCCATGCGCATCTACGTTCCCGGGGCCAACCGCACCGGCAGGGCCGCCTGGCCGAAGTCCACCGATGACGAGGGACTGTACGTCTCCTTCGCCCCGGACTCACCCGTGGAGCAGCGGGCCACCCTTCTGGGACAGCTGAGGACAACGGAGCCCGGCACGGTCATCGCCCATTCGTTGGGGGCCGCTCCGACCTTGCTGGCCATCGCCGCCGGGACACTGCGTCCGGCGCGGCTGGTCCTGGTCGAACCGGCGCTCTTCGACCTCATCCGTGGCACCGCATCCGTGGAAGAGCACATCGCGGTCATGACCCGGGCCCGGAAAAAGGCCGCCGAGGGCGATCTCTTCGGCTATTGGGCGCTAGTGAAGCCCCGGCTGTTCGGCGGGCCCGCACTGGCAGCGGATTGGCCGCAGGACGAGCCCCACGCCCGTCGGTTCAGCACCCTTCCACCACCGTGGGGACACGACATCAGCCCGGACCTGATCGAGGCGCTACCCACCCTGGTGCTCAGCGGTGGGTGGAACGAGCATTACGAGGCCGTCGCCGAGGTCCTGGCCCGGCAGGGGGCCGGGCACCGGATCCTGCCCGGCAGCGGGCACCGGGCCCAGGACGATCCGGGATTCGAGGCACTGATCGCCTCCTTTGAACAGCTCACGGCCGGCTGAAGCCGCGATCCTCCGGCCGGATCAGGGCACCCGACGGGTCGGGGCTTGGCAGCCGGGGCACCAGTAGAGCTTGCGTGCCGCCAGTTCGGCCAGCCCGATCGGGGTGCCGCAGATCAGGCATGGCCGACCCTGGCGCTGGTAGGTGTAATAGGCATGATCGGGCCAGACCGGGGCCTCGGGATCGCTGCGGTCCCGGACCCGGGTGGTGATGATGCGGCCATCCCTGACCCCATCGGCCATCATCGCGCAGATATCGGCCCACAGCGCACGCAGGGCCGGAACCGGGACATCGCGGCCGCGCATCCATGGATCCAGTCCGGCCCTGAACAGTGCTTCGGCCCGGTAGATGTTCCCGACCCCGGCGATCAGCGACTGGTTCATCAAGGCCGCGGCGATGACGGTGCCCGTGGCCCCGATCCGGCCAACGAATTCCTCTTCCCCCGCAGCGGTATCAGCCCCCAACGGGTCAGGTCCCAGGCGCCACCGAACCGCTTCGGCCTCCGGGATGGTCAGGACCTCGCAGACCGAGGGCCCCCGCAGGTCGGCCCAGCCGTGGGCGGAGACCAGGCGCATCCTGACCTGGCCCACCGGGGCGGGAGGGCCGTCGTAGGCGGCGGGAGCCTCGTCGTCGTACGCTTCCTTTTCGCCGATCCTCCGGGGTGCCCCGATGCTTGAGGCACCCCGGAACGTCTGGTCCCCTCCGAAGCCGAAGGCCCCGTAGAGGCCCAGGTGCACCCGCAGGATCCGTTCGCCGGAGAACCGGGCGAAGAGCTGCTTGCCGTGGGCCGTGGCCTCCAGGAGTTCATGGCCGTCCAACAGTGCAGCCCCGGCGGCGAACCGTCCCTGCGGGCTGGAGACCTGTAGCACCTGTCCGGCGAAGACGTCGTCCAGCTGGCGGGCCAGCCGGTGGACGGAGTGCCCCTCGGGCACCCCTAGTGCTCCAGCTGGCCGGTGGTTTCGTAGGCACCGATCTGCTGGATCCGCCGGATATGGCGTTCGTCCTCGCTGAATGGTTCGGCCAGGAACGCATCGATCAGTCCGGTGGCCTCCTCCAGGCTGTGCTGGCGGCCGCCGACGGCGACGATATTGGCGTCGTTGTGCTGGCGGGCCAACCGGGCGGTGTCCAGGTTCCAGGCCAATGCGGCCCGGATGCCCTTGACCTTGTTGGCGGCGATCTGTTCGCCGTTGCCCGAACCGCCCAGCACGATCCCCAACGAATCCAGCCCGCGGGCCCGTTCGGCGGCGACCGCTTCGGCGGCGTTGATGCAGAATCCCGGGTAGTCGTCCTCGGCGTCGTAGGAGGTCGGGCCGTGGTCCACGACGTCGTGGCCGGCACTGCGCAGATGCGCCACGAGGTGGGCACTGAGCTCGAGTCCGGCATGGTCGGTGGCAATATGAACGCGCATGGTGTCCTTCGGGTCATCCGTGGCAGGGGAACATTTCCCACCTTACAAGGGGGCGACGACCTCGATCCACAGCGGGCCTGCTCCCGTGGCCACCCGGTCGGTCGCGGTGAGCGTGCCGTCCTGGGCGGAAATCCCATAGGCACTGAGGTGGCCCGAGAGTTCCCCGCAGACCAGCAGGTGGTCCCCGCCGGCATCCACGCCGGCCCCGCGGGGCTGCTGCTCGGTGTCGGTGGTGCGCAGGTAGTCCAACATGCCGGTGTCCGGGTCGATGGAGAAGGTGGAGATCGTCGAGGTCGACCGCTCGGTGGTGAACAGGAACCTGCCCCGTCCCCCGATGCGGATATCGGCGCACCAGATGGCGTCGGGGCCGGGCACCGGGCCACCGGGGTGGCGGGCGAAGCCCGGGATCAGGCCCAGGGAGGCCGGGACGGAGTCGATGCGTTGGATCTCGGTCAGGGCCCCGGAGACAGCGTCCCGCTCATGGACGGCGACCTCCCCGGACATCTCGTGGATGACATAGACCCGCGAGGCATCCGCGTTGAAGAGCAGGTGGCGTGGGCCGGAGCCGGTGGGGGCCTCGACGGAACCGACCAGTGTCAGTTCCCCCGGCGCCACCGCATACCAGACGACCCGGTCGCTGCCCAGGGAGGCCGCGTAGACGTAGCGGCCGTCGGGGGATGCCCGCACGCTATGGGCCTTCTCCCCCGGGCTGGGTGCCTGGACCGCGTCACCGACCGGAAGCCCCTGGTCGTCCAGCGCCACGGAGTTCACCGCGTCCTGGTGGTAGGAGGCACTGCGGACCGTCCGTCCGTCGGCATCGAGGCTGATGTAGGCCGTGTTGTCCGCCAACTGCACGCTCGCGGTCTCGCCGAGCCGGCCGGTGGAGGAATCGATGCGCAGCGCGGTGAGCCTGGGGGGCTTGCTGGAGGCCCCGGCGTAGAGCAGCCCGAGTTCCCGATTGGAGGCCAGTGACCGCACCCCGTCCACGGGCACCGGCCCACCGGCGGGGCCGAAGGTTCCTGCCCCGGGATCGAAGGCGAAGGTCTCGACGGTTCCGGCCTTGGCGCAGCCAACGTAGACATGGGTCTGGTTCACGGTGCTTCTCCTGGTCATCGACGCGGGGGGATGCGGGACGGATCCCGTCCACCGATCCTATCCGGCCCGTCCCCGGCGCGGACATGGGCCCCGGCGCCCCTGGCCGGGTCGGATGGCCCCAGGTAGCGCCATCCCGCCCATTAAGTGAGACAATAACCGTAATGTTCAGGAATCGCTTCAGATATCCGCGCTCTCTGGACCGCCATCAACCGCGAAAGACAAACAGGGAGGCATCACCGTGCCAGGATTGAATCTCACCCGCGACGAAGCGCGCGAACGCGCCGGATTGGTCACCGTCGAGAGCTACGACATCGAACTGGATCTCACCCGGGGCGAGAAGGTGTTCGGGTCCACCACGACCGTGAACTTCGAGGCGACCGCCGGGGCCGACACGTTCATCGATGCGGTCACCGACACCGTCCACTCGGTCACGCTCAACGGGGTGGAGCTGGATCCGGGGACGGTCAGCGACGGCGTCCGCATCCAGTTGCCCGGTCTGGCCGCACGCAATGAGCTGCGCATCGTCGCCGATGCCCTGTACATGAACACCGGTGAGGGCCTGCACCGTTTCGTGGACCCGGTCGACGACGAGGTCTACCTGTACTCGCAGTTCGAGGTACCCGACGCCCGGCGCATGTTCGCCGTCTTCGAGCAGCCCGACCTGAAGGCGGCGTTCTCCTTCACCGTCACCGCCCCCGACTACTGGGACCTCATCTCCAACTCCCCCACCCCCACGCCCTCGCCCGCCGGGGACGGGAAAGCCACCTGGGCCTTCTCCCCCACCGCACGGATCTCGTCCTACATCACCGCGCTGATCGCCGGGCCCTATGAGGCGGTGCGCAGCGAATTGACCAGTTCCGACGGGCGGACCATCCCGTTGGGCGTCTTCGCCCGCAAGTCGATCATGGAACACCTGGATGCGGAGAACATCTTCACCCTGACCCGCCAGGGCTTCGAGTTCTACGAGGAGCAGTTCGGCACCCCGTACCCGTTCGAGAAGTACGATCAGCTCTTCGTCCCGGAGTTCAACGCCGGGGCCATGGAAAACGCCGGGGCCGTCACGTTCCTGGAGTCCTACGTCTTCAGGTCCCGTCCCACCGATGCCATGGTCGAACGCCGGGCGATCACCATCCTGCACGAACTGGCCCATATGTGGTTCGGGGACCTGGTGACCATGCGCTGGTGGAACGACTTGTGGCTCAACGAGTCCTTCGCGGAATTCATGTCGGCCCTGGCCGCTGCGGAGAACACCGAGTTCAGCCAGGCCTGGACCACCTTCTCCTCGATGGAGAAGTCCTGGGCCTACCGACAGGACCAGTTGCCCTCCACCCACCCGATCAAGGCCGACATCAACGACCTGCAGGACGTGCAGGTCAACTTCGACGGGATCACCTACGCCAAGGGCGCCTCCGTACTGCGCCAGCTGGTGGCCTGGGTCGGCCAGCAGGAGTTCATGGCGGGGGTGCGCGAATACTTCGCCAAGCACGCCTACTCCAACACCGAGCTGGCCGACCTGATGCGCGAACTCGAGGCCTCCAGCGGCCGCGACCTCTCCGAATGGACCCGCCTATGGCTCGAAACGGCAGGGGTCAACAAGCTTGAAGCCGAGATCGCCACCGACGACGACGGCACCATCACGTCCTTCGCCGTCGTGCAATCGGCCACCGAGTCCCACCCCACCATCCGCCCCCACCGGGCCGCGGTGGGATTCTACGACCTGAACGACGCCGGCCAGCTGGTGCGCACCCACCGCCAGGAACTCGATGTGGCCGGGGAACGCACCGACGTCGAGGCCCTCGTGGGCAGGAAGCGCCCGGACCTGGTGCTGGTCAACGACGACGATCTGGCCTATGCCAAGATCCGTCTGGACCCCGCCTCGCTGCAGGTCGCGATGAAGCACCTGAAGGACTTCGAGGATTCCCTGCCCAGGACCCTGGTCTGGGGTTCGGCCTGGGACGCCGCCCGCGACGCCGAGACCCCGGCGCGTGAATTCGTTGAGCTGGTGCTGCGCAACATCGGCCACGAGTCCGATTCCTCGGTGGTCCTGGTCATCCTGGGCCAGCTGAACACGGTCCTGGACTACTACGTACGCGAGGAGGACCGCGAGCGGATCGGCGACCAGGCTGCCGACCGGCTGTGGGTGCTGGCCCGCGAGGCCGAATCCGGTTCGGATAAGCAGCTGCAGTTCGTGAAGGCCTTCGCCTCCCGGTCGCACACCGCCGACCAGCTGGACACGGTCGCGGCCTTGTTCACCGGCGAACAGAAGCTCGACGGACTGCAGGTCGACGCCGATCTGCGCTGGCACCTGCTGACCGCGCTGGTCGCCGGTGGGCGGGCCGCCGCCGCGGACATCGCGGCAGAACTCGCCGCCGACGACACGGCCAACGGGCGGTTGGCCGCCGAAGTGGCGCGGGCCGCCATCCCGACGGCCGCCTCGAAGCTGGCCACCTGGGAGGCCATCATCGATGGCGGAGAGCTGTCCAACACCCATCAGCGCTCGGCGATCACCGGTTTCAAGCGGGCCCATGATCCCGCCCTGCTGGAACCGTTCGTGGAGAAGTACTTCCAGACCATCCAGGGGGTCTGGGAGTCCAAGAGCTGGGAGATCGCCCAACAGATCATCGTCGGGTTGTTCCCGATGGCCCAGACCAGCGAGGCCACGCTGGAAGCCACCGATGCCTTCCTGGAGCAGCTGGGCACCGGCAGCCCTGCACTGCGCCGGATGCTGGTGGAAAGCCGCGATGCGATGGTCCGGGCCCTGGCCGCCCGGGCGGTGGTGGGCTGGGCCCCGTAGTGGTTTTGCCATGTACCCCCGGGGCCCGGGCCCCCCCCGCCCCCGGGACCCGGGACGTTAATCGCCCGGGAATTCGGGCCTACAGTGGTGCCATGGATCCGTATCTGCATCAGTACCAGGTCGATGTCCAGTGGACGGGAAATCGCGGGACCGGGACCACCGGCCATCGCGATTACGGCAGGGAACATCTCCTGCGGGTGGACGGTCTGCCGGATCTTCCCGGCACCGCCGATCCCACCTTCCACGGTGACCCCGATCGGTGGAACCCCGAACAACTGCTGCTCGGCGCCCTGGCCCAATGCCATATGTTGTCCTACTTCCATGTGGCGGTGAAACATTCGGTGGCGGTGACCGGATACACGGACGCCGCCACCGGGACGCTGCGCCTGAACCGTGACGGCAGCGGCGAATTCACCCAGGTCCTGCTCCGGCCGCGCATCGTTCTGGCCGATGAGTCCCAGCGGGACCTGGCCGACACGCTGCATGAGAAGGCCCACCGGTTGTGCTTCATCGCCCGGTCGGTGAACTTCCCGGTCCTCAACCGGCCCGAAGCACCCTAGCCATGGGCACCGGGCTCGGGGAGTTGATCA
>JAKDMV010000089.1 GCA_030452125.1 Micrococcaceae bacterium
CCCCGCGCGCCCCCCCGCGGGGGGGGGGCCCCGGCCCCCCCCCCCCCCCCCCCCCCCCGGGGGGGCGGGCCCGTCTTCCCGTCATCGGGCCACGCGCCGTCGTGGTCCTGCCGCCGCAGCGGTGGCCGAGGCCCTAGCCCAGCTTGGAGACCAGGGACTGCAGGACGCGGTTCAGCGTGGCCGAGGGGCGCATGGCCGCCTGGGCCAACTCGTCGGAGGGACGGTAGTAGCCGCCCAGCTCCACGGCTGAACCCTGGACCCCGAGCAGTTCGGCGTTGATGTCGTCCTCGTGGCTCACGAAGTCCTTTGCCACCTCGGCAAAGGCGGCGGCCAGCTCGACATCCTCTTCCTGACGGGCCAGCTCCTGGGCCCAGTACATGGCCAGGTAGAAGTGGCTGCCCCGGTTGTCGAGCTCCCCGACCTTACGCTTGGGCGACTTGTCCTCGAGCAGGAACGTGCCGGTGGCGGCGTCGAGGGTGTCGGCCAGCACCTGGGCGCGGGCGTTCGACGTGGAACTGGACAGGTGGGCGAAGGATTCGGCCAGGGCCAGGAATTCACCCAGCGAATCCCAGCGCAGGTGGTTTTCCTGCAGCAGTTGCACCACGTGCTTCGGCGCGGAACCGCCGGCGCCGGTCTCGAAGAGGCCGCCCCCGTTGATCAGCGGGACCACCGACAGCATCTTGGCACTGGTGCCCAGCTCGAGGATCGGGAAGAGATCGGTCAGGTAGTCGCGCAGCACGTTGCCGGACACCGAGATGGTGTCCTCGCCGCGACGCAGGCGCTCCAGCGTGTAGGTGGTCGCCTCCACGGGGTCCATGATCTGCAGCGACAGGCCCTCGGTGTCGTGATCGGCCAGGTACTCGGTGACCTTGGCGATCAGGTTGCGGTCGTGGGCGCGGGTCTCGTCGAGCCAGAAGATCGCCGGCATCCCGGAGGTGCGGGCCCGGGTGACGGCGAGCTTGACCCAATCGCGGATCGGGGTGTCCTTGGTCTGGCAGGCACGCCAGATATCGCCCTGCTCGACCTGGTGCTCGATGAGGACCCGGTCGGCGGAATCCACGATCTGCACGGTGCCTGCTCCGGCGATCTCGAACGTCTTGTCGTGGCTGCCGTATTCCTCGGCGGCCTGGGCCATCAGCCCGACGTTGGGGACGGTGCCCATGGTGGTCGGGTCGTAGGCGCCGTGGGCGCGGCAGTCCTCGACGACGGCCTGGTAGACCCCGGCATAAGAGCTGTCCGGCAGCACGGCCAGGGTGTCGTGTTCGCCGTCGTCCGCGCCCCACATGTGGCCCGAGGTGCGGATCATCGCCGGCATGGAGGCGTCGACGATGACATCCGAGGGCACGTGCAGGTTGGTGATGCCCTTGGTCGAATCGACCATCGCGATGCCCGGCCCGTTGGCCAGGCCGTCCTCGATGGCGGTCTTGACCCCGTCGCGCACCTCTTCGGAGAGGTCCTCGAGTCCGCCGAGGATGGCGGCCAGGCCGTGGTTGGGGCTCAGTCCGGCCGCTTCGAGGTCCTCGCCATAGGTGGCGAAGAGGTCGGGGAAGAACGCCTTGACCACGTGGCCGAAGATGATGGGGTCGGAGATCTTCATCATGGTCGCCTTCAGGTGGGCGGAGAAGAGCACCCCTTCCTTCTTGGCACGGGCGACCTGGTCGGCCAGGAACGCGTCGAGCTGCGCGGCGGACATGAAGGTTCCGTCGATGACCTCGCCCTTGAGCACGTCGAAGGCCTTCTTCAGGACCTTGACGGTCCCGTCCTGGGCGATGAAGCGGATCTCGATCCGGTCATCGGAGTCCATGACGACCGACTTCTCGTTGGCGCGGAAGTCCCCGTCGGCCATGGTGGCGACGTTGGTCTTCGAATCCGCGGACCAGGCACCCATGGAGTGCGGGTACTTGCGGGCGTAGTTCTTCACCGACAGCGGGGCCCGGCGGTCCGAGTTGCCTTCGCGCAACACCGGGTTCACGGCGGAGCCCTTGATGCGGTCGTAGCGTGAACGGATGTCCGTTTCCTCGTCGGAGGCCGGGTTGTTCGGGTAGTCCGGCAGTGCGTAGCCCTGCGACTGCAGTTCGGCGATGGCCGCCTTGAGCTGCGGCATGGAGGCACTGATGTTCGGCAGCTTGATGATGTTCGCTTCGGGCTTCCGGGCCAGGGCGCCGAGTTCGGCCAGCGCATCGTTCTGGCGCTGGTCCTCGCTCAGGAAGTCACCGAAGAGGGCGATGATGCGGCCGGCCAGCGAAATATCGCGGGTCTCGAATTCGACGCCGGCGGTCGAGGCGAAGGCTTCGACGATGGGCAGGAAGGAATAGGTGGCCAGCATCGGCGCTTCGTCGGTGTGGGTGTAGATAATCTTTGCCATGGGTGAGGCATCTCCCTGAAGGTCAACGGTTTGGGGAGATCAACGTGATGATCTCAACGTATCCAACTTACCCGAGAGGGCCCGTGGGCCCCTATTCCCGGGGGCTACTCGTCCTCGGGGGCACTCGCATCCGGGGTGTGCTTCAGCGCGGTGATCTTCCAGGCACCGTCGTCGTATTTTCCGGTCACCGTGTAGGTGGTGCCCTCGGCATCCCACTCGGTTTCCTCCACGACCTCGCCGTCCTTGTCCAGGACCTTCTTCGCATCCTCCATGTAGGGCACGACGGCGCTCAGCTGGCCGTCCTGGTCGACCTCGCCCACCGCAACCACGTCCTGCGGCTTGGGCTGCCCACCCTCGATGCTGCCTTCGTCGTCGTACACCCGGGCAATGGCCCCGGCGGCGTCCTCGCATTCGGTGCAGTCCTCGGTGACCGCGAGCATGTCATCGGTCTGGCCCGTCTGCAGTGCGTAGGACATGGCCTCGTAGTAGTAGTACGTGGTCGCCGACAGCCCGTCGGCCCCTTCGGCCTTCATCTGGTCGTTGGTCTCCGGGGCGGCGATCGCCGCCTCGGCCGAGGAGGCGGAGGAGGACGAATCGGCGGCCGGTTCACCGGCGGAACAGCCGGCCAGGGCCAGGGAAGCAGCGGCGACGGCGATTCCGGCGCCCAGGACGTGGGGGAACTTCATATGCGATGACTCCAGAAGTGGTGTTGGTCGGTGCCGACGGCCCGCCATGGCGTCCGTCACCGCCACCATATCCCGTTGCCCCAGGCCACTAGTTGTGGGATGCGCCACATTCCGCGGTTCCCGCGACCGCACCGTGTCCGACCTCACAACGGATCGGTATGATGGTCCGGGCCCCGGGTCCCCTCCGAGGCACCACCGAACAAAGGACGGCTCCCATGCCCGAAATGGCCTTGGCGATCGATGGCGGGCAAACGGGCATCCGCGCCCAGGTGCTCCAGGACGATGGCACCGCCTCCCCCGACGTCGAGGTCCTTGAATTCCGGGGCATCCTCACCGACCGGCCGCTGGCCGGCCAGATCGCCGACGTCGTCGCCCGGGCCCGCGAGGCGGCCGGCCACGATTTCAGGACCGTCTCCGCGGGACTGTCGGGACTGACCGACGGCGAGGGGCTGGCACCGGCACTGTTGGCTGCCACCACCGGCTACGGCGTTCACTCGGTACACATCACCCACGATTCGGTCAGTTCATACCTGGGGGCACTGGGTGACTCCCCCGGCGCCGTGATCGCCTCCGGGACCGGCGCGGTCACCCTGGCCGTGGGCGCCACGGAGGTGGTGCGCATCGACGGCTGGGGCTACATCATGGGCGACGCCGGCAGCGGCTACTGGATGGGCCGGGCGGCCCTGGACGCGGTGATGCGCGACTTCGACGGTCGCGGCCCCGCCACCACCCTGACCGAGGTGGTGCGCGCCGATTTCCCCGATCTGGCCCAGGCCTACGTCGAACTCCAACGCGATCCGGACCGCGTCAGCCGCACCGCCTCCTATGCCGCCACGGTGGCCCGGCTCGCCGCGACCGACGAAGTGTCCCGCCGGATCTGTGATGACGCGGCCCGGGAACTGGCCCTGGCCGTCTCCACCGGGTTGCGCCGGGTGGGGCAGGACCGGGCCGAGGCCCCGGCCGTCTGCTTCCTCGGTGGGGTGCTGCGCGGGGAACGCGTCCGCAGCCAACTCATCTCCCGGCTGGCGGCGCTCTGGCCGCATCTGCAGGTGCGTGAGCCCGCGGCCACCTCGCTTCAGGGCGCGGCCCTGCTCCCGTTCCTACCCGCGGATTCGGCCCTGGCACACCAGGTGTTGACGGCCCGGAACTAGAATCCGCTCCGGCGCAGGCGGACCCGGGGGCGCACCCGCTGGACGGCTCTTTGCTCCGGCCGCTCCGCGGTGATCTCCCGGAGCATCTCATGCTCGGCCCGGCTGGCGGCCGGCCGCCGGGCGGCCCGGAAACGGTACACGATCCACCAGACGCCGCCGACCAGGCCCACGGCCCCGATCAGCAGGCCCAGGGCCAGATTGCTTGAATCATCTCCGCTGGTTTCGGCAGCAGCCAACAGGCCACCGGTGATGGTGATGAGCATGTTCCCCCCAGCTGTTGTTGCGCCGGTCCTTCCGGACCGGGCTAGATGCCCCCGCGGCGGACCGGCCGCACGGTCGTCTGGTCGTTGACGACCTTCTGTTCGGGGCGCACCCCGTTCATTTCACGGAGCCTTTCGTGTTCTTCCCGGCTGGCTGCCGGGCGGCGGGCCACCAGGTAGCGCCGCAGGAACCATCCGGCGGCGCCCAGGACGATGACGGCCCCCACCACCAGTCCGACGACGAGGTTCCCCGAACCGTTTCCGCTCGCTGCTGCTGTTGCTGTACCTGCGGCAATGATGCTGAACATGAGGCCCCCTTCGGGTCTGCGTTCATTTCAGCGTACGACTCCGGGGCGGACGGGTCATCCCCACCGAGGATGACTTCCCGGCCGCTCCCGCCCCGGATACGGCAGCGGCCGGGCCCCTGGCTCGAGGGGACCGGCCGCTGGGGGTTCCGGCGGCGGTATCGCCGCGCTTCCTAGTGGAAGAAGTGTCGCGCCCCGGTGAAGTACATGGTGATCCCCGCGGCGTTGGCCGCGGCGACGACTTCCTCGTCTCGAATCGACCCACCGGGGTGCACCACTGCCTTGACCCCGGCATCGAGCAGGATCTGCAGCCCATCGGCGAAGGGGAAGAAGGCGTCGGAGGCGGCGACCGCCCCGCGGGCCCGCTCGGGTGAGGGGGCTCCTGCTGCCACTCCCGACGCACCGCCGGCGGCATCGACGTCGGATTCGACGGCCACCCCCAGCGTGTTGGCGCGTTCGACAGCCAGTTTGCAGGAGTCCACCCGGTTGACCTGGCCCATGCCGACCCCGACGGTGGCCCCGCCGCTGGCGAGCAGGATGGCATTGGACTTGGCGGCACGAATGGCCCGCCAGGCGAAGTTCAGATCCGCCAGCGTGGCCTCATCGGCGGCACTGCCGGCGGCCAGCGTCCAGTTCGCCGGGTCGTCGCCGGCGGCATCGATCCGGTCCGAAGCCTGCAGGAGCATGCCACCGGAAATCTGCTTGTACTCGACGCCATCGCGTTCGTAACCGGCCGGCAGCTGCAGCAGGCGGATGTTCTTCTTCGCCGTGAGGATCTCCAACGCCTCGGGCTCGAAGCCGGGGGCGATGACGACCTCGGTGAAGATGGACCTGATGGTTTGGGCCATGCCCGCCGTGACGGTCCGGTTGGCGGCGATGACTCCGCCGTAGGCGGAGACCGGGTCGCAGGCGTGGGCCTTGCGGTGCGCATCGGCGATCGGGTCCGCGGCGTGGCCCGAGGCCACGGCGACACCGCAGGGGTTGGCATGCTTGACGACTGCCACGGCCGGCTCGGCGAAGTCGAAGGCCGCGCGCAGGGCGGCGTCGGCGTCGGTGAAGTTGTTGTAGCTCATGGCCTTGCCATGCAGCTGGTCGGCCTGGGCGATGCCGGCGGGGGCTGCCGTATCGACATAGAGTGCGGCGGCCTGGTGCGGGTTCTCCCCGTAGCGCAGGCCCTCCGAGCGTTCGAGCGCGAGCCCGGCGTAGGGAGGGAACTTGGCGGGGGCTTCGTCATCGCCGAACTGGGCTGCCGTCCAGCTGGCGACGGCGTTGTCGTAGGCGGCGGTATGGGCAAAGGCCAGTGAGGCCAGCCGGCGGCGGGTCTTCAGGTCGAAGCCTCCGCCCCGGGCTGCCGACACGACGTCGCCGTAGCTGGTTGGATCCACGACCACGGCCACGGAAGGGTGGTTCTTCGCGGCGGCGCGGACCATCGAGGGGCCACCGATGTCGATCTGTTCCACGACCTCGTCCTGACCGGCACCGGAGGCGACGGTGTCCACGAACGGGTAGAGGTTCACCACGACCAGATCGAAGGGTTCGATGCCCATCTCGGTCAGCTGGTCCATGTGCTCGGGCAGGCGGCGGTCCGCCAGGATCCCGGCATGCACGCGCGGGTGCAGGGTCTTCACCCGGCCGTCGAGGCATTCCTGGAAGCCGGTGACCTCGGATACCTCCGTCACCGGCACCCCGGCGGCGGCGATCTTCTTCGCGGTCGAGCCGGTGGAGACGAGGGAAACCCCCGCCTCGTGCAGGCCACGGGCGAGGTCTTCGAGCCCCGTCTTGTCGTAGACGGAAATCAGTGCACGGCGAAGAGGAACACGGTCAAGGACGGTCTGGCTCACAAGGAACTCCCGGGAATCATCGGTTGGGGCGTTCACAACCCTACCGGCCCGCAGCCGGGCTTCAGGAGACGAGGTCGGGGAAATGACGTGAGAGCTGCTCGGGGGTCAGGCTCCTGCGCAGCAGGGCGTCGGCGTGGTCGTCATCGGCGACATAGGCGACGATCTCCGCATTGCGGCCGTGGGCCAGTTCCACGCGCAGGTCTTCGACGACGGTGAGCAGCAATTCGTAGTAGCGCCGGAGCGTTTCCTCCCAGCCGGAGGATTCGGCGACCCGGGTCAACGCCTCGCGCCACAGCACGGCGGCGGATTCGTCGAAGAGCTCCATCGAGCACCAGTGCCATTCCGGCGGGTTCCAGCGGGACGAGTAGTAGCTGGCCCCGGATTCCGCGGCTTCGCCTTCGGCTTCGAGCTGGGCCAGTTCCCCGTCGACGTCGAATCCGTCGGAATCGTCGTCGTCCGCCGAATCCTCGGCGGTGTCCTCCGCATCGTCGCCGTCGTCCTCGTGGCCGGTGTTCAGCGGGTCGGGGCCGTCGCCGTCCTCTTCGGTCTCCTCGGGTTCGTCGCCGACCCCCAGGTCCTCCTCCACGGAGTCCCCGTCGCGGTCCAACGCCTGTTCGGAGTTCAAGGCCAGCACCGGTAGTTCGATGGGCTCGGCCGGGTCGGTGGAGACCCCCGACAGTGCGATCGCATAGAACTCGTGGTCCGGGTGATTCTCGATCACGTCCCGGGCCTGTCGCAATGCCGATCGCCGGATTGCCTCTTCCAAAGCCGTCCAATCCACTCCCATGACCAGAGCCTACCCCCGTCGGGCGCGGCTGATAAGGCCTTGCTTTTTCGGCAGTCATGGCCATGGAGCCGCCGGAGGGCCCGGTTCCTAGAAGAAATCCATGATCGTGGTGACCAGCTTGTAGACGCCGAGCCAGATGAACAGCACCGCACAGATCACCAGGGCCGTGTTGGTATGCCACCGGTTGCGCCATTCGCGCGGCACCCGGTCGGTGTTCAGCAGCGGCAGCAGCGTGATGGCCAGGAACGGCATGAACATCGCCCCCAGGACACCGTAGGCCAGCACCAGGGCGATCGGTTTGCCGATCAGCAGCAGGAGCATCGGGGGAAAGGTCAGCCAGAGCAGGTAGAAGCGGAAGTACTTGCCGTGGGCCCGGGAATCGGGGTGGTCGGATCCCTTGCCGCGGATGTTGCCCCAGAAATCGGCGAACATCAGCGAGACGCCGTTCCAGACGCCCATGACCGAGGAGAAGGCCGCGGCGAAGAAGCCCACCAGGAACGCGGAACCGATGAAGTCCCCGTATTTGTCCTTGAGCACCTCGCTGAGGTCCAGCAGGCCCTTGTCCTTGGCATCGAGGGTCACTCCTGCGGCCGCGACGACCTCGGCACCGACGATCATCATGGAGATCACGAAGATCCCGGTGATGACGTAGGCCATGGTGTTGTCCAGCCGCATCACCCGCATCCATCCGGGCTTCACCCAGCCCTTCTCCCGCAGCCAATAGCCATAGGCGGCCAAGGTGATCGTGCCACCGACCCCGCCGGCGAGCGCGAGCGTATAGAGCACCGACCCCTCCGGCAGGCGCGGAACCAGCCCGGCGAGCATGGCCGGCACGTCGGGGACCGCGATGATGGCCAGCCCGACGATCGTGATGAACATCAGCCCGACCAACGCGGCGGTGATCTTCTCGAACACCGCATACCGGTTGAACCACACCAGCAGGAATCCGGCCAGCCCGGTGCCCAGGGCGAACACGATCTGCGGCACCGCAGGGAACAGGGCGGCCAACGGCAGCGCCGTCGAGGCCATGGCCGAGGCCCCGTAGATGAACCCCCAGATGATGATGTAGGGCCCGAAATACCAGACGGGCCACCGGCCCAATGAGCGCCACCCCTCGAAGATCGTCTGGCCCGAGGCCAGCGAGAAGCGTCCGGCTCCTTCCACCAGCACGATCTTCAGGATGACGCCGACGACCAGCGCCCACAACAGCCCGTAACCAAATTTGGAGCCGGCCACCAGGGTGGCCACCATATCGGCGGCCCCCACGCCGGTGGCGGCGACGATGAGCCCGGGACCAATGACCTTCCACTTCTTGGGCGTCTCGAGTTCGCCGTGTTTCCCGGCCGGGTCTTCTGCCATGGCGGTCCGTCCCTTCGGGCACCCCCGCGGAGCGCCTATGGTGATGTAGTTCACACATACTGTAGGGCCTTCACCACCGTGGTGACAGACGTGTCGCCCGGCCCGGTTGCGGCCCACCGGCTAATCTGGGATCGGGCGGTCCGGCCGGGACCGGAACAGCTCCGCCTCCCACCCGACCTGCACCATCGCCAGAGGACCTGCCTGCCCATGAACGAGTACCGCACCCTGGCCTCCGGCGACGACATCGTCCAACGACTCCCCTGGCGTTGGGGCGTCCAAGGCAAGATCTTCATCATCGGTGGGCTCGGCTTCATGTTCGACGCCTGGGATGTCACCCTCAACGGCGCCCTCATCCCGTTGGTGATGCAGGAATGGGGGCTCGAGCGCACGACGGCGGCCTGGCTGGGGACCGCGAACCTGATCGGCATGGCCCTGGGCGCCTTCCTCTGGGGCACCATCGCGGACCGGATCGGCCGCCGCCAGGCCTTCACCTGGACCCTGCTGATCTTCTCCCTCTTCACGGTGGCCGGGGCCCTGTCGCCGAACTTCGTCTTCTTTGCCGCCTGCCGTTTCCTTGCCGGGCTGGGACTGGGCGGGTGCATCCCGGTGGACTATGCCCTGGTCGGGGAATTCACCCCCGCCCGGCACCGCGGCAGGGTCCTGACCGCCATGGACGGATGGTGGCCCGTCGGGGCCGCCGCCGCGTTCTTCGTCTCCGCGGTGATCCAGGCCGGCACCGGGAACTGGAGGCTGATCCTGCTGGTCATGGTCCTGCCGGCCCTGCTGGTCTTCTGGATCCGCCGTTCGGTCCCGGAGTCCCCGCTGTTCCTGGTCCGGGCGGGCCGCCGGCGTGAGGCTTCGAGGGTCATCGACGGTCTGGTCCGGCGCACCGGGGCCGCCGTGGAACCCTATACGCTGCCCTCGGCGAGCTCGGTGCCGCGGTTCTCCGCCGGGGCGTGGTTCGACCAGTTGCGACGGGTCTGGGCCTTCAACTGGCGCATCACGGCCATCGCCTGGTCGCTCTTCCTGACGGTCCTGCTCGTCTACTACCTGGCCCTGACGTGGATGCCTTCGATCCTCCTCGACGCCGGGATGGGTGAATCCGCGGCGTTGTTCAGCACCGCGGGCATGGCGGCCGTGGGATTGGCCGGCGTGGTGCTGGCTGCCCTGCTGGTGGAACGGGTCGGCCGTAAATGGCTCCTGGGCGTCACCGGCCCGTTGGCCGCCCTCGTCCTGGTCCTCGTCGCCCTCTCGCTGTCCCAGCCCGCCGTGGCCGTGGCCTGGCTGCTGGTCTTCGGGTTCATCATCCAGATCGCGATCCCCGTGCTCTACACCTACGTCTCCGAGCTCTATCCGACCGAACTCCGCGGTTCGGGATTCGGTTGGGCCTCCTCCTTCAGCCGCCTCGGGGCAGGCTTCGGGCCGCTGCTCTTCGCCTGGCTGTGGCCGGTGTTCGGGCTGGCCAATTCCTTCCTCGTCGCCGGCGCCCTGGTCCTGCTCGCGGTCGGCTGGATGGGGCTGCGTGCCCCGGAAACCCGCGGCACCCACCTGCGCTGAAGCCCGGTCCCACAGACCATTCCCACCCCCGCGGGGCGCAGCTACACTGACCGTAAGGGGGCCAGGCCCCGAGGTACGGGGCGACTCCCCGGTCGCAACGATGGAGGCAACGGATGTTGGATCCAGGTTTTTCCGGTCCGTCCGGGCAGCACACCGGCCGCTACATCGTGGTGTTCGACGACGATGACCCGGACCCGCTGGACCTGCTGGCCGCCGGCGGCATGACCCGGGTGGCCGACACCCGTGACCTGGCCTCGCTGGCCACCTCCGAGGAGCGGTCCGCCGCGGCCCGGCAGGGGCAGGGAACCTACTTCGCGGAACTGCGCATGGCCGTCGTCGCGGCGGAGGACGCCCAACTCGAGACCCTGCGGACCAGCTCGGCCGGAGCCCAGCGGGGCCTGCACTACTACCCCGAACTGATCCACCACGTCCTGGAACCGGGGCAGGCCGGCCGGCACCGCTCCGAGGCCGCCCCCGACGCCGTCTCCCGCGACGCCACCGGTTCCTCCCCGGCGGCACCGGCCGACGGTTTTGCCGATACCGCCGAATTCACCTGGGGCCTGCAGGCCACCGGAGCCGCGACCTCCGAGGCCTCGGGCGAGGGCATCAAGGTGGCCGTGCTGGATACCGGCTTCGATACGGGCCATCCGGATTTCGCCGGCCGCACCATCGTGACCGAATCCTTCGTCGACGGCGAGGACGCCCAGGACGGGCACGGGCACGGCACCCACTGCATCGGCACCTCCTGCGGCCCGCGCGCCCCCGGGACCGGCCCCGGATACGGGGTGGCCCATGCCTCGGAGATCTATGCCGGCAAGGTCCTGGACGCCTCCGGTTCCGGCGGCGACGCGGGGATCCTGGCCGGGATCGACTGGGCCATCACCC
The DNA here is from genome assembly GCA_030452125.1 of Micrococcaceae bacterium. Lineage (GTDB taxonomy): Bacteria > Actinomycetota > Actinomycetes > Actinomycetales > Micrococcaceae > Arthrobacter_H. The sequence continues at coordinate 11,197 of JAKDMV010000089.1, forward strand.
AGGGCTGCGCCGTCATCTCGATGTCGCTGGGCGCCGATGTCGCCGAGGTCCACCCGCCCTATGTGGCGGCCGGGAAGCGGGCCCTGGCCCGTGGCACGCTCATCATCGCGGCGGCCGGCAATAATGCCGAACGCTCCGCGGGGAACCCCGGATTCGTCGGGACCCCGGCGAACAGCCCCTACATCATGGCCGTGGGGGCGGTCGATCAGCAGCTGGCCATCGCCGATTTCTCCGCCCGCTCCGGGGCGACCGAGGGCGGGCAGGTCGATGTGGCGGGTCCCGGCGTCGAGGTCTATTCCTCCTGGCCCATGCCCCAGCGCTACAACACGATCAGCGGCACCAGCATGGCCACCCCGCATGCCGCCGGGGTCGCCGCCGTCCTGGCCGCGTCCACCGGCCTGCGCGGCCGGGAGCTCTGGGCCGAACTGGTGCAGGGCTGCGAACGTCTGGACGCCGCCTCCGCCGATGTCGGCGCCGGACTGGTCAGGGCCCCGCAACCGGCGGCCCCCGGGGGCGACGGCGACGAAGGCGACGAGGCCGCCCCGGCACCACCGGAGGCTCCCTCCCCATGAGCCAACGGGTCACGGTCACCCTGACGGAGCCCTACGCCGGCCGGTCGGCCGAGGTCGCCGGGCAACTGGCCACCGCGGGGATGATCGTCGAGCGGGTCCTGCCGGCCTTGTCGATGATCACCGGCACCATCGCCGCGGAGCGGATGGCCGGACTCGAAGCGATCGGCGGCGTCGCCTCCGTCACCGCCGAACTGATCCACCGGCTACCCGACCCGGACTCCGGGATCCAGTAGCCGGCCGACACGTGGTCCCGCCACCGGGGAAGGTGGCGGGGCCGCTCCTCCCCCGGGCCTGGGCCCGGGACGGTCCTAGACGGTGTGCCGGTCGGCCAAGGAGGCCAGCGTCTCGATGAGCAGGGTCCGTTCGGCGATCTTGATGCGCCCGTGCAGGGTGTCCTCGGTGTCGTCCTCGTGGACCTCCACGGCGCGCTGGGCCAGGATGGGGCCGGTATCGACCCCGGCATCGGCGATATGCACCGTGCATCCGGTGACCTTCACCCCGTAGGCCAGGGCGTCGCGGACCCCGTGGGCGCCGGGGAAGGCCGGCAGCAGGGCCGGGTGGGTGTTGAGGTAGGTCCCGTCGAAGGCGGTGATGAATTCCTCGCCGACGATGCGCATGAACCCCGAGGAGACCACGTAGTCCGGGGCGTGGGACCGGCAGATGCGCGTGAGTTCGTGGTTCCAGGCCGCGCGGTCGGTGTATTCCTTGAACGGCACCTCGAAGGTCTCGATCCCTGCGGCCGCGGCCCGAGCCACGCCTCCGGTCCCGGTGCGGTCCGCGCCGACCGCGGCGATCTCCAGGTCCAGCTCCCCGCTCGCGACGGCATCGATGACTGCCTGGAGGTTGGAACCGGTCCCGGATACGAGGATCACAATGCGCATGGCACCAGTTTAGGTGCTCCGGCGGTCCGGACTAGGCTGAGGGCATGCCCGAACCAGAACAGGACGTCGCCCAGCGTATTGCCGC
>JAKDMV010000187.1 GCA_030452125.1 Micrococcaceae bacterium
GCCTTCTCCTACCTGGCCCGCGACGCCGGACTGACCGAGCAGTACATCTGGGCGGTCAACGCCGAGCAGCAGGCCCGGCCCAGCCAGATCGCCGCGGCCATCGAATTCGTGAAGGACCAGCAGGTCCCCGCGGTGTTCTGCGAATCCACGGTCTCCGATGCCCCGATGCAGCAGATCGTCGAGGCCACCGACGCCGACTTCGGCGGAACCCTGTACGTCGACTCGCTCTCCACCGCCGACGGACCGGTCCCGACCTATCTGGATCTGCTGCGCCATGACTCGGAGACCATTTCCGACGCGTTGACCGGAGCCAACTCATGACCGCCGCGATCGACGTGCGCGAGGCCACCGTCCACTACGGCGATGTCCTGGCCCTGGACCACGCCAGCGTGAGCTTGCAGCCCGGCCGCATCTGCGGACTGGTCGGCATGAACGGCTCGGGCAAGTCCACGCTGTTCAAGACGATCATGGGTTCGGTGACCCCGGACCAGGGAACCGTGAAGATCAACGGCGGGGCACCCTCAGCCGCCCGCAAGGCGGGCACCATCGGTTATGTCCCGCAGAGCGAGGAGGTCGACTGGGCCTTCCCGGTGTCCGTCCGCGATGTGGTGATGATGGGCCGCTACGCGCAGATGGGCTTCACCCGCCGGCCCCGCCCGGCCGACCGTGCCGCGGTGGCGGATGCCCTGGAGCGGGTGGAACTGACCGAATTCGCCGACCGGCAGATCGGCCAACTCTCCGGAGGACAGAAGAAGCGGGCCTTCGTGGCCCGAGGGATCGCCCAGGGTGCCACCATCCTGTTGTTGGACGAGCCGTTCGCCGGCGTCGATAAGCGCACCGAGGCGACCATCACCGGACTGTTGCGCGGGCTCGCCGCCGACGGCGCCACCGTCCTGGTCTCCACCCACGACCTCCACGCCCTGCCGGCCCTGGCCGACGAGGCCGTGCTGCTGATGCGCAAGGTGTTGATGCACGCCTCCCCCGACGAAGTCCTCCAACCCGAGAACCTGGCCCGCGCCTTCGGCCTGGACGTCATGGACCGGGAGGTGCTGGCATGAACCTCATCGAGCTCTTCGCCGAACCACTCAGCTACGACTTCATGGTCCGTGCCCTGGCCACCACCATCATCGCCTCGGTCGTCTGCGCCGTGCTCTCCTGCTGGCTGGTGCTGGTGGGCTGGTCCCTGATGGGCGATGCCGTGTCCCATGCGGTGCTTCCCGGGGTCGTGCTGGCCTACGTCGTCGGGGCGCCCTTCGCTCTGGGGGCCATCGTCTTCGGGTTCCTGGCCGTCGCCCTGATCGGGGTGGTGCGTGACACCAGCCGGGTCAAGGAGGATGCCGCGATCGGGATCGTGTTCACCACGCTCTTCGCGCTGGGTCTGGCACTGATTTCCGTCACCCCCTCCCAGACCGACCTGAACCACATCATCTTCGGCAACCTGCTCGGGGTCTCCCGGGCGGAGCTGTGGCAGGTGGGCATCCTGGGGGCCATCACCCTGGCGGTCCTGCTGCTCAAGCGCCGCGATTTCACCCTCTACGCCTTCGATCCCACCCACGCCCAGGCGATCGGGCTGAACCCGCGCCTGCTCGGAGCGGGTCTGTTGGGTCTGCTCGCGTTGACCTGCGTCGTGGCGCTGCAGGCGGTCGGCGTGGTGCTGGTGGTGGCCATGCTCATCATCCCCGGGGCCACGGCCTACCTGCTCACCGACCGGTTCTCCCGGATGCTGGTGATCGCCCCGATCATCTCGGTGGTCTGCGCCGTGGCCGGGCTGTATGTGAGCTACTACCTCGACACCGCCTCGGGAGCCATGGTGGTCCTGTCCCAGGGCGCCGCCTTCACAGTGGTCTACCTGTTCGGCCCCCGCCACGGACTGCTGGGTAAGCGGTGGGCGGCGCAGCGGCGCAAGCGCCTGCTCACCACCGCAGCCTGA
>JAKDMV010000188.1 GCA_030452125.1 Micrococcaceae bacterium
ATCCTCACCGGCACCGGCATCCTGCTGGCCGGACTGGCCCCGAGCTGGGCGTTGCTTGCCGGGGCGCTGTTCATCGCCGGTGCCGCCGATGCGATCACCGATGTCGCCCAGAACTCCCACGGACTGCGCGTCCAACGCCGCTACGGCCGCTCGATCCTGAACTCCTTCCACGCCGCCTGGAGCGTGGGCGCCGTCCTGGGCGGGCTGATGGGGGCCGCGGCCTCCGGAGCCGACATCCCACGCGGAATCCATCTGGGGGTCTCGCTCATCCTCTTCAGCACCCTCGCCCTGTACTGCCGCCGCACGCTTCTTCCCGGTCCCGAACCGACCGGGATGGACACCGCGGAGCAGCACGACGGCGGCATCCCCCGGGCCCGCATCTCCCGCCTGGCCACCTACGGGATCCTCGCCGCACTGGTCCTGGTCGCCACGGGCGGCTCGATCATCGAGGATGCCGGCAACTCCTGGGCGGCCATCTACCTGCACGATTCACTCGGCGCCGTTGCGCCGGTCACCGCGCTGGGTTTCGTGGCCCTCATCGGCTGCCAACTGGTGGGTCGGCTCATCGGTGACCAGCTCTTCGATGCCTTCGGCCAACGACTCGTGGCCCGTGCCGGGGGCGTCATCGTCGTGGTGGGCATGGGGTTGGCGCTGGCTTTCCCGACCATCCCGGGGACCATCATCGGTTTCGGGCTTTCCGGCTTCGGCATGGCCACGCTGATCCCGGCGGCCATGCACGCCGCCGACGAGCTCCCCGGCCTGCGCCATGGCACGGGGTTGACCATCCTGGGCTGGCTGATGCGCGTGGGGTTCCTGTTCTCCCCACCGATCGTCGGGTTTGTTGCCGACCGCACCACCCTGGCCACCGGGCTGCTCATCGTGCCATTGGCCGGACTGCTGGTCATCGTCTGTGCCGGGGTCCTGCCCCGCAAGATCCGGGTCTGACCCCCGTCACCTGTTGAGGGAGTACCGTGGCCGGAACAGGACATCAGGACCGGAACGGAGGCAGGACCATGGACACCGGATTGCTCTGCACACTGCTATCGACCGCCATCCTCATCGGAACCTTCAGCGCCGTGGGCGTGATCTGGAAAAACGGCAAGAAGACCGGGCAGATCCGACACATCTTGCGGGACTAGGCGGAAGTTTCGGGCTTGCGGGTCAAAACAACAGGTTTGGGGACCCGAACTTTTGTTTTCTGGGTGCTTGATCGTAAAGTACAGATATGCACATCCCTCACTTTCCCTGGCCAAAAAACGCTAGGCGTCGCCCCGTTGCCGCTGCTGCCCTGCTGGCTGCGGCCCTGGGCCTGACGAGCTGCAGCGCAGCAGCCTCGTCCACCGGTACCGACGACGACTCCGACCTGCCCGTGGTCCTGACGACCTTCACCGTCCTGTCGGATCTGGCCACCAATGTCGCCGGCGAGCACCTGCAGGTGGAGTCGATCACCAAGCCGGGTGCGGAGATCCACGGCTACGAGCCGACCCCCGGGGACATCAAGAAGGCCTCGAAGGCCGATCTGATCGTGGATAACGGGATGAACCTCGAAGCGTGGTTCGAGAAGTTCGTGGACCACCTGGACGTCCCCCACATCGTGGCCAGCGAAGGCGTGGACGTCATCGACATCAGCGAGGACGAGCAGGCCGGATTGCCCAACCCACACGCCTGGATGAGCCCGGACAACGCCAAGCTCTACGTCGACAACATGGCGAAGGCCTTCGGTGAACTCGCCCCCGAGCATGCCGAGGATTTCCTGGCCAACGCCGCGGAATACAAGAAGGAGATCCAGCAGGTCGGTGACGATCTGGAAGCCGATCTGTCCACGTTGCCGAAGAACGAACGGGCGCTGGTCACCTGCGAAGGCGCCTTCTCCTACCTGGCCCGCGACGCCGGACTGACCGAGCAGTACATCTGGGCGG
>JAKDMV010000189.1 GCA_030452125.1 Micrococcaceae bacterium
GCCCACGAGGTGATCCTTTTCGGCGCCGTAGGTGCCGCGCCGGGGGATACCCGCATTCCTTCGGGACTGATTGAACGCGAACTGCTGCTCAAGCTGCGCTTCAGCCTCGACCACTACATCAACTTGCGCCCGTCGCGCCTGTATCCCGGGGTCCCGAGTCCACTGGCACATCCCGGGGACATCGATTTCGTCGTCGTCCGCGAGGGCACCGAGGGACCCTATGTCGGCAACGGTGGTGCACTGCGTGTTGGCACCGAGCACGAGATCGCTACCGAGGTCTCCGTCAACACGGCCTATGGAGTCGAAAGGGTAGTCCGAGAGGCCTTCCGCCGCGCCAACGAGCGTCCGCGTCGCCATGTCACTTTGGTGCATAAGCACAACGTTCTCGTCCATGCAGGGCACCTGTGGCGCAGAACAGTCGAAGCCATGGCCACCGAATATCCGGATGTCACCCACGACTACATGCACGTCGATGCCGCCACGATCTTCATGACCACGGACCCTTCACGTTTCGACGTCATCGTCACCGACAACCTCTTTGGCGACATTCTCACCGACCTCGCGGGGGCGGTCACCGGGGGGATCGGACTGGCGGCCTCCGGGAACATCAACATGCTCGGTACGGGTCCCTCGATGTTCGAACCGGTGCATGGCTCGGCTCCGGACATCGCGGGACAGCAGATCGCGGACCCGACCGCGGCGATCCTCTCCGCGGCGCTCCTGCTTGAACATGTGGGCCTGGCCGATGCTGCCCGCCGGGTCGAAGCCGCAGTTGAAAAAGATCTGGATTCACGCGCGGAACTGACCGATCCGCGATCAACTGCGGAAGTCGGAGACGCGATCACGCTGGAGCTGTCATAAGCTGGTGCCGGAACAACGTCCCGTGTGAGGGGCGGCACGAAAACTTTGCAGAGGAAGTGCGTAGGCACCATGGAATTCTCACAACAGCTCTCCACCACCCCCAAGAGCGCCGAAGAACGCGCCAAGATTCTGGCAGATCCCGGATTTGGCGACTACTTCACCGACCATACCGCCGTCGTCGACTGGACCCAGGATGCCTCCGGCAAGGGGGTCTGGCACGATGCCCGGATCGAACCCTATGGTCCGATCATGATGGACCCGGCGGCATCGGTCCTGCACTACGGACAAGAGATCTTCGAGGGGTTGAAGGCCTACCGCCACGCGGACGGAAGTGTCTGGACCTTCAGGCCCGAAGCGAACGCGGCACGTTTCAACACCTCTGCCCGTCGGCTCGCCCTGCCCGAACTGCCCACCGACGTGTTCATTGATTCGCTGAAGCGGTTGGTGTCCGTCGATGTTGATTGGGTTCCCTCCGGCGAGGGCGAGGCGCTGTACCTGCGTCCATTCATGATCGCCACGGAAGCCTTCCTGGGCGTGCGCCCCTCCCATGAGGTCTCCTACCGTGTCATCGCGTCACCGGCGGGCAACTACTTCGGGGGAGAGCTCAAGCCGGTTTCCATCTGGCTATCGACGAGCTATGCCCGGGCCGGTCACGGGGGCACCGGTGAAGCCAAATGTGGTGGCAACTACGCCGCATCGCTGGCCGCCCAGCTTGAAGCAGAAGCCAACGATTGCAAGCAGGTCCTCTTCCTGGATCCCACCAACGACTTCGCCGTCGACGAATTGGGCGGCATGAACGTCTTCTTCGTCTTCACGGATGGCACGCTGGTGACCCCCGAACTGAACGGGAACATCCTGCATGGCGTCACCCGGTCTTCGGTGATCGAGCTGGCCCGTGAGCGTGGCCTGACGGTGCAGGAACGCAAGATCACCATTGATGAATGGAGAACCGCGGCAGCAGACGGCTCCCTCGCCGAGGTCTTTGCCTGCGGTACCGCTGCGGTCATTACTCCCATCGGGGAGCTGAAGAC
>JAKDMV010000190.1 GCA_030452125.1 Micrococcaceae bacterium
GACCCCAACTTCGACTTCGTCGTGATCAACGCCTCCTGGCCGGCCAACCAGATGATGGCCGATATGGGCAGGTCCACCCAGGACACGCTGCTCGCCCAGCTCACCTCCTCACCCAAACCGGTGATCCCGATGAGCTTCCTGCCCACCGAGGTCACCGAATTCGGGCGGGCCTTCGCCACCGAATACGGCTACCCCCACGCCTCCGACTCCTTCGACCGGGGCATCCCTGCCGTGGCCCGCAGCGCCTGGTGGGGTCGGCGCACCGCGGAACTGGCGGCCGACCCTGCGGTGCCAGAGGCGCCGGCCATCGACCAACCCGCCGGAACGGACACCTGGACCGAAATCGAGACCGGAGCCTTCCTGCGTGAGCATGGCGTGCCCTACGTTCCGGCGACCATCGTGGGCTCGGCCGAACAGGCTGTCGCCGTCGCCGAAGACCTGGGCTACCCCGTGGTGCTGAAGGTGGCCTCTGAAGATATTGCCCATAAGACGGAGGTCGGCGGCGTCAAATTGATGTTGCGGGATGCGGAAGCGGTCACGGCCGCCTACGAATCGATCAGATCTTCCGTCGCCGATCTGGCCCCCGAAGCCCGCGTCCAGGGCGTCGCCGTCTCACCCATGCGCCCGGCCGGCACCGAGCTGCTGGTGGGGATCATCCGTGATCCGCAGTGGGGGCTGGTGATGGCCGTCGGTTTCGGCGGCGTCATGGTCGAGATCCTCAAGGACTCGGCCCTGCGGCTGCTGCCTGTCGGCCCTGCAGAGATTCGACGGATGCTCGAATCCCTCCAGGGAGTCGACTTGCTGACCGGGTTCCGTGGCGGGGAGGCCACCGATCTGGACCAGCTGGCAGAGGTCATCTTCAGGATCTCCCAGGTCGCTCTCGGGCTGGGCGATGAACTCGAAGAGTTGGAAATCAACCCGCTGAGGGTGGCGGGGAACCAGATTGAAGCCCTCGACGCACTGGTCCGGTGGAAGGACCGGGCATGACCGGGGGAGCTGGGCCATGGGGACGTAGCCCGGTGATAGCGTTGGAGTCCCATTCCGACCGGCAGCAGAAGGAGCACGATGTCCGGCCAACTCTCCGCGGATCTCGTCGATCTTCCCGCCTACCAGGTGATGCGCAGGCAGCGCATCCTGGACGCGGCGAAAACCCTACTGGTGGGAACCGACTACGACTCCATCCAGATTCGGGACGTCGCCGCCGAAGCCAACGTGGCACTGGGCACCCTATACCGGTACTTCTCCTCGAAGGAGCACCTGTATGCGAACGTCGTCTACGACTGGAGCGTGCCCTTCAACTCGGCCGACCAGTCCTGGGCGGAGGGCCTGAGCACCACCGAACGCGTCCAGTATCGGATGCGCTCGGCGCTGGCGGCCTTCGAACGACAGCCGAACTTTTACAAGGCCATTTGGCTGCTGCGCTCCACCTCGGACCCGCAGGTTTCGGCGTTGATGCAGCAACTCGGCGTCGTGCTGGAGGAACCCATCCACGCGGACTTTGCGATGCTCGGTCACGAGGAGGCAGCCGATATCACCGCCATGGTGTGGTGCGTGCTGATGGATCTGGTGGCCCGGCTGCTGACCGGGGACAAGACGATTCCCGAAGCCCATCGGGTGATCGACAGCTTCGTGCGGATGATCGGCCTGCGGGTCGCTCAGTTCGAGGCCGAGGGCGCCTAACCGGCGCAGCCCTTCTCAGTCCGGCTGCGGCTTCGGCCACGGATACTGGGGTGCTCTCATGAGCGCCCACGAATTGGATCATCTGGCCATCGCGGTGCCCGCCTGGGCGCCCGCCGGCCCGGTGCTGAACCGCGAGCTGGGTGCCCGGTGGGGCGGAGGATTCACCACCGAAGCCTTCAACCCCTGCCAGTTGGCGGTGGTCGA
>JAKDMV010000090.1 GCA_030452125.1 Micrococcaceae bacterium
CGCGGTGGCGGCATATGCCCAGAGCTTGTTCAGCCTGCTCACAGGATGATCGGGAAGAATTGACACCGTGATTGTCAAAGGAAGCAAAGAAGACGGAGCCCTCTCCCCGCAGGCCGAGCAGGAGCTGGGCGTTCCGTCCTGGGACGAAATCGTCCAGAACCACTCCTCCAAGGTCTTCCGGCTGGCCTACCGTCTGACGGGCAACCGGTTCGATGCCGAGGACCTGACCCAGGAGACGTTCGTGCGGGTCTTCCGCTCGCTGCACAACTTCACCCCGGGGACGATTGACGGATGGCTCCACCGGATCACCACCAACCTCTTCCTCGATCAGGCCCGCCGCCGCAACCGCATCCGTTTCGACGCCCTCGCCGAGGATTCCGAAACGCGCCTGCCCGGAGCGGACCCGGGCCCGGAGCGGACCTTCGAATTCAACAACCTCGACGTCGACATCCACCTGGCCCTCGATGAGCTGGCCCCCGAATTCCGCGCCGCCGTCGTGCTGTGCGATCTGGAGGGGCTGTCCTACGAGGAAGTGGCCGAAACCCTTGGCATCAAACTGGGGACCGTCCGTTCACGCATCCACCGGGGCCGTTCGCAACTGCGCGTCAAGCTGGCCCACCGGGCCCCCAAACCCACCGCAACCCAGAACCGACCAAAGGTGGGGCCCGCGGTATCCGAGGCGCGCTGACGATGCATCGACACGGTAAACGCATCGACGGCTATCTCGACGGGGAACTCAACGACCGCCAGCGGGCGGCGCTGGAACACCACGTCGGGCGGTGTGCCGACTGCCGGCTGAGGCTCGAGGACCGCCGCAGGCTCAAACGCCGACTCCAGTCATTGGGCAGCACGGCCGGGGAGGCCACACCCGACGACGCGCTCATGGGACGTCTACGCCAGGGACCCTGGTCCATGGGGACCCCGACGGCGTTCGCCGAGGCCTCGCTGGATGCCGATGGGCACAGTTCCCGTCTGCGCTCCCTGGCCCCGGGGCTGGCGGCGACGGCCATGGCCGCGATGCTGACCGCCGTGGTCTGTGCCGCATGGGTGCTCGGCGGAACCGTCCAGGATGCCACCGATGGCCATGGGCCGTTGGCTGGCGCTTGGTCGGGCACGGGAACCGAATTGAGTCGTTCCGATCTCGGGACCCTGCGGGCCGCCGGCTGGAATTGCCCCACCATGTCCCCGGCCGGGTTGGAACTGGTCCGGGCCACCGGCAGCCGGACCGGGGGAATCGATCAGGTGACGCTGGAATTCACCGGTGACCAGGGCGAGGTGGTGCTGACCGAGTCACGGACCCGGGATGCCGGACTACTCAAATCATCCTTGTTCCAGCCGACCACCGCGCCGGAACAGCCCCGGACCCACGCCATCGGCGCGCAAGAATCCCAATTGCAGAGCATCGACGGCGAAGCCGTTTCCGTGGCCGCCGTTGACGGCGGGATGGAACTGGATATGCGCGATGCCACCTATTCGCTGCGCTCCTCGCTGGATGGTCCGGGCACCGACGCGGTGAAGCATCGGATCGTGGCCACCGAACATGCCCGGCTGGCCCCGCACGCGGAGGGGACCGACGGGATGTTGGCCCGGCTCGGGCGCGGGATGTCACGCTTGCTGGTCCTGGATACGGATTACTGATGTCCAGGCAGGAGCCGTCCCGGGGGCGAGGACAACGCCGGGCGGGGTCGTGGAGTTCGGGGCAGCGGCGCCGAGCGGGTAATCTCTAGACGTGTTCGGAATTAACGGTGGCGAGTTCCTGATTCTCGTGGTGTTGGCGGTCTTCGTGCTGGGCCCTGACAAACTCCCGGTCTATGCGCAGCAATTGGCGCGCCTGGTGAAGGAAGTGCGCAAGATGGCCACCGGCGCCAAGGAACAGCTCCGGGAGGAGGTCGGCGACGAGATCGCCGACATGGACTGGCGCAAGCTCGACCCCCGGCAATACGACCCCCGCAAGATCATCAAGGACGCACTCCTTGATGACGCCGACGACGTCGTGGCTGCCGCCCGGGAACCGTTGCCCGCCGCCGGTCGCCAGAAGGCCCTGGGCGCCTCCGGGCCGGAGCGGACCGGAGGCCAGGCCCTCCAGGCCAACGAGCCGGCTCCCTTCGACCTCGAGGCCACCTGAACCCAGCGGTGGGGCCACCGCCTCCTGCCGGGGCCGTGGAGGGCTTTCAGCCCTCGCGCGGGGTGACGTCCAGCTTCATCCCCGAGAGACCTCGGGGCCGGTGCGTCAGTTTCCGGGCGATGGCCGTGATTTCGCCGGCCGCGGCGGACTCCGGTTCGGCCACCACGATGGGGATCCCGGCATCGGCCGACTCGCGCAGGCGCTGATCCAGCGGCACCTCGCCCAGCAAGGGGACCTCCGTGTCCAAGGAGGTCGCCAGCCGTTGGGCCAGCAGTTCCCCTCCGCCGGAGCCGAAGGGGTGCACGCGGGTTCCGTCGGGTAGTTCGAACCACGACATGTTCTCCACCACCCCGATGACCTGCTGCCCGGTCTGGCTCGCCAGTGCCCCGGCGCGTTCGGCGATCGACGCCGCCGACGCCTGGGGGGTGGTGGTCACCAGGATCGAGGACCCGGGCAGCAGCTGCCCGACGGAAATCGCCACGTCCCCGGTGCCCGGCGGCAGATCGAGCAGCAGGACGTCCAGATCACCGAAGTGGACATCGGTGAGGAACTGTTCCAGGGCGCGGTGGAGCATGGGCCCGCGCCAGATGACCGGCTGGTTGCCCTCGATGAACATGCCGATGGAGATGACCTTGACCCCGTGGGCGACCGGGGGCAGGATCATTTCGTCCATCCGGGTCGGTGCCTGGGTGATTCCCATCAGCCCGGGGACCGAAAAACCGTGGACATCGGCGTCGATGATGCCCACCCGCAGTCCGTCGGCCGCCATGGCGCAGGCCAGGTTCACGGTCAGGCTCGATTTGCCGACCCCGCCCTTGCCGCTGGCCACGGCGATGACCCGGGTCAACGAGCCCGGCTCGCTGAACGGGATGACATGGCGTTTCAACCCGGTCTTCAATGCCCCGCGCTGTTCGGGGGACATCACCCCCAATTCGACTTGTGCCTCGGTGATCCCCGGCACCGAGCGGACCGCCGCGGCGGTGTCCTCCATGATCGTCTGGCGCAACGGGCAGCCGGAGATGGTCAGCAGGACGCGCACGTGGGCGGTGCCGTCCTCGTCGACCCGGATGGAATCGACCATGCCGAGTTCGGTGATCGGCCGGCGGAGTTCGGGGTCCTGGACCTCGGCAAGGGCCTCGTGGACGGCCGTGGCCAGGGGGCCTGTGATATCGGGTTCGGTCAAACTACTCGGTCTTCCCTTCGGTGTTGTTCCCGGTCCCGCCCGTGGTCGGGCGGCCGGGCCGTGCTGCCCGCACCCGCGGCAGCGTGGTGGTCGCCTCGGAGACCTTCTCCTTGCGTTTGGGTGCCTTCCCGCGCAGCCGGATGTCGTCCCCGTCGTTGGATTCGACGAGCTCCTCCAAGGCGGAACGCAGCTCGCTGCGCACATAGTCGCGGGTGGCTACATCCCGCAGCGCGATCCGCAGTGCGGCGAGCTCGCGGGTGAGGTATTCGGTGTCGTAGAGGTTGCGTTCGGCCCGGTTGCGGTCCTCCGTCAGCGAGACCTTGTCCCGGTCGTCCTGGCGGTTCTGGGCCAGGAGCAGCAGCGGAGCCGCATAGGAGGCCTGCAACGAGAGCATCAGTGTCAGGGCGGTGAATCCCAAGGCCGCCGAGTCGAAACGCAGCGAGTCCGGCCCCCAGGTGTTCCAGGCCAGCCAGACGATGCAGAAGATCGACATGTAGACCAGGAAGGCCGGGGTGCCCATGAAGCGGGCAAAGCCCTCGGTGGCCTTGCCGAACGCATCCGGGTTCGGTGAAACGCGGGGCCAGAGCCGGGACCTGGCCCCGAGCGGGGTGTCCAGTCCCGAACCGTTCTTATGTGGTTCAACCATGGTTGCCTGCTCCCGTCGACTGGATCTTCCCGTCATGGATGCGCCAGTCCTCGGGGAGGATGTGGTCCAGCACGTCATCGACGGTGACCGCCCCGACCAACCGGCCCTCCCGGTTCACCACCGGCATCGAGGTGAGGTTGTAGGCGGCCAGCATCCGGGAGACCTCACTGACGTCGGTGGTGTCGAGCACCGGCTCGAGATCGTTGTCCAGGATGTTGCCCACCGGTTCCGGCGGGGGATGGCGCAACAGCGCCTGGATGTGGACCATACCCAGATATCTCCCGGTCGGGGTCTCCAAGGGCGGACGGCAGACATAGACGCTCGAGGCCAGTGCCTGGCTGATCTCCTCCCGGCGGACATTGGCCAGGGCTTCGGCGACCGTCGCCTCGGGCGGCAGGACGATCGGCACCGGGGTCATCATCGAGCCGGCGGTGTTTTCCTCGTATTCGAGCAGGCGACGGACGTCGTCGGCGTCCTCGGGTTCCATCAACTGCAGCAACGCCTCCTGCTGGACCTCCTCCAGTTCGTGGAGCAGGTCGGCGGCATCGTCGGGGTCCATCTCCTCCAGGACGACGGCGGCTCGATCCATGTCGAGGAAGGACAGGATCTGGACCTGCTCCTCGTCGGGCAGTTCCTGCAGGACATCGGCCAGGCGGTCATCCTGGAGTTCGGTGGCCACTTCAAGGCGGCGTTTGGTGCTCATTTCATGCAGGGCCTCGGCGAAGTCGGCCGGTTTGAGTTCCTCGTGGGCCGCCACGAACTGGGTGGCCGCCTGGGGATCGTCCCGGTTGCCGTGGACGATCTCGTTCCAGGACACCAGCACGCGGTGTCCGCGTGAGAGCCGACGCAGGGGGCGGAACCCGCCGGCCGGATCCGCGCCGCGCCGGACGTAGTAGTCCGAGAGGGCCCAATCGCCATTGCGTAGCTTCTGTAGTCCGATGTCTTCCACGGTGGCCTCCCCGGAACCGTCGGTGAAGGCGACGACCCGGTCGAAGAGTTCGGCGACCACCAGGGTCTCGGCACCGCGCTGCTGGAAGCGGCGCAGATTGACCAGCCCCGAACAGATGATCTGGCTGGCCTCCATGGCCTGCACGCGCGTCATCGGGACGAACACCCGTTTCTTGCCCGGCACCTCGACGACCAGGCCGACGCCCAGCACCTGTTTGCGCGGACCACGATCGAGCACCACGACATCACGCAGCCGGCCCAGACGATCCCCCAGGGGGTCGAAGACATCGAGGCCGAGCAAGCGGGCAATGAATACCTTGTTCGATGAGCTGCTCACCCTCCCTAGGCTACCGGCTGGGACCCCGGCCCGTCAGGGATGCACCGGGAGGCGGCGCACCGGTTCACCGGGAGCGATAACACCCCACGTCCACGCGTTGAGGAGGCAGAATGGAAGCATGAGCCCAACAACCGGCACCAATCGGAACGCCTCCGCCCAACTGGGACCTCCCCGCGGGGAGATCCTGGGCCGCTACGACTCCTATCTGGATGCCCAGAAGGTGGTCGACTACCTGGCCGACCACGACTTCCCGGTCGCCGGGGTGAGCATCATCGGCAACGACCTGATGACGGTGGAACGGGTCACCGCGAAACTGAGCTACCCGAAAGTGGCGTTGGCGGGGGCCGCGCAGGGGGCTATGTTCGGCATCTTCGTGGGCCTGATCCTGAGCATCTTCGGTCCCGAAGGCGGACTCACCCAGATCCTTTCCTCGGTGGGGCTGGGCATGGCCATCTGGATGATCGTCGGGGTGGTCAGCTATTCGTTCCGCAAGGGGAAGCGCGACTTCTCCTCCTCCAGCCAGGTCATGGCCACCAGCTACGACGTCGTCGTCGCGTTCGAGCATGCCGCAGCGGCCCGTCAGATGGCCTCGAAACTGCCGATGAGCCGGGTCGAGGCCCAGCAGGTCACCCCCGCCTGGGCGCCCCCGCGCCAACAGGGCGGCCCGGCGGGCCCCGGCCCCGATGCCGGGACGCCGACGGGCGGCCCCGTGGCCCCGGCGCCGAGCCCGGCCCCGGGCGGAACCGGCCAGGACGAGGGGCACGGCACCTCCGAGGCCGGGACCGCCTCCGGTGCGGACACGGCACCGCGGTCCTCGACGTCGTACTCCGATCTGCCCGACGGACGTCCGCAGTACGGGGTGCGGGTCACCCCGGAACAGGAACCCGAGGCCCCGGCGGAAGGCGAGGACCAGACCGGCGGCACGGACCAGCAACCCCAGCCTTGACGCGCCCCGGGGCCCGGGGCAGCCGCCCACCAGTGGCGGAAAAGACCAAAGGCCGGTTCCTCCCCACGGGGAGGAACCGGCCTTCTTTGATCCGCGGCGGAGGCTACTGGGCGTCGGCCGAGTAGATTCCCGCCATCCAGGATTCGATGTCCTCGGCCGTGCGTGGCAGGGCCGCGCTGAGGTTTTCGCAGCCGTCGGCGGTGACCAGGACGTCGTCCTCGAGGCGGACGCCGATGCCGCGGTACTCCGCGGGGACGGCCAGATCCTCGGACTTGAAGTACAGGCCGGGCTCGATCGTGAAGACCATGCCGGGCTCCAACACGGCATCGAGGTACAGATCCCGCTTGGCCTGGGCGCAGTCATGGACATCCAGCCCGAGGTGGTGGCTGGTGCCGTGCGGCATCCAGCGGCGGTGGTGCTGTCCGTCGGGGGAGAGTGCCTCCTCCAGGGAAACCGGCAGCAGTCCCCAGGCGTCCAGGTTCTCGGCCAGGACCTTCAGCGCCGCTTCGTGCAGCTCGCGGAACCTGCGCCCGGGGCGGGCGACCTCGAAGGCGGCATCGGCGGCGTCCAGGACCGCCTGGTAGATCCGGCGCTGGACCTCGGAGTACTTGCCGTTCACGGGCAGGGTCCGGGTGATGTCCGCGGTGTAGAGCGAATCGGCCTCGACGCCGGCATCGAGCAGCAACAGGTCCCCGGTGTTCACCTGGCCGGAGTTGCGGATCCAGTGCAGGACGGTGGCGTTGTTGCCCGAGGCGGCAATGGTGTCGTAGCCGAGGTCGTTGCCTTCCTCGCGGGCCCGGGCGAAGAAGGCGCCTTCGACGACGCGTTCGCCCCGCTTATGCTCGATGGCGCGCGGGAGTTCGCCGACGACGTCGTGGAACCCGTTGACGGTCGCCTCCACGGCGGCACGCATCTGCTCGATCTCCCAGTCGTCCTTGACCAGGCGCAGTTCGGAGAGCGCTTCGGAGAGTTCGCCGTCGAGGCGGTCCGAGGCTTCGAGATCGACCCCGGTATTGATCCGGGAGGTATCCACCAGGGCGTCGCAGTTCGGATCCACATCACGCAGCAGCCGGATCCGCATCCCGCCGATCTCGGTGGCGCCGGCACCGGTGGTGATGGCCTCCTCCAGCTCGGCGTCGATATGCGCGGTGGGCAGTTCCAGCCGGGCCTTCAACACGTCGAGGGTCGGACGGGTGCCGATCCAGAATTCCCCGGACCGGGCATCGGAGTAGAACTCCTCGGTGTCGCGGCCGGCCATGGGACGGAAGTAGAGGGTCGCCCGATGGTTTCCGCCGTCGTCTCCAGCGCCTTCCTCGGTGGGTTCCAGAAGCAGGACGGCATCGGGTTCGTGGTCGACGCCGAGCCCGGTGAGGTGGGCGAATCCGGAGTGCGGGCGGAAACGGTAGTCGGTGTCGTTGGAGCGGACCTTCAACGGTCCGGCCGGGATGACCAGGCGTTCACCGGGGAACTTGGCCGAGAGGGCGCGGCGCCGGGCGGCCGCATAGGGGGCCACGGCGTCGGGGCCGGGGGAGATGGCTTCGGTGGAGGGGGCCCACTGGGACCCCATGAAGTCCTTGAAGGCCTGCGAGGACGGGCGCTGTGAACGGTTGTTCACGCGTTCCTCGAGTGGTTGATCGCTGCCGGGGGTGTTGTTCGCTTGAGTCATCACCGTTCCATGTTCTCAAAGCCGGGCCGATACACCAAGGCGCCGGTAGGCTGGAGGAATGCTGATCGATCTGCATGCTCACTCGAATGTCTCCGACGGGACCGAAACCCCGTCGCAGCTGATGGCCGCGGCGGCCGCCGCCGGCCTGGACGTCGTCGCGCTGACCGACCACGACCAGACCTCCGGATGGGCCGAGGCCGCCACCGCTGCGCTAGAGACCGGCGTGGGGCTGGTTCCCGGGATGGAGATCTCCTGCAAGACCGCCCGCGGGGTCAGTGTGCACCTGCTGTCCTATTTGCACGACCCGGGCCATGGGGAATTGTTGGTGGAGATCGACAAGGCGCGTGATGCGCGGATCCACCGGGCCCGGAAGATGGTTGAACTGATCTCCGAGGACTACCCGATCACCTGGGAGGCGGTGGGGGAGCAGTCCGCCCCCGGGGCGACGTTGGGCCGGCCGCATATCGCCGATGCCCTGGTCGCGGCCGGGGTGGTGTCGAGCCGAAGCGAGGCCTTCGCCACCGTGTTGACCTCGCGATCGCGTTACTACGTGGGGCACTACGCCGTGGACCCCGTCAGGGCCGTCGAACTGGTGCGGGCCGCCGGGGGAGTACCCGTGTTCGCCCACCCCATGGCGGAGCTGCGTGGCCGGGTGGTCGAACCGGAGGTCTTCGACGAGATGATCCAGGCCGGTCTGCTCGGGCTGGAGATCGACCATCGGGATAATTCGGACCAGGGGCGCCGGTTCCTGCACTCGCTCGCGGCCCGGCATGATCTGATCGTGACCGGTTCCAGCGACTACCACGGGACCGGCAAGCCCAACCGGCTGGGTGAGAACTCCACCAGCGTGGACATGCTCCGACGAATCCTCGAAGCAGGCACCGGAACCGCCCCGGTGGGGATGCCGAAAACCTGACTCATCAGTCACCTGGATTTCCGGCTGGCGGGAATTACCTCCGCACTCTGATAGTGTCACCGACGTAGGGGGTTGCTCCAGGCAACCTTGTCGAGCACGAATCCGAGTGCTTGGACGACCCCCGGTTCCACGGGAGGCCCCACCATGGCCTCCGCCGTTTGAGTGGCCTTGACCCGAAAGCCGGGTAGCCGCACGCGCCGCGCCAACAGCGGCCCTGCAGGTCCGGTTAGGTCCGGGTGGAATGCGCGCCTTGAATGCGTCCGCACCGGACGAAGCCCGCCTCACGGCGGCGTGGCAATGGCGCCCGTTAAACCGGGCCGGCGCGCTGCGACCAGGGGAGGCATCCGGTGGCCGACCCCGTGAGAAGAGGAGCAGCATGACACCGAATGGTGCGGAGCTCCAGCAGCTGAGTGGATGGCTAGTCATCGGGCTGCTGGTGTTTTTTTACGGGGGGACATTCCTGATGACCCTCGGGATCAGCAAGAAGAAGGAAAACGCGGACGGCTACATGACCGCGGGCAACAACATCGGCTTCGGCATCTCCGCGGCGAGCATGACGGCCACCTGGATCTGGGCCTCGTCGATGTATGCCTCGGCCACCTCCGGCTACACCTACGGCATTTCGGGCCCCATCCACTACGGCCTCTGGGGCGCCTTGATGATCCTGTTCATCTACCCCTTCGGCAAGCGCATCCGCTCCGTGGCGCCCCGGGCCCACACCCTGGCCGAGGTCATGCACGCCCGGCACGGCCGAGGCAGCCAGCTGATGCTCGCCGGCTCCAACGTCGTCGGCAGCCTCATCAGCCTGACCAGTAACTTCATCGCCGGCGGTGCCTTGATCGGCCTGCTTTCGCCCTTCAGCTTCCAGCAGGGGATCCTCACCGTCGCCGCCGGCACCCTGCTGTATTCGCTGTGGTCGGGCTTCCGTGCCTCCGTGTTGACCGACTTCGCGCAGGTGCTGGCCATGCTCGGCGCCGTCGTGGTCATCATCCCGGTCGTGTTCTTCGCCGCAGGCGGGACGAACATGTTCGTCGAGGGGGCCGCGAACGTGACCCCCCAGCAGGGGAACTTCTTCTCCTCCGAGGCCTTCATGAACCAGGGCGCGCCCTACATCGCGGCGGTGCTGGCCTACGCCATCGGCAACCAGACCATCGCCCAGCGGCTCTTTGCCGTGCGCGAGGACCTGATCAAGAAGACCTTCGTCACCGCCACCGTCGGCTACGGGGCGACCATCATCGGCATCGGCATGCTCGGTGTCATGGCGCTGTACCTGGGCATCACCCCCACCGGCGGGGACCTGAACAACCTGATCCCCGAAATGGCAGCGACCTACCTCGGACCCGTGTTGTTGTGCCTGTTCCTGGTGATGATCATCGGGGCGCTGTCCTCGACGGCAGACTCCGACCTGAGCGCCCTGTCCTCGATCATGATGGCCGATATCTACGGGCAGAACGTGGCCCAGAAGGGCGAAGTTAACCCGAAGACCATGCTCCTGGTCGGCCGCGTCTCCATGGTCCTGGCCACCGGCGCCGGGCTGTACTTCGCCAGCGGGGCGTTGAACATCCTGGACCTGCTGGTCTTCGTCGGCGCCTTGTGGGGGTGCCTGGTCTTCCCGGTCATCTCCAGCTTCTACTGGAAGAAGGTCACGAACATGGCCTTCGTGACCTCGGTGATCGTCGCCCTGGCCATCTTCATCCCCGTGCGTTTCTCCTGGATCCCCGTCGACGGGCTCTGGGGCTACACGGTCGACGTCTTGTCGATCGTCGGGGTCGGCGTGGTGCTCGGGCTGATGCTCTTCGGCTTCTTCGGCGGCCGGGTGGCACGGATCGGTGGCATCATCGCGACCCTGGCCGTTGCGCCCTTCGCCTTCGGGCACCTGCACGACTACGCGGTCCTCAGCGGATCGCTCGTCGCCTACGCGGTCTCCACGGTGCTGTGCTATGTGATGTCCGCCCGGTCCTCGATGGAATTCGATTTCGACACCATCAAGGACACCGTCGGCGATTTCGACCCGTCGGATCGGCCGGCAGCGGCCCAGACCGACGTCGATGCCGCCGAAACGCATTCCTGATCCTGAAGGAGGAAACGACATGGAACCGATGATCCTGACCGTGTACATGCTCATCTGGCCGGTGATCGTGGCCGGAACACTGTTCGTCATCGCGCGGGCCTTCCTGCGCGAATGGCGCCAGGCACGTCGAGACGACCGCACGATGGTCTGACCCGTTCTGGGGGGACCCCACGCTCCGGTGCCCTGCGGGGTGCCGGAGCCGACGGCCGCCGGCACCACCAGTACTCCTGGGGTGCCACGGCCGTTTCGTGGTTAACGGCGTCGACCGGTCGAGGCCGGGGCGGCGCATTGGTCAGCTCCGGCGGAAATCCGTCTGCTCGGGCAGGCGCGTACGCATGGTGTCGATCGCCGCGGGATTGGCATCCACGCAGACGAACCGCCGATCCAACTGGGAGGCGGCGGCCCCGGTGGTCCCGGACCCGGCGAAGAAGTCCAGCACCCAGTCTCCCGGGCGGCTGCTCGCGGCGATGATCCGGCGCAGGATGCCCACTGGCTTCTGCGTGGGATAGCCGGTCTTCTCCTTGCCGGTGGGCGAGACGATGGTATGCCACCAGACATCGGTGGGCAGCTTGCCGCGGGCCGCCTTCTCGGCAGTGACCAGACCGGGAGCCATATAGGGTTCGCGGTCGACCTCGACGGAATCGAAGTGGTACCTCGAAGGGTTCTTGACGTAGACGAGGATGTTGTCGTGTTTGGCAGGCCAGCGGCTCTTGGACCGGGCGCCGTAGTCATAGGACCAGATGATCTCGTTGAGGAAGCACTCCCGGCCGAAGATGGCATCAAGCATCACCTTGGCGTAGTGGACCTCACGGAAATCCAGGTGCAGGTACAAGGTGCCGTCGTCGGCCAACAGCCGCCAGGCCTCGATCAGCCGCGGTTCCAGGAAGGCCCAGTAGTCATCGAAGGCGTCGTCGTAGCTATGCAGGGCCCCCCGGATGGTCGAATAGCTGGCGCCCTTGAACCCGACCCGGTCACCGGTGCCATCGGTGTTGCGGACCATCGTGGTGGCCTGGCGGGACTGCTTGCGCCCGGTGTTGAACGGCGGATCGAGGTAGACCACGGTGAACGCGCCATCGGGCAAGGTGGGCAGGAAGTCGGCGTTGTCGGCCTGGACGACCAGATCGGGTCCCTCCGGGGACCATGGGTGCTCGGACCCGACACGGGTGGGGACCCCCGCCCCACGGGCCGGGGGCCCCCCCCGGGGGGGGGGGGGGGGGGCCCCCCGGGGGGGACGGGCGCGGTGGGGTTTTGCACCACCCCCGGGG
>JAKDMV010000012.1 GCA_030452125.1 Micrococcaceae bacterium
GGACTCCCCCGCCCAGGCGTCCGAAAGCGCCCCCGCGCCACGGCCCGCCGAGGGGACTTCGACGCCCGGGACCATGGAGCCTCGCCCCCCGACCGGGGCCACCGGCGGACGCCTGCTCGCCTCCCCGCTCGCCCGCAGGATCGCCGAACAGCATGGCATCGATCCGGCGTCGATCACCGGGACCGGCCCAGGCGGTCGGATCGTCAGGGCCGATGTCGAAGCCGCGGTGGCCGCCCAGGCCGACACCGCCCCGCAGCAGCCCGCAGGGAAGACCGCGGCGAGCAATACCTCCACGGATGAGACGGAATCGGTGGAGGTTCCCCTGACGATGATGCGCAAGGTGATGGCCGAACGACTCACCGAAAGCGCTGGCGCCCCGCACTTCTACCTGACCAATGTGGTGGCCGTGGACCGGCTCTTCGCCCTGCGCGCCGAGATCAATGAACGCTTCGCCGACACCGGGACCAGGATCAGCGTGACCGACCTGCTGGTCAAGGCGTGCGCCCTGACCTTGGAGGACCACCCCCAGGTCAATGCCTCCTGGGCCGGGGACAAGATCCTCCAGCATCCGCGGGCACATATCGGGGTGGCGGTGGCCCTGGATGACGGGCTGATCGTCCCGGTCGTCCGCAACGCCGCCACCAAGGGCCTCGATGTGATCTCCACGGAAACCCGGGCCTTGGCCACGAAGGCCCGGGACGGCAAGCTGGCCCCGGCCGAATTCAGCGGCGGGACCTTCTCGATCAGCAACCTGGGCATGTTCGGCATCGACAACTTCACCGCGGTCATCAATCCACCCGAGGCCGCGATCCTGGCAGTGGGCGCCACCACCGAGGAGCCCTACGTGCAGGACGGGAAGCTCTCCAGCCGCCGGATCATGAAGATCACCCTCACCTCCGACCACCGGGTCCTGGACGGCGCCGTTTCGGCGGCGTTCCTGCGCGATCTCAAACGCACGCTGGAAGAGCCTTTGAGGATCATCATCTGATCCGTCCTCCGACCGGGCGTCCCGCCGGAGTGGTCGGACCTCTGGACTTTGGCGCCGGGAAGTTGGTTAATGAATTAAGGACCGTCGCCCTCGGGAACGTGGTTCTCGTTGTTGACCAACACGTTCGACGTGTTCTCCACGACATCGGGGCGTCAACGGGCTTCGCCACTCGCCGCGAGGAGGACCGGCCATGCATGAATATAAAGTCATCACCGACAGGATCAAGGACTACCCGGATTTCAAACCCTCGGATCTTGAAGCCAGTCTCAACGAGCATGCCCTGTCCGGGTGGAAGGTCGTCACCTGTTTCACCGACTCGACCGTCTGGCATGAGACCACTGTGACCACCATCCTGGAACGCCAAAGCAACTACACCACCAAGTCCTAGGCCGGCGGGAGGTCACCCGACGATCCTCTGGACCGGTCGGGTGACCCGGACACCGCACCCCCGCACCATGGCGCGGATTTTCCTGCCGGGTCCAGGTGATTCCACGGATCACGGCCTTCGGCGCCTTGGAACCGGCTACCAGATCCGAGGAACCAGGACCGGGGTCCTTGCCTTATAGGCCTCATAGTCTGCTTGGCCGCCCCACTTGGCATCGGACTTCTTTTCCAACAGGGGCACCCCGCTGACCTGGGTCAGGAGCAGAATGACCAGGACCGGTGAAATCAGTGCCACCAGCTGCCATCCTTCAAGTGCCGGGAAGGCGACGATGGCGACGCCGATCCACAGCAGGATCTCACCGAAGTAGTTGGGGTGGCGCGAGGTCGACCACAGGCCGGAGGAAATGAATCCTCCTTTTTTCGACGGGTCGGCGTTGAACCGCGATTTCTGCTGGTCGGCCACCACTTCCAGACCGAACCCGAGCATCCACAGCAGGACGCCAACGAGCGCAAAACCGTCCAGGGGAACTCGGTGATCCGACGTCATGGCCACCCACGCCGCGGCCGCGGTGAAGGTGACCCACAACCCCTGGAGCGTCCACGTGCTCAGGAACCTGACGAAGGAGGGCTTGATCTGGTCAAAACGGTCATCCTTGCCCGCTCGGCTGATACGACGGAACAAGAAGAGTCCGAGCCGCAACGTCCAGATGAGAACCATCGTGGCCAGGATCAGGGAACGCGCGTCGATATCTGGAAGGGCCACAAGAATCATGACGGTAATCGCCACATAGCTCAGCATGCCGGTGAGGTCATAGTACTTTTCGGTCTGCGCCAAAAACGCAGGGATAAAAGCCATCCACTGGATCACGATGGCCATGCCCACGGCCAGGGCAAAGACGGGGATCACTCCCAGGGTGATACCGCCACTGCTGCCGGCAGCAGCAAGCAAGGCTCCGATGATCAGCACGATGGGCAACGTGATCAGCGCCGTGCGCTCAGACTTTTTCACGGAAAAGTTCCTCTCTGCCATGCGGAGCTTTCGCGGAGGCGATGCTACCGATAAAATTTCATTCAATCTTTTGATGATCAAAGAATCTTGACTATACTCGAAGCCTGCTCTTAAGGAACGGAAGCCGCCATGTTGTCCCACCTTTCCGTCGCCACGACCTTGCAGCAAATGTTGATTCTGGCCCGCGAAAGCGAGCGGGAAACGGCTCTGGGATTGGGCCTGAATCTCACGGATTTCCGTGCCCTTTCGGTGCTGACCCAGTCAGGGCCGATGACTTCGGGGAATCTCGCGCTGGAGCTGGGCTCCACCGCGGCCACCACTACGGCCATCACCAACCGTCTGGAGCTGGGAGGCTACCTCACCCGCAACCGGGGCGCGGCAGACAGGCGCCATGTCATGTTGACGGCAACCAACACGGCCTTCCAGGGAATCCTGGACCCGACCCATCCGCTGGCCACTGCCCTCTACGAACAGCTCCAGGGCCTACCCGTTGAGCACAGCACCATCGTCAGCAACTTTCTTGACGCTACCCAAGTCCTGATGCGCAACCACCTGCACACACTGTCTAATGAGGACACCCCGTGAAAGAGTTCACCACGCCGCCCCTGGTGGGTCCAACCATTTATCGAAACGCAACAGAGCTCCTGATGCAACGGCTCAGGACTTCGCCCCACCACATAGCCTTCGAAGTTCGTTCCGCCGGCGCAGCGATCACGGATCCCTGGGACCAAGTGAGCACCAGAGAGTTCGTCGGGCAGGTCCGAGCCCTGGCCAAAGGCTTCATGGCTTCGGGCCTGCAGCCCGGTCAATCCATCGCCATCATCTCGCCCACCCGCTATGAATGGGCCCTGGCGGACATGGCCGCCTGGTTCGCCGGCGCCGTCATCGTTCCCCTCTACGAGACCGCGGCGGTCAACCAGATATCGGCCATTATCACCGACGCCGACGTGCGCTTCGGTGTGGCCGGCACGACGGAACACGCCCGGATACTCAAACAGGGATTCGAGCAAGCCGGCATGGCCGATGGGCGCATCTGGACGATGGATCCGAACACTGAATCGTCCCTGGACGTTCTGGTGCACAGCGGCGAACACATCACCGATGAGGCCCTGGAGCAACGACGGCTGGTGGCCACACTGGATGCGGTGGCAACCATCGTCTACACCTCGGGGACCACCGCTGCACCCAAGGGTGCGCTCATCACCCATGGGAACTTCGTCAACCAGGTACTGAATGTGGCCGGATCCTACGGTGAGGTGGTCCAGGAATCCGGCAACACGGTGATTTTCCTCCCGATGGCCCACGTACTGGCCCGCGGGCTCCAACTGATCTGTCTGGCCAACGGCATGCGCATTGCCCACCTGGGCGACACTCGTGAGGTGGTACCGGCTCTAGGCGCACTGAAACCCACCTTCTTGGTGGTGGTCCCGCGTGTTCTGCAAAAAATACGGACATCCGCTGCAGCAGCCGCCGAGGCAAAACATCTCGGCCCCCTCTGGAAGGTGGCACAGGACACCGCGGTGCAATGGGGCCGGCTGGCAGAGCGTCGCGATACACATCCGGCAGCACGAGCCGGGCTCGGGCTCCGGATCAAGCACGCCCTCTTTGATGGATTGTTCTATGCCCGGATCAGAAAACTGGTCGGTGGGCGCCTGGGCTATCTCCTCTCCGGTGCCGCGGCGCTGGACGCTGAACTATCGCTGTTCTTCCGCGGTCTAGGATTACCCGTCATTGAAGGATACGGACTCACTGAAACCACGGCTCCGCTGACCGGAAACCTTCCTGGAGCAATCACGGCAGGTTCCGTGGGAGTGCCCATGCCGGGAACCACAGTCCGCATTTCGGATCAGGGCGAGGTCCTGGCTCGCGGGGCCGGTGTTTTTTCCGGATACAACAGACCCGCGGACAACACCGAGGCCTTCATCGACGGCTTCTTCCGCACCGGTGACCTCGGCGAGCTCGATGAGCGCGGGCAGCTGACCCTCAAGGGGCGCATCAAGGATGTCGTCGTCACAGCAGGCGGCAAAACCGTTTCCCCCACCATCTGGGAAGGATACGTCGAAAATGATCCCCTCATCGCCCATGCCGTGATGGTGGGAGAAGGCCGCCCTTTTCTCGGCGGCCTGCTGCTCCTTGACTTCGAAGCCGTCATCGATTGGGCCCATCGACACGGGGTCACCCGACTGGCGGGCCTTCGAATCCCCGAGACAGGTGGGGCGGTCACCATCGAGGAGCACGGACTTCTCGAAGTACTCAATCAGACGGTCAGCAAGGCGAATTCGAAAGTGTCCCGTCCCGAGCAGGTCCGAAAGTTCCTCCCGCTGCTGACCGATCTCAGCGAAGCCAGCGGAATCATGACTCCCACCATGAAGCTCAAGCGCGGGATCTTCACCCAACGTTCGCGTCCGTTCGTCGAAAAGATCTATGCGCAGTCACCGGAGCAAGGCTAGATTCGCCGGGCCATCTCCTAGACTGTCCGGGTGAACCAGACGCCGCAAAACCTCGAACCACGCCCCGAATTCTCCGACCGGGTGCTCGCCATCCTGCAGGCCACGGCCGCCGGCGCCACCGCAGCCAGGGCCCTGGACGCCCCGGGTGAGACGGAGACCCTGCAGTTGTTCCTGCTCGATGGCCTCCTCGAAGCCGTCGAATGGGCCAATGACGGGGTCGCCTCCGATGAGGCGGCCTGCCTGTGGCTGGCCGGGCTGCGCTGGAGGCACGCCGTCACCGGTTCCTTCCCCGAAGGGGCCCCGGAACCACTGCCGCGGTGGATCGACGCCGCCTTCGCCGACACCGGTGTGCTCCCGGCCCCGAACCTGGCCCCGGGGGATCCACAGAACCGCACGGCCCTGTCCGACCCGGAGATGGCCAGTACCGGTCGGCCGGCCCACCCCACGGCGGATGGTCCGGGGGTCCTGCCGCGGGCAGCGGTCATGGCCCTGCTGCCGCGGGTCGATGAGGGCACGACGGCACGGCTCGCCTCCGATGCCGCGGCCCTGACCCATGGTGCCCCCGCGGCCCACCGGGCTGCCGCATCGGCGGCGCTGGCGGTCCGGGCCGGCCTGGACCTGGGCGTGGAGGCGACGCAGCGTTGGCAGGAGCTGCTGGAGCAGTTGGCGCAGGACGAGGGGACCTCCTCCACCGCCCTGGGTGCCGCCCTGGCGGCCGCCCTCGAGGAGATGGCCTCCGGATTGTCCGAAACCGGTGGGGTCCCCGGCGTCGTCCGGCGTCTGGGGTCGGCACCGGATCCTGATACGGCAGGCTACGCGGCGGCGTTGGTGGCCTCGGCCCGCGGATATCGGCCGGCGGACGGCCGGCCGCAGTCCGCCGTGGATTCGGTCATCCACCAGATGCACCACCGGTGGGTCGAAGCCGTCCTCGGCGCTGCCCCGGAACCGGCGGGCTGATCAGGCGAGCCGGAACCCGTCGACCAGTTGCAGGAACTCACCTTCCGACAGCAGGGAGATCCCGCGTCCGGCCTCGCGCAACCGCAGGACATGTTTGACCTTGGTCGTCAGGCGGGTCGTGTGCAGATCCCCGGGGACGAAGCCGTCGCCGACGACCAGCACCGTGGTGGCGCGGGTGACCCGGCTGGCACAGGTGGCCCCGTTCTCCGCCGCCCGGTTCTTGGCTTCCTGCCGGGTGATGGACAGGTTCCCGGAAAAGACCACCGTCTCCCCGTAGAGCGGGTGCGCGGGGTCGGCCCCGGGGTTCGGCGGCGGGTTCTCCCCTTCGCTGGGCCAGCCTCCGGCCCAGGTCGGTTGGGCGGGGACCAGCATTCCGGCGGCCAGTCGTTCCCTGGCCGAGACCGTCGCCTTGGACAGGCCGTCCCCCGGCGCGTAGGCCGCGGCATGGCCCATCGCCACGCGGGCGGCGCCGGCGGCCCGGGAGACCGAGTCCACGGCATGCCGGTGGCCGATGTCGATCATGATGGAGGCGCAGGCCCTGGCGTCGGCCAGGGCATCATGGTGGTTCTCCATCGGCGATCCCGCGGCTTCGGCGACGAAGGGCAGCGAATAGGACTGCAGCGAGTAGGTCTTGCGCGCCAGCTTCACGGTGCAGGCGAAATCGTAGGCCGGGCCCGCCAGTTCGGAGACCTCCAGGGCGGAACGGATGACCCCGAGGTCGAAGGCCGCGTTATGGGCCACGACGGTATCGGCACCGATGAAGGAGGCCAGTTCCCCGAAGACCTCGCCGAAGCGGGGCGCGGTGGCCACCATATCGGCGGTGATCCCGTGGATCTGCACGTTGCGCGGATCGAAGTGGTCGAACCCCTCGGGCGGGCGCATCAGCCAGTAGGCCTCATCGACGATCCCCCCGTCACGGACGCGGGTGACGCCAACGGAGCAGGCCGACCCGCGAAATCCATTGGCCGTCTCGAAATCGATCGCCGTAAAGTCCAAAGCCACCCCACCACCTTAGCGGGGCATTGCTGGGAGTCTGCCCACACTTTGTCCCGAAGGCCTCTTTCGTCCCAGCCGGTGGCCAGCCCGCCGGTAAGCTGGACCCTGTGATGATTGACGCCCTGAGCCCGGCCCTGGACGCCGCAGTGACCCTCCAGCCCCAGATGGCCGGCTTGCTGCCGGACTTCCTGAACCCCGATGTCTTCCTGCGCGATCCACGGTTGGCGCCCTGGATCATCCTGCTGGTCTGCGGCATCGTCTTCGCCGAAACCGGCCTGCTGGTCGGCTTCTTCCTCCCCGGCGATTCCATGTTGTTCACTGCGGGCCTGCTGGTCGCCACGGGGGCCATCGACGTGAACCTGTGGTTCTTTGCCGGATGCGTGTTCATCGCCGCCTTCGCCGGGGACCAGACCGGCTATCTCATTGGCCACAAGGCCGGGCCGTCGGTGTTCAATAAACCCGATTCGCGGTTCTTCAGGAAGGAATACGTGGACAAGGCCCACGAATTCTTCGAGCGATTCGGCGGCCGGGCGGTCATTCTGGCCCGCTTCGTGCCGATCGTGCGGACCTTCGTCCCGGTCATCGCCGGGGTCGCGAAGATGCACTATCGCACGTTCATCGCCTTCAACCTCGTCGGGGCGCTGCTCTGGGGGGTCGGAGTGACCCTGCTGGGCCACTGGCTCGGGCAGTACACCTGGGTCGGGAACAACATCGACATCATCTTCGTGGCCATCGTGCTGCTCTCGGTCGTGCCCATCGCCGTGGAACTGATCAAGGCCCGCAAACCCGCCCGGAGCTAGCCGGATGCACGAATCCCCCTGATCCGCGACGGATCAGGGGGATTCCTTGGTCTGGCCGGGCGCCTACACCCGGAAGACTCGGCGACGGATCAGCCGGCCCGCAGCACCTCGACGAGGTGGGGCAGCAGGGCCCTGAAGGCCTGGCCGCGGTGGCTGATCGCGTTCTTCTCGGCACTGTCCAGCTCGGCGCAGCTACGGTCCTCACCGACGGGTTGCAGGATCGGGTCGTAGCCGAATCCCCCCTGCCCGCGGGGTGCTTCCAGCACGGTGCCTTCCAGGCGCCCCAGTTCCACCTGTTCGGTGCCGTCGGGCAGGGCCAGGGCGGCGGCGCAGACGAAGGCACCGCCGCGGTGTTCGGCGGGAACATCGGCCAGTTGGGCCAGCAACAGCGCCAGGTTCGCGGCGTCGTCGCCATGGCGGCCCGACCAGCGGGCGGAGAAGATCCCCGGCGCCCCGCCCAGGACGTCCACCGAGAGGCCCGAATCATCGGCGATGGCCGGCAACCCGGTGGCTTCGGCCACGGCGTGGGCCTTGAGCAGGGCATTGGCTTCGAAGGTCACCCCGGTTTCGCGGACGTCCGGGGCGTCCACGGCACCGGCGTCGACGACCTGGGTGTCCACGTCGAGTCCGGGGACCTGCCCGCGCAGCAGCTCGCGGAGCTCACGCAACTTGCCCTGGTTGTGGGTGGCCAGGACCAGCCGGGGGGACGGCGCCATCACTGCTCGAGGGTTTCGCGCTGGATGACCGCCAGCTCTGCGGTCCCCGACAGGGCCAGATCCAGCAGCGCATCGAGTTCGTCCCGCTTGAAGGGTGCGCCTTCGGCGGTGCCCTGGACCTCGACGAAGTCACCGGATCCGGTGACCACGACGTTCATGTCGGTTTCGGCCCGCACGTCCTCCTCATAGGGAAGATCCAGCATCGGGGTGCCATCGATGATGCCCACCGAGATCGCCGACACGCTGTCGGTGAGCACATTGGCCTTGGCGGCGATGAGCTTCTGGCCGCGGGCCCAGGTGATGGCATCGGCCAGGGCAACGTAGGCGCCGGTGATGGCCGCGGTGCGGGTTCCGCCGTCGGCCTGGAGCACGTCGCAGTCCAACACGATGGTGTTCTCACCCAGGGCCTTGGTGTCGATGACCGAACGCAGCGAACGGCCGATCAACCGGGAAATCTCATGGGTGCGCCCCCCGATCTTGCCCTTGACCGATTCGCGGCCGTTGCGGGTGTTCGTGGCCCGGGGAAGCATCGCGTATTCGCCGGTGACCCACCCGGTGCCCTCGCCCTTGAGCCAGCGCGGGACCCCGGAGGTGAAGGAGGCGGTGCACAGCACCTTGGTGTTGCCGAACTCGATCAGGGCCGAACCTTCGGCTTGGAGGGACCAACCGCGGGTGATGGTGACCTTCCGCAGATCGGCGGTTCCGCGCCCGTCGGCGCGCTGGATGGTGGATGCATTGGAGCCTGTAGTCATGGGTCCCAGTCTAATGCCGGACACCGGGGCCCGTATCAGGGGTTCAGGGGCGGAAGGGGTCCCGCGGGGCGGGCCTGTCCTTCGGTTCGCCCAGCCGGTCCCCCGACCACACCCCATAGGTGACCCCGGACACGGCGATCGCCAGACCGCCGTCGTACGTGGTCTTCGCCTCGTCGACCACGGTGTTCACATCCGTCCACACCGGGATATGGGTGAGCAGGAGGCGTTTGGCCCCGGCGGCGGTGGCCATTTCCCCGGCCCGTTTGCCGGTCAGGTGGACCCCGTCGATGCCGTCGTCCCGGCCTTCCTCGAAGGCCGCCTCGCAGAGGAACATATCCGCATCATGGGCCGCCTCGACGAGGCCGTCGCAGGAGTCGGTATCCCCCGAATAGGCCAGCACCGAGGTCCGGGTCGTCCCGTCCTGGAGTGGTTCGGTCGCCTCGACACGGATGGCATAGGCTTCCTCGACCGGGTGGCGGACAGGAACCGCCGAGATGGTGAAGGGTCCAAGCTCGACCTTCTGCCGGGGCACCCAGTGGTGGAAGTCGAAGTCCTCGTGCATGCCCGGGTCCAGTTCCAGCCCGTAGGCGGTGGCCATCCGGTCGGCGGTGGCTTCGGGGCCCCAGACGGTGATCCGTTCCCGGTTCCAGCCGTTCGGGTTCCAGTGCACCGCCACATGGAGCCCGCACAGGTCCATGCAGTGGTCGGGGTGCAGATGGGACAAAAAGATCGCGTCGATGTCCTCCAGATCCATATACCGTTGGAGCACCCCCAGCGCGCCGCTGCCCAGATCCAGCAGGATCCGCCAGATGCGTTCGCCGTCGAACGCGGTGACCAGATAGCAGGAGGCGGGTGAGCCGGGGCCGGGGAAGGAGCCGCTGCACCCGATGATGGTCATCTTCATGGCTGCTCCCCCACGGCGGCTCCTTCGGGGACGACGCCGGCGTCGGGGACGAGCACCTGCGGGATCTCCCCGGTGGGGTGGATGGTTCCACCGTGGGCCATATGCCGTACGGACTGGACCTCGGGGCCCAGGAACCTGCGGGCCAACACCTCGAAGTAGCCGGAGTCGCCGGTGGACATGAAATCGTGGGCGCCGTGTTCGCCGGCTTCGCTGGAGAGCCCGTGGCGCATCAGCGCCGCGTAGACGTCCTTCGCGGTTTCCTCGGCACTGGAGACCAGGGTGACGCCGTCGCCCATGACGTAGGAGATGACCCCGGTCAGCAGTGGGTAGTGCGTGCAGCCCAGCACCAGGGTGTCCACCCCGGCGTCCTTCAGCGGGGCCAGGTACCGTTCGGCGGTGCGCAGCAGTTCGGAGCCGGCGGTGACGCCGCTTTCGACGAATTCGACGAACCGCGGGCAGGCGGCTGCGGTGATCTCCAGTTGCGGGGCCGCGGCGAAGGCGTCCTCGTAGGCGCGGGAGCCGATGGTTGCCTCGGTGCCGATGACACCGATGCGGCCATTGCGGGTCGCGGCGACCGCACGGCGGACCGCCGGCTGGATGACCTCCACCACGGGGATCCCGTAGCGGGCCGTATAGCGTTCGCGGGCGTCACGAAGCACTGCTGCCGAGGCGGAGTTGCAGGCAATGACCAGCAGTTTCACCCCGGCGTCGACCAGTTCGTCCATCACTCCCAGCGCGTTGGCCCGCACCTGGGCGATCGGCAACGGCCCGTAGGGGCTGTTGGCGGTATCGCCGACGTAGAGCGTGGATTCATGGGGCAGCTGGTCGATGATGGCCCGGGACACGGTCAGGCCGCCGACACCAGAGTCGAAGATCCCCAGCGGTGCGGAGCGGTCACGGGCGGCCCGGCGATCCTGCAAGGCATCGCCGGGGGGCTGCGCGGAGGCGTGGCTGTTCATGATCTACCGACCATACTGCCTGTGTCGGCGAGGGGGCAGTAATAAAACACGGATGTCTCCCACGTCACAACGAACCGAGCAGTGCCTGCATCAGGGTTTCCTGCAACCAGGTGACGAAGTTGTAGACCAGGGCCAGATATTCGTCCACGTCATCGACCGTGGCGGCGTCGATGACCGAGGAGATCCGTTCGGCGTCGTCCTCGGTACGCAGATCCAGACGTTCGGCCAGGACCAGACGGACATCGTTCAGGGCCTGGGCGAACTGGTTCGCCGCCGCGGCATCGAAGGCCAGGGCGGACGATTCCATCGCCAATGCGGCGGCCTTCAGCGCGCCGATCTTGCGCTCACGCAGCGTCGTTTCGGTCAATCGACGGTATTCCAGCGAGGCGTCCTGGTCCCCCTGCACCGCATCGGGCAGCAACCTCAACTCGGCGGGATCGGTGGGGGCGGCAAATTCCGCGGCGTGGGTGCGCGGATCCATGCCCACCATCGCCCAGAGCGGATCCGGTTCCTCCCCCGGGGCCGCGCCGTCGTCCTCGGGGGCCAGCAGCGTGGCGACGTCCTCGAACAATCCCCTCAGCAACTCGCGTTCGGTCGAATCCAGCCGGGCCGTGAAGCCGCGGGGCGTGGATTTGAAGGCACGGGCCATCGGGTCAGCCCTGGTCCGCGCGCTGGAAGGTCGCCCACAGCCCGTAGCCGTGCATTGCTGCGACATCGGCTTCGACCTGTTCCAGGGCACCGGTGGAGACCACCGAACGCCCTTGTTGGTGGACTTCGAGCATCAGTTGGTCGGCTTTGGTCTCGGAGTAGCCGAAGTGGCTGCGGAACACGTAGCTGACGTAACTCATCAGGTTCACGGGGTCGTTCCAAACCAGCAGGACGTACGGGGTATCCAGTTCCTGCTGCTCGGTCGTCTCGCTGCGTGGCAGGACATCGGTGGGTGCGGTCAAGACAGGCATACCCTCCATTCTACGACGTCAGGGCCCCGGCAGCCGATAGAGTGTGGGTGGGAGCGCGGCAGCGCGGTCCTGAACCGTACGATCCGAGGAGTCCTCCGACCGATGTGGCAGCAGCCGACCTCGCTCTTCACCGACCACTATGAGCTCACGATGCTCCAGGCGTCCCTGCACTCGGGGGCCGCACACCGCCGCTCCGTGTTCGAGGCCTTCGCCCGGCGGCTCCCCGAGGGCCGCCGCTACGGGGTCGTCGCCGGAACGGGACGCATCCTCGAGGGCCTGGAACACTTCCGGTTCGGCACCGAGCAACTCGATTTCCTCTCCGATCGCGGCGTCGTGGATGACACGACGCTGCAATACCTCAGCGGGTTCCGGTTCAGCGGGGACATCTACGGCTATGCCGAAGGCGACCTCTACTTCCCCAACTCGCCGCTGCTGACCGTCGAGTCGACCTTCGCCGAGGCCTGCGTCCTGGAGACCTACATCCTCTCGGTGCTCAACCATGATTCGGCGATCGCCTCGGCCGCCTCACGCATGATGGCCGCTGCCGGGGACCGGCCCTGCATCGAAATGGGGTCCCGCCGGACCCAGGAGCATGCGGCCGTCGCCGCGGCCCGCGCCGCGGTCATCGCCGGGTTCCACAGCACCTCGAACCTGGAGGCGGGCCTGCACTACGGGGTTCCCACCGTGGGCACCGCGGCGCATTCCTTCACCCTGCTGCACGATTCCGAACGGGCCGCCTTCGAAGCCCAGGTCGCCTCCCTGGGGGCCGATACCTCCCTGCTGGTGGACACCTACGACGTCGAACAGGGGGTCCGCACCGCCGTGGAGGTGGCCGGGCCAGCACTCGGCGCCGTCCGGCTGGATTCGGGCGACCTGGTGGAACAGGCCCGCTGGGTGCGCCGGCTGCTCGATGACCTGGGCAACCACAACACCCGCATCATGGTCACCTCCGATCTGGACGAATACGCCATCGCCGCCTTGGCCTCGGCCCCGGTGGACGCCTACGGGGTCGGCACCGCACTGGTCACCGGCTCGGGGGCGCCGACGGCCTCCATGGTCTATAAATTGGTGTCCCGCCAGGACGACGACGGCCATTTCGTCGATGTGGCCAAGGCCGCCAAGAACAAGGTCAGCGTCGGCGGCCGCAAATACGCGGTGCGCCGGCTCAACGAGCGCGGCCGCGCCACCGCCGAGATCGTCGGCATCGGCGAGCCCCCGGCCTCCGATGGGAACGACCGCGACCTGCTGGTCCCGTTGGTGACCGACGGCGTCGTCGCCCGGGAATACACCGGTTCCGCGGGACTGCAGCGTGCCACCCAACGACATCGCGACAGCGTGAAGGAAATGCCGGGTCTTTCCAAGCGGCTGCAGCGCGGTGAACCCGTGATCCCCACCGAATTCGTGGATCATCTATAGGTACCCGACCACCGGGTGCCCAAGGAGGAGAGCAAGACATGGAAACGGCCCTGATCATCGTCGACGTGCAGAACGACTTCTGCGAGGGCGGCTCGCTCGGGGTGAGCGGAGGTGGTGCCACTGCTGCGGCCATCACCTCCTACCTGAACGACCACGGTTGGAAGTACGCCGCCGTCCTGGCCACCCAGGATTGGCATATCGACCCGGGGACCCATTTCTCCTCCGAACCGGACTACGTCGATTCCTGGCCGGTGCACTGCGTCGCCGGCACCCCGGGGGCCGAACTACACCCCGGGCTGGCCCCGGTCCTGAAGGCCGGCGCCTTGACCGCCACCTTCCGCAAGGGCCGCTACGAGGCCGCCTACTCCGGTTTCGAATCCACCCTGGTGGACCCGGAGGATCCGGCGGCCACCTCCGAGGAGGCGGACCGCGAATCCTTGGAGAGCACCCCCGGCGAGTCGCTGGGCGAATGGCTGAGCTCCCGGCATATCCACAAGGTCGACATCGTGGGCATCGCGACCGACTTCTGTGTCCGGGAGACCGCCCTGGACGCGGCGCGGGCCGGATTCGACACCACGGTCCTGGCCCGGCTGACGGCCGCCGTGCACCGGGTGACGGTGCCCACCGTCCTCGGTGAGCTGGCCCGGGCCGGGGTCGCCATCGACCAGGATGCCTAGGCGCCGCCACCCTTTCCGCGAGTGGGCCTACCTGAGCATCCGCGCTTCAACGATGCGTGGTGTTCCCGGGTCGGTCTGTTCGGTCCCATCGAACTCGAAGCCGTTGCGTCGGTAGAAGGAGATGGCCCGAGGGTTGCCCGGTTCGACCCAGAGCATGGCTGCCTCTTCGCCGAGCACCCCGTTGAACAGATCCTGTCCGACGCCGGTTCCGTGGCCGCTTTGGAGCACATATAGGCAGAACAGCTGACGTTCGCGCGGTGGCACGGACTTCGCCGTGGGCACGCTCGGGCCGGAGAACGCGAAGCCGAGGGGTTCGCCGTCCTGCTCGGCCAGGCGGACCTCGAAGTCCTCCCGTTCCTGGCCGAGGATGTGCTC
This sequence comes from Micrococcaceae bacterium, assembly GCA_030452125.1. GTDB lineage: Bacteria > Actinomycetota > Actinomycetes > Actinomycetales > Micrococcaceae > Arthrobacter_H. The sequence continues at coordinate 14,343 of JAKDMV010000012.1, forward strand.
CCACATCCCCTGGCGCTTGCGGCGGTGCTCCTCGGTGAAGAAGCCCTCGGGCAGCAGGTGCTCATAGGTCTGTTGCCACGTGGCCACATGCAACCCGGCCAGGGCGGGGGCATCGGCGGCAGCAGGGCGTCTGATCGTGTAGGCCATCGGTTCATGATGCCATGTCGACTACGGGTCCTGGGGGCATTGCCGTCAGTGGAGTTCAGAGCCCCTGTTCGGCCGCCTGCTCCAGGAGCCATTTCTCGGCGTCCGGCCACGCGACCTGCAACTGGCTGTTGAGCCTTTCGTGGTCGTACCCGTCGTACTGTTTCCAGCGCACTCCCCGACGAGCCAGGCCTTCGCCTAGTTCATGAGGGGGCATGATCATTCCCACGGCATCCTGATCCTGCGCGCCCCAGAAGCCGAAGAGTGGACAAGGCATGAGATCGACTAGTGCATCGGGCGCCAGTTCGGCCAGATCACGATAGAATTCCGCCCCGGCCCACAGATCGAACCGTTCGTTGTACCGCTCCCGGATCGCCGGGTCCTTTTCCAATCCCGCCAGCTCGGCGTCGACGTCGCGCGAGGTGATCCCGTAGTCACCGAGCAGGGGGAACCCACCCGAAGCAACAGCTGCCACCGACCCGTATTCGGCCAGCTGAAGTGCCAGCCACGGTCCGAAGGCACCAGTGAAGGAGTAGCCGAAGACCAGGAACCGTTCATGGCCCAATTGGTGTGCCACCTGCCGCAGGTCGGTGGCCCAACGGTTGGGCAGATAGGGAGCACCCGTGCGTGTGCTGGTTGCGAAGTCCCGCGGGGAAGCGACGATGAGCGTGAACCGGCGCGCCATCAACCCCTCCATTTCCCGGGACCAGGTGAAGTTGCACTCCGGCGCCAGTAGCGCAGGTCCGGAGCCCGCTACACGGAACGCGATCCTGGCTCCATCAAGCGTCATGAATCCCATGCCACTGACCGTAGGTGACTCGACCTTCCCTGCCAATACCGGTGGGCTGCTGCGCGAAGGCCTCGACCACCGGATCGACCAGTGGGACCCAGTCGCAGGCCACCGTCGCACTAGACTGCCTGAATGCTCTCCGCCGAAATCATTGAAGCCGCCACGGCGTGGACGTCACCTCGCATCGTGGAATGGTCTCCTTCCCTACACCGCAACCTCAGCGAATGGCTTGAACCCAGTATGGCCCTGGTGGGTGATGCAGCATGGGGAGCGCAGATCCGCGATCTCGTCCAGTTGCCCATTGACGATCCGCTCCAATGGGCCAATCGCCGCATCCCCCTTCCCGGCGGAGAGTGGGCAATCGCCGGCATCCGTTTCAGGGTCCGTGATATCAGCAGGCCGTTTGTCGACATCATCGCCACCTCCCTCGCCCCGGAGCCCTCCCAGTTGGCGGCCCTGGCCGACGTCCTGCCGCATTTCACCGCCTTCTCACCCCTCTGCCTTCGCATCCACTGCCCCGATCCGGAACAGACCCTCTCCGAGCTGGCACGGTGCGGTACCTATGCCGGGCACGCGGCCACTGACTTGCTCATTGTCGCCGGACTGTTGGAAACCCTTAAATGGCGCGCCATGCCGAGCAGCACGGAGAGCGTCGAGCTTCGAGCCGTCGATCCTCAAGCAGCGGCAGACCGTGTGGCCGCGATATACGACGAGCTGGAACATTCGCGCCCCGGCATCAAGTCCTGGGCGTCCCCGGCCGACGTCGATCTTCTGTCCAGCGCAGCCACAGAAAATCTGCTGTTCGAGGTGTGTTCGGATTCTGAGCCGATCGGTGTCGTTGCCGCTGCCCGCGAGAACGCTTACGGCATGTCGGGATACAGCGTCCAGGAGCTGTGCCTCAACGCGGAGCACCGTGGACGCCGGTTGGGCCGGGCCGTACTGCTCCAGCTCTGCGGCCGGTTGCCGATCGCCTCGGTCGGCGACGTGCTCTGGGGTCACATCCACCCCGACAACAAGCCTTCCCTGGACAATTCGCTCTCCATTGGCCGTGAGGTCGTCGGAGGGCATCTGTGGCTGAGCCCCGCCGGCTACGAGGGGATGCCGGCATGATCGGCGAACCGAGAGCTGGCTCCCTTTGCGCTGCCCCGGCGTCCGCTCCGGTGGAGCCGGTGATTCGGCGGGTCACCACCGAGGATATCGGCGCGCTCGTCAGGCTCCGGGCCGTCATGTTCGAGACCATGGGCCAAGCGTCCTCTCCGGAAGCTCCCTGGCTGGCCGAGGCGTCGCAATGGTTCACCGACCACTTGGGTGTCGATGCCTGTGCGTACATCGTCTATTCCTTCGGGACAGCAGTGGCGGCGGCGCTTGGCTATGTCCACACCACACCACCGTCGCCGGCAAGCTGCGCAACGGTGACCGGGCACCTCTCCAATGTCGTCACCCTCGAGGGCCATCGCCGCCGTGGACATGCCCGTGCCTGCGTCCAGGCGCTCCTGGAGTGGTTCCGCCATGAAACCTCGGCGGCCAGGGTGGATCTGGCGGCCAGCGAGGACGGTCTGGCCCTCTATGAATCCCTGGGGTGGGTGCGCCGGGAGCAACCCACCTTGCGTTTATCCCTCCACCGCGACTGAACGGGATCGTCCACCCGAACGGGTCATCCCGAGGCGGTCAGCGAACGACGGCGAACCGTTCCAGGACGACCATGGTGTCGTCATCGGGTTCGAAGTCCGCTCCGAGTTCGGCCCGGATCTCGGCGGACGTCCAGAACTCCAGGTGGTCGGCCCGCCATTCGGCCACCGAGGTATGGCCTTCACCTTCGGCCAAGGCATGGTCGAGGGGCACATCTGCCAGCCGCACGAAGTCGACGCCGGTGGTCTCCACGGCGAAGAGCCTTTCGCCGTCGGAGCCGACGACGCAGCCCGCGTCGCCGACAACCGGCAGCGTCCCATCACCGACCTCGTATTCGCGCATCAATGAGCTGGTCGAGGTTTTGGCGCCGGATTCGATGGCAGCAATCAAGCTGTCGCGTAGCGGCCCCGGGAAGGCAAATTCAATGATCGGAAGGTCGTCGTTCATTGGCACAGCTAACCAGAACCTCACGGTTCCCCACTAGTCGACGGCCCCTCCGGCACCCGCCAGCAGCGCCGCGAGTTCCTCCAGGGCCTCCTCCCCCGTCAGGTCCCGGGCCAGCAACGGCAGTTCGGTCATCGGTACCGCGGGGAGGTTCCGGCGGAGCACCTGCAGTGAAGCGTCTTCGAGTTCTCTGCGTTCGGCCAGGAACGACCCCGCATCCGCGGGTGATCTGCGGTTGACCACCAGGGAGGCGACGTCGATCCCCAAATCGCGCAATTGCCGCACGATGTCCAGGGACTCGGCCACGGGCATCTTCTCGGCCAGACTCACGATCACGAAACCGGTGGCGGTCTCGTCGGTGATCGCTTCCCGCATGCGGGAGAACCGGTCGCGGCGGGCGATCAAGGTCCGGCGCAGCTCCGAATCCGTTGCCGCCTGGGGGTCTTCACCGCCGACGAGCCCGCGGGCGGCGGCGGCGAACCGCTCGGATCTGGACCGACTGGCGAGCAAGGATTCCGTCCATCCCGTCAGCTTTTCCGGCAGGGTCAGCAAGTGCAGGGTATGCCCCGAGGGAGCCGTGTCGAACAGGACCAGGTCATAGTCGGCGGCTCCCAGATCGATGAGCTCGGCGATCCGTTCCAGGACTGCTGATTCGTGGCTGCCCGGCGCGGTCTTCGCCAGGTCGAGATGCTGCTGCGCGGAGCGGTGCAGTTGCTCGGGAAGGAGCTTCATCATCGTGGCGCCCACCGACTTGAAGTGGCGCTCGATGGTGGCCTGCGGGTCGATTTCCACGGCATCGACATACCCCGTGGCAGCGGTACACACCCGGGTCGCGGTATCCGAGAGCTTCAGGTCCCAGATATGACCGAGGTTATGCGCAGGATCGGTGGAGACGAGCAGGACCCGCCCGCCGCTGCGGGCCCGGGCCAGCGCCAAGGCCGATGACACGGAGGTCTTGCCGACGCCTCCCTTGCCTCCGACGAAGAGTACTTTGCGTTCGCTAGCGAGTTTCAGCAACATCCAATATGGTCCAATGGCGATCGGGGAATGCCGACGCGACGATGCCAGGCATGGAAGTCCTCCCAGACGGCCGGCATCAGTTCGGCGGTGTAGTAGGCGGCGGGGTCGGGGACCCCCAGGGCTTCACCCAGGACGGCGATCATGAACAGATCGTCTTCTTCCTGTTGTTCCCGTTTGAACATCTGGCGGTACGGTCCCACATAGAACTCGTACAGTCCCTCCCGGAAAGCGGACCAGCGCCGGGAGAACTTGTCCCGGCGCCGGTCGGTCGATGCTGGTTCCATCGGGCTAGAGGTCTTCCCTGGTCGCCGTCAGTTCGGCATCGGCCCCCTCGTGCTCGGGAACCATCTTCGTGGCGTTGCGCATGGCAAGGATCGCTTCGACGGCGACCCAGACACTGGCCACGATGATGATGACGTCCAGGGCGAAGAGCATCCAATCGGGGTTGGCGGGGTCGGTGAAGCTGCCCAGTTGTTCGATCGCGGCCCAGAAGGCCATGACGAAGATGATCACCAGCGGAATCAGCGCCGTGATGGGGTTGCGTCCCTTGCGGATCAGGATGACCGCGATGATGGACAGGCTCAGTGAGGCCATCAGCTGGTTCGTGGTGCCGAACAGCGGCCAGATGCGCAGACCGCCTTCGCCGCCCAGGCCCTGGGAGAACGTCAGTCCCAGTCCGAGGACCACGACGATCAGGGTCGCGGGGATCTTGCCGATCTTGACCTTGAACGCCTCTCCGGCTTCCTGGACCACGAAGCGCAGCAGCCGCATCCCGGTATCCATGGTGGTGGCCGCGAACAGCACCGCCATGGTCGCCAGCACCGTGGCACTGAGCGACGCCGGAAGGCCGATGCCGTTCTGCATCAGGTTCGCGCCGCCTTCGACGAAGGCGTTGACCCCGGCGGAACCGAACTCGCTGTAGATCTCATTCCATTCGGCCACGGACTTGAAGCCGCCGATGACCGCGAGGATCGTCCCCAGGGAGAGCAGGCCTTCGCCGACGGCACCGAAGTACCCCACGAACCGGGCGTCCGTCTCCTTGTCGAGCTGCTTCGAGGTCGTACCGGAGGCGACCATGCCGTGGAAGCCCGAGATGGCGCCACAGGCGATGGTCACGAACAGCAGCGGAATCATGCTCGGTGTTCCGTCGGGAACGTTCATGTTGATGGCCGGGGCGACGACATCCGGGGGTGAGGCGGAGAACAACGTGGCCAGCAGGACCGAGCCGAACAGCAGGATCAAACCGACGAAGAGCTGGACGCCGTTGATGTAGTCACGCGGCTGCAGCAGGACCCATACCGGCAGCAGTGAAGCAACCGCCCCGTAGATGAAGAGGGCCAGGATCCAGAAGGTGGCCGGGGACATGCCCAGCGTCGACTCGGGCAGCACCACTGGCATCTTGTCGCCCACCACGATCAGTGCGTACAGGACGACGACGCCGACCACGGTCACGGGCAGCAGCGACCAGCGCAGCCGGTAGACGGCCACGCCCACCAGGAGGGCCACGACGATGGCGCCCCAGACGGGGATGACGGCTCCCGGCGTGCTGATCAGCAGGTTCTTGATGACGACGGCGAAGGCCGCGATCACCATGAGCAGGACCAGGAAGATGACAACGAGGAAGAGGTTGGCCCCGCGTTTGCCGATGTAGCGGGCCGAGAGCGCTCCGATGGAGCGTCCCTTATTGCGCGTCGAGGCCCACAGCGTACCGAGGTCGTGCATCCCGGCGAAGAAGACGGTGCCGAGGGTGACCCAGAGCAAGGCCGGAAGCCAGCCCCAGATCACCGCGATCGCGGGCCCGACGATGGGCGCGGCCCCGGCGACCGACGTGAAGTGGTGGCCCCACAGGATGAACTTATTCGTGGGCATGTAGTCCACGCCGTCCTTGAGTTCATGGGCCGGGGTCACGAAGCTGCTGTCGAGTTTATAGACCCTCTGCGCGAGGAACTTGGAATAGACCAGATAGCCGGCCGCCATGACGGCCAAACCAATGATCATGAGTATCAGGGAACCCATGAAGTTCTCCCCTCCTTGGTGAGCTATCGCGGCCGGCTAGTGCTGAACAGCCCTGCGGTGTCCGATAGTGCGAGTGAACCGAGGCAGGTTTGCGACGGCGGCCGAAGTGATGTCGGTCATATACTTGTCGACAATATCAGGGGCCCCCGAACGGGTCTTCATGTTTCGGGGTCGATCACGTAATGAACGCCTCTAGTCAGCGGAGCCTTCCACCCCTTTGCCCACGAGCCCATGCGACCGGCCCGTGATGGCCTCGTGGGCGAGTTCCATCAAACGGTGGTCACGCGATTCCTCATGGGCGGTGATCGTCACCACGGCGTCGCTGATGTCATCGACCAGGATGTACTGCCCGTACTTTCCATCCAAGCGCCACGCATGACCCGGTCCCCGCCAGGCCGCCAGTCCATAACCGTCGAAAGGGGCCTCGGCTCCGGTCGGGAACCAGTTGGCGTGCATCCTGTCGATCCACGCCGCATCCACCAACCGCTCTCCGCCCCATTGGCCCCTATCGCGCAGCACGCGCCCGATGCGCGCCAACTCCTCGGTCCGCAACTCCAAGCCGCTGCCGCCGCTGATCCACCCTCGTGGACACCGCTGCCATTGCGGATTGTGAATCCCCAGGGGTTCGAAGAGCCGCGGGATCAGCCAGTCGCGCACATCACCAACGATGCTGCCGAGCATGCGCATCGCCACATAGGTACTGGCATTGGAATACTGGAACACGGTCCCCGGCCCGCTACTGGGGCTGGCCAGCATCTCCTGCACCGGATCGGGCCCGGGCACCTCCACGATCCCGAAACACTGGAAGTCGATTCCGCTGGTCATGGCCAGCAAGTGCCCCACCGATACCTGGTCGACCCCGGGCCCGAGCTCGATTTCCGGAAACAGCCCCGGAACCGTCGTGGCCGGGCTCAGCAGTCCTTCGTCGACGGCCATGCCGATGGCGAGGGCACACACCCCCTTGGAGACCGAATAGATGTTTTCCCGGTCATCGCTTCGCCATCGATGCTGCGCTTCGTCCTCCCCCATGAGGACGTGCACCCCGTAGGCGCCGAGTCGTTCCTCCTCGACGGAGGAGACGAAACGATCCAGGACAACTGAAGCGGGGGTCATCGGCCCAGTCTTGCAGTTCCGCCGTGGGACGCCGTCACCCCGGGTTTCTGATACGTTGTTGAACATGTTCAGTGAACACGTTCAATCACGTGAGACCCAACGTCGGGCAACCCGGCGGAAGGTCATGACCGCGGCGGAAGCCCTCTTTCTCAAACACGGCTTCAAGGCAACCACCGTGCGCCAGGTGGCCACGCAGGCCGGGGTGAGCATCGGCACCGTGATGGCCGAGGGCGGCAAGGAGGCACTGCTCGTCTCCGTCTTCGAGGAGTGGATCTCCGGTGTCCACGACCACCGCCCCCTGCCCCCGGAACCTCCGGGCTCGGGGGAATCCGGTGCCCGGACGGCGGATGCCATCACCACCCTGGTCGGGCCCTTCATCGACCTCTTTGCCGCCAACATGCCGCTGGCTCGGGACTACGGGGCGGTCCTGCTCCGCGGGGGCCCCGGTTCCGGGATCTTCCAAGCCCTGGCGGCCACCCTCAAAACGGAGTTCTCCCATGTCCTGGAAGGACATGGCATGCCCCCGGGCACCGCGACCCAGACGGCGACGGCCATCTACTTCGCCTATCTGGGGGTACTCCTCTCCTGGGCCGGTGGCGCCCTGGATCAGCACACGGTCCGTGAGGAGCTCACCTCCGTGGTGGCTTCCCTGCTGGATCCCGAGGACCGTTGACGTGATCCTGCTTCCTGACCCCTGGTGGCCCACCTTCTTGCTCGCGCTGATACTGCTCGCAGATGCCGTCCTTTCCATCCACCCACCGAAGTTCATTCGGGACTGCCTGGATGGGGTGGGCTTTCCCTAGAACTGGTGGTGGGCGCTGATTCTCATCAAGTTCCTCGCCGTGGCCGGCCTGCTGGTGGGGATCACCGTCCCGGGTATTGCCTGGGCTGCCAATCTGGCGGTCATCGCCTACTTCCTGGCGGCCGCCATCGCACACCTTCGCGCTCGCTTCCTGAGGCATGAGTTCTGGCTCAACTGTCTGGGTATGTTGGTTCTCTCCGCGTCGGTCCTCCTGGTCTCCTACTGGAACTAACCGGTCCCAGCCCCGCATGCCACCGTGGCCGGGACGATTCGGGGCGTGTACTCTCGGGTTAACGGCACCCGAGCTCCTCGTGCCGTCTGGAGGTGAGTCGCAATGTTCGGATCAATCGGCCAGCCGGTTTCCGGGGCGAAGAACGATCAGACCGCTCGTATGTTCCTGAAGTACCTGCGGGACCAGGATCCCGACCACGCATCGACCCAGCGCCGCAGGAAGCGGCAGCGGCAGCGTTTCTACCGCAGGGTCAAGGGGTGGTTCACTTCCGACTGAATTCCTGGGATCCATTCGAAGGCTTGGTCCGGGTCAGCCGGTCGTCCGTTCCAGCAGACTCCGGCCAAATCCCTGGCCGGACCTGACCATCCGTTGGGCGGTCCCGAGTCGCTGTTTTTCATAGGCGTTCAGGACCTTCCTGCCCCGTGGACCCACCACACCGCGTTGGGTGAGTGCGCCCAGGGTCTCGGCATCCGCCAACCCGGTATCGAAGCCTGCCCCGGTCATGGGTGAAGGCACATGCGCCGCGTCCCCGATGATCGCGATCCGTCCATGCATCAGTCGTCGGGGAACATATTCGGCGATCGGTGTGGCGATGATCCTGCGTTGCTTCACGCTATGGCGAACGATCCGGCCCCATGGCTCCGGCCAATGCGCGGACCGCTCGTGGATGTCCTGGTACTTCGAGGCCGCGATCCGCTCATTGACCAGTGAGTACTGGGAGACGTCGTCCACCAGGGCTCCGGTCTCACGCAAGTAGTCGTTGCTGGTGGGGTCGTACCACTGCCAGAAATATCTCCGGGGTTCGCCGTTGGTCTTCGTCTCCCCGACGATCATGACCCCGTCCCCGTGGGGCAGGGTAATCATGTCCATGTGGTTGCGGCCTTCGGCCCACCCGGGAGCCGCGTCGTAGGGGGCCTTTCCGGTCCAGATCATGTAGCCGGCATAGCTGGCATCGGGGTGTGCCGGGTCGACGCTGCGGCGTACCAGGCTGCGGTGCCCGTCAGCCCCCAGGAGAATATCCGCCACATGGACCTTGCCGTTGGCATCCGAAGCCCACGCGGTTTCGGCGTCTTGGCCGATATCGACGACTTCGCTCTCATAGTGGATTGATACCCCCGGTTCCAAGGCAGCAGCATCTGCCAACCTGCGCCGGACGGTCGCCCAGCCCTCGGGTCCAGGGGCACCTGCCGAGGCGATCGAGGCAATGGAGGGCATCGCTGTCCCCGATCCGTCGCGCCGCCGGCTGGTTTCCCCCATCCCGCCCCAGAGACGGAGCCCGGTGCCACCCTGACGTTCCTCTTCGGCCCGTTCGAGGACGTCCACCGCCAGCCCCGATCGGGCCAGTGAGATGGCCAGCGCCAATCCGGCCAATGAGGCCCCCACGACCAGGGCCGTCCCACGTGCAGGGATCGGTCCGGGAATGGTCTGTGCTTGACTCACGGTCCCTCCTCCCTTCCCCAGGAATGTCACTGGGCCCTCAACACCGCCGTGACGTCCGGAAGGTCCCTTCCACATCGGGGGCCGGTGATGGGCACAACACCTTGGATTCGACTAGTCTATGCCGCCCTACCATCGCCATCGAGGGGGTTCGCAACGGGCGCATCCCGCCACTACCGGCTGGACGGAACCCGCTGTTTGGCCTACTCCGGAGGCCAAGGCGGTCGAATGCGGCAACCCCGCCCGGGTGGACTGTCAAGCAGGTCCGCGCAGATCTACTCGTGTGCGAGGCATAGCGCGGGATTCAGCCGCTCGTCGTCTTTTCGTTGCCGTCCTCGGGGTCCTCGAGGTGCGTGCGGTAGACGTTGTCCACGACTTCCTGGGGTGACAAGCGCCGCGTCACGGCTACCCAGAACACGATCGCCGTCAGCACCAGGGCTCCGAGTTCCCCCCACCCGAAGGTCAGCAGATCCAGCGAACCGTCCCCGTAGTGCCCGATCCAGCTCAGCAACGCCAGTCCGGCCATCCACAACAGCATCCACCCTCCGGATTTCATCTGCAGTGGCGGGATCTTGCTGCGATCGCTGAATACGTAGTGCAGGACCAGGACGATGTAGCCGATCAGCACCGCCACGAAGAGCTTCCAGTTCGTATCCCAGCCCGTCCAGTACACGATCAGGTTCGCGCAGAGGAATCCGAGGAACGGGAGCACGTCCCCTCCTGGAAGGCGGTAGGGACGCTCCTGGTCAGGGAGTTGACGGGGCAGGGCCGCCACGGTGACCGGACCGCTGCCGAAGGACAGCACCGTTCCGGTCGTGATGAAACCGACCAGCTTCGCCCAGGAAGGGAACGGGAGGAACATGAAGCAAGCGACGACGAACATCACGATGAGCCCGACCCAGGGAACCCCCCGCTTATTGAGCTTTTGCAAGCCCGACGGGGCATTGCCTACCCGGGCCTGGGAGTAGGAAAGACGCGGCGACAGTGCCGTGTAGATCAGGCCCGTGTCGGCAGGAGAGACCACCGCATCGACGTAGAGGATGACGCCGAGCCACATCGCTCCCAGGACGATTGCGATTTGCGCCCAGGGGCCCGCGTCGTTGGTGAATGACAGGCCCGACCAGCCGTTGTCGAGCAGGCTGTCCGGCACGGCCCCGATGAAGGCGATCTGCAGCAGCACGTAGATGATGCCGGTGATCACGATCGAACCGATCAGTGCAAAGGGGACGTTCTTTTGCGGATTCGTCGTTTCGCCGGCGAATTCGACCCCTTGCCGGAATCCCAGGTAGGAAAACACGATGCCGGCGGCAGGAAGTGCCGCGAAGATCGGCCCCACCCCTTCGGGCATGAAGCCACCGAACCGGGCTTCGTGGAAATGTCCCGGGTGGAAGGCCAGGATGCCGAGCACGACAATGACCAGCAGGATCACGGCGAGCTTCCACCAGACGAGGATGTTGTTGAACCGGGCGAAGAGTTTGACGCCGAACATGTTGATGACACAGAACAAGGCCACCAATACGACGCTGACAGCGATGCCGCCGCCGGTGAGCACGAGGGTCCCCTCCACATCGTGCATGAGCCATGGCAGATAGCTGGAGGCGTATTGAACCGCCGCCAGGACCTCGATCGGAACCGTGGCCGCAACCGCCAGCCAGGTGATCCACCCGCTGGTGTAGCTGGCGAAGGAACCGAAGGAGTAATGCGGGAATCGGATGACACCGCCGGCGACCGGGAACATGACGCCGAGCTCTGCATAGTTCAGGGCGACGATGATGATCATGATGGCCCCGAGGATCCACGAGATGATCGCCGCCGGGCCGACCAAAGATGCCGCCTCGAAGGCACCGAACAACCATCCGGAACCGATGATGGAACCAACCCCGGTGAAGAGCAGACCGATCTTGCCGATATCTGGTTTCAGGCCCCGGTCCAGTTCGACCTTGACCTTGGTGGGAGGTGACGTTGGTGAAGACATCTTCGGCTTCTTCTGTCGAGCACGATCTACATCATGCGGTCAAATGGCTCGGTGAGGCGGGTCACTTTCGTAGTATCTGCCTACTGATTTCGGGTGTCAACAACAACCGTGGGGAACGTTCGCTTTTCTTGTGATGACACGGTCCGCGTGTTTCCGGCGGTGAGTGTAACGTCGAGGCACGGACCAGGTTCCCCCTCTCGACGTTCCCGAACGCACCGATCCGCCCTTCGCTGACACCGAGCGAAGTGCCGTGGAAGTGTGGCTGGATTTCCATCGAGCGACCTCGAAGACCGAATGCGCCGGGCTCAGCGCGAAGCAGCTGGGACGGCAAGCCGTTGCGCCCTCGCCCTTGAGCCTGCGTGGTCTGCTGCGCCATCTCACGGAGGTCGAGCGGTATTGGTTCGCCGAGGTCTTCTCCGGCCACGAATCCGCGGATCTCCACTGCACCGGGGACGACCCCGACGGGGACCACCACGGCTTCGATCCGCTGGCGGAGAACGCGGACGAGGAAGTCCGCCGCGAAGTCTCCCACCTGGACGACGCCATCACGACCAGCCGTGAGATCGCGCGGGCCCACGAATCCCTGGATGAGGTCTCGGTTCGTCGCCGGGATGGCCAGCCCGTGACACTGCGCTGGATCTTCCTGCATCTCATCGAGGAATACGCCCGACATAACGGACACGCCGACCTGCTCCGTGAGTGCCTGGATGGGGCCACCGGGGAATGGAGCGCATCCTCGGTACGTCTCTCAGGGCGTATCGAAGCCGAACGTCGTCAGGGCCGGCAGACCCGCCGCCAGGCGTTCAAAGACGTACCGTTCATGGGGAACGACTGGATGTGGAAGGTCGTCGAGAGAGAACCAGCACAGATCGGCGGCCTTGTCCGGCTCCATCAGCCGGGGTCTTCCCTGCCATTGCTCGCAACCGAAGAAGAAATCCACCCGTGGTTCCTCCGCCACCCCGGGTCCAGGCCCGCGGTGCATCGTGGTCAGCGGAACCAGTTGCCCGGAGTCGAGGGAGACCCCCAGTTCCTCGCGGGCTTCGCGCACTGCCGCCTGGACGGCGGATTCCCCCGCTTCGACATGACCGGCAGCAGCGGCGGCCCAGCATCCGTCCATGTATCCGGTACCTTGCCGCAACTGCAGCAAGACCTGATCGGCACGACGAAAAACAACGTAGCTGGCAGGGACCAGACGAGGACCTTCAGACATCGAAGTTTTTCTCCTGACCAAAGCGCCCGTGGAACCTTGCGTGTCTCTCAGCGTTTGCCGACGAACCAGCCCTGCAACTTATCCAGCCGACGGTTGAGCTGGTCCGCGTTGGCTTGGGCCACTGCCGGCCCGCCACACACTTCCCGCAGCTTGTTGTGGACCACCCCGTGGGGTGTTCCGGTGCGGGCCGCCCACGCGGAGACGTTCTTGGAGAGCTGGCTGCGCAGTTCGGTCAGTCGACGGTGGTCGGTGACCGAGGGATCCTCGACCGGGGCGGCGGGCGCCCCTTGTTTGCGACCGCGCCGGGTCACTTGTTCCTGCTGGCGTTGGCGCAACAGCGCCCCGACCTGTTCGGCGTCCAGCAGCCCGGGGATCCCCAGGAAGTCCTGTTCGTCCTCGGAGCCGAGCATGGCCCCGGTCCCGAATTCGCCTCCGTCGTAGAGGACACGATCGAAGGAGGCATGGGAGTCCAGTGCCTCGAACTTCTGTTTATTCAGTTCATCGGAGGCTTTTTCCTCGCGGTTGGCCTCGTCCATGAGGTCGTCCTCGGGAATGAAGTCCGGGTCATCCACATGCTTTTCGGGTCGGTCCAGGGCGTGGTCCCGTTCGAGCTCCATCTGGTTGGCCAGCGCCATCAGGATCGGAACGGACGGCAGGAACATCGAGGCCACTTCCCCGCGCTTGCGCGAACGGACATAACGTCCCACCGCCTGGGCGAAGAACAGCGGGGTCGAGGTGGAGGTGGCGTAGACCCCCACGGCCAGCCGCGGGACGTCGACGCCCTCGGAGACCATGCGCACCGCGACCATCCACCGGTCGTTGCTTTCGGTGAAGTCCTCGATCTTGGCGGAGGCCTTCGCGTCATCGGAGAGGATCGTGGTGACCTTTTCCCCGGTGATCTTCTTCAGCTGCGCGGCATAGGCCTTGGCATCGGCGTGGTCGGTGGCGATGACCAGTCCGCCGGCGTCGGGGACGGTATGGCGTACTTCGGTCAGCCGGCGGTCGGCTGCGGCGAGGACCGAGGGGATCCATTCGCCTTCGGGGTTCAGTGCCGTCCGCCAGGCGTGCGCGGTGACGTCCTTGGTGAACCCCTCCCCCAGCTGGGCCTCCATTTCCTCCCCCGCCGAGGTGCGCCAACGCATCTGGCCGGAATAGGCCATGAAGATGACCGGTCGAACCACGTGGTCCTTCAGCGCGTCGCCGTACCCGTAGGTGTAGTCGGCCTTGGAGCGGCGGATGCCCTCGGCGTCCTCGATGTACTCGACGAAGGGGATGGCCGCCGTATCGGAGCGGAAGGGGGTTCCGGTCAACGCCAGCCGGCGGGCCGCCGGTTCAAAGGCCTCACGGATGCCGTCGCCCCAGCTCAGGGCGTCGCCGCCGTGGTGGATTTCGTCGAGGATCACCAGGGTGCGGGCCGCCTCGGTCTTGGCCCTATGCAGCAGCGGCTTGCTGGCCACCTGGGCGTAGGTGACGACCACCCCGATGAAGTCGGCGCCATGCCGGCCGTCGGCATTCTTGAAGTTCGGGTCCAGGGCCAGCCCGATCCGGGCGGCGGCATCGGCCCACTGGCTCTTGAGGTGCTCGGTCGGGGCGACGACCGTGATCCGGTTGATCGTTCCGGCTTCGACCAGCATCGCCGCCACACGCAGGGCGAAGGTCGTCTTGCCGGCCCCGGGGGTGGCGACGGCGAGGAAGTCCTTGCTCGTGGTGGCGAAGTACTTCTCCAGCGCTTCGGCCTGCCATTGGCGCAGCTTCGTGGCCGTTCCCCATGCCGCCCGCTCCGGATACGCCGGTGGCATGGACTCGCCCAGACTGAACAGGGCATCGCCCACGGCCAACCTCCTCAAGTGCTCGGTGGCAGGTGAAATCGGCCGCGATCGGCCGAAAAGAAAAAACCATCTTATGGCGGGCGGCTCCCGGGCCGTCCCACCGACACGGGAGCCCACCTGATCGGTGCGTCACCATGCCTTGCCGTCACCTGCCGAGGGCAGGCGCGGGCTTCACGCGGCGAAGGACTACTTCTTGTCGTCCTTGCCGCCGCCGTCCTTCGGGGCACGGATGCCTTCGTAGACTTCCTTGCACTCCGGGCAGACCGGAAACTTATTCGGGTCCCGTCCCGGGACCCAGACCTTGCCACACAGGGCGATCACCGGTTCGCCGGTCAGCGCCGACTCCATGATCTTTTCCTTCCGCACATAGTGCGCGAAACGCTCGCTGTCACCGGGCTCGAGGTGCTCACGCAGCTCTTCGCGCTCGATGGTCGCGGTGCCGCCGCCCTGGCCCGGGTCGTTGGGGTCGTTTTCAAACGGGTCTGCAGGCATCGTCATGCCCCCAGTCTACCAACTCCTTGCGGGCCTAACGGTTCAGTACGGTCGCCTGCATCAGTTCCGGGGTCCTGGAATCGAACCAGCGTCCACCGATCCGTAGTCCCCCCATCAGCATCAGGGCCCCGAAAACGACGCCGGTGACCAGCACGAGCCAGGCGTAGAGCTCCTGCCCGGTGACCAGGAAGACGATATGCAGAATGATTTCGGGCAGCATCAGCACGATCGTGGACCCGAACGTCGCCAGCTGGGTGACGGCCATGCGGGCCCCGGTGCCCGGGGGCGTCTTCATCGGGTTGTCCCCGGGCAGCGGGACCGCATAGGTGTAGCGGGCGGAGGCGATGCTCGAGACCGCCCAGCCGGTTCCCAGGGCCCCGAGCGAGAGCCCGAGGATGGCGGGCAGCAGTTCCGTTTCCCCCAGCAGCGCCGCCGGCAGGATCGCCGCGAGCAGCACGGTCGGCACGGCGAAGACCGCCGAGGCGGCCACCCGTCCCAGCCGATCGTCGAATCCGCGCAGTCCGGTGAGCACATGCAGTGAGAACGCGGTGTTGTCATAGGAGATATCCGCCGAAATGCTGAAGGCCAACAGCACGGCGATGATCGGTGCCAGATAAAGCATGGCGGTGTAGTCGCCGCCCTGGGAGGACCAGAACCAGATCAGCAACGGGACCAGCGGAACGAAGATGATGCTCATCGCATAGCGGGGGTCCTTCATCCAGTAGGTCAGGCACCGTGAGGCCACGGCACCCCACGGGGTGGCCGGGAACAGCCGGAAGGCGACACCGAGCCCGGAGACGGCGCGGCTCCCGCCCGATTGTTGCGGCGGGGTTTCCAGGGCCCGGAAGAGTACTGATTTCCAGGCCAGGATGATCACCACCAGATAGACCAGCGAGAGCACCAGCCTGGCGGCCGCCAGCCCCCAGGCCCCAACGGCCACGTCCCCCGGGACGGCGGCGAAGGAACCCAACGGCGTCCAGGCCAGCACCGCTGAGATGTCGGGCAGCCAGCCCAGTCCCGCCTCGAGCCCCTCGGTCGCCGTCTGGAGGATGGGCCCGAGCATGATCAGCGGCACGAACAGCAGGATCATTCCCAGCTCGCGGAATCGCCGGTTGGACGTCAGCGCCGTGGCGGCGGTGACGGCCAGCCGGGAGAGGGCCAGCGCATTCAGCGCCGCCAGGACGCCGCAGAGGATGCCGACCAGGGCCAGTCCTGCATTGGCCCGCCAGGCCAGCCCCTGACCGGCGAAGAGCAGCAGCATCACCAGGCCGGGGACCCCGATGAAACCGCTCAGCAGCAGGCCGATCACCAGTTGCCGCGGCGGGATGGGGTAGACCGAGAACCGTGAGGGATCAAGCGTCAGGTCGACTCCCGAGAGCAGTACCGGGATGACCGCCCACCCCAGGGTGATCAACGAGACGGCCAGCACCACGACGGTGGTGATCAGTTCGGCGGGCTGGTCGCCCAGGGCGAACATCCCCACGAAGAGCAGCACCGCCAGCCCGAGGCCGTAGATCCCCCCGATGATGACGCCCACGAGTTGCCACGGGCTGCGTTTGAAACCGTTGCGCAGCAGCGCCAACTTCAGTTTCAGGAGGTGTGCAACCACGAGAGCCCACCTCCTTCGGCCCGGCCACCGACCATGTTCACGAAAGTGTCCTCGAGGCTTCCCTCGCCGCGGACCTCGTCCACGGTTCCTGCGGCGAGCAAGTTGCCATCGGAGATGATCGCGACATGGGAGCACATGCGCTGGACCAGGTCCATCACATGGCTGGAGACCACGACGGTCCCTCCGTGCCCGACATAGTCGGCGAGGATGTCCCGAATATTTGCCGCCGATACCGGGTCGACGGCTTCAAAGGGTTCGTCAAGGACCAGCACTCGCGGTGAATGAATCAGCGCGGTGGCAAGGGCAATCTTTTTGGTCATGCCCGCCGAGTAGTCCACCACAAGTTTTCCGCCGGCGTCGGACAGGTCCAAGACCCGCAATAAGTCATCGGTTCGTTCGTCCACCGTGGCAGCATCCATACCGCGGAGCAGACCGGCATAGGTCACCAGCTGGCGCCCGCTGAGCCGGTCAAAGAGCCGCACCCCGTCCGCCAGAACACCGAGCAGTGATTTGGCGCGGCGCGTATCTTTCCAGACGTCCACCCCGTGGACCCATGCTTGTCCTGCATCGGGGCGCAGCATGCCGGTGGCCATGGAGAGCGCGGTCGTCTTCCCGGCGCCGTTAGGCCCGACGAGTCCGTAGAAGGAGCCGGAGGGCACGTCGAGGCTGATCCCGTTCACGGCGATCTTCTGGCCATAGCGCTTGCCCAGGCCACGCAAGCTGATGGCAGGGGCCGTCGACTGATGGAGTTCGGTGTTCATGCTCCGAACCTAACAGTGGGCCCGGGCCAAAGGCATCATCCTCATGGCTGAATCCGCTTCTCAGCCTTCAGGGGGAGGCACGCTTGCCCCGGCCCGGGGGCGGACCAAGCCGGTTAGAACAGGACGCGCGCCAGTTTCTGCCGTGACTTCACGACGCGTTCGTCCTGGGCCCCGACGACGGCATAGAGCGAGACCAGCCGGGCCCTGACGCGTTCGCGGTCTTCCGCGGCAGTGCGCCCCACCAGCGATACGAGCCGGGCGAAGGCATCCTCGACATGGCCGCCGAGGACATCCAGGTCGGCCACGGCGAGCTGTTCGTCGATGCCGTCGGGATGATCGGCGGCCGCCTTGCGGGCCGAATCCAGGTCGGAGAACGCCGTGCGCTGGAGCAGCTCTACATGCTGTAGCCCGGTCTGGGCCTCGTCGTCGTTGGGTTTCTCGGCCAGGGCCTTGCGGTAGGCGGTCACGGCCCCGGCATAATCGCCGGCGTCGATGGCGTCCATCGCCTCCTGGTGCAGCGGCGGGACCGGCTGCTCGGCCTCCGGGGCCCCGAAAGGCGGCACGGTCCCGGTCACCCCGTGCTGGACCCCGAGCTGGAGGAGCTCCTCCAGCAGCGACGCGATCTGCTCGGGGGCCGCATCGCCTTGGAACATGGGGACGGGCTGTCCATTGAGCAGGGCCACCACGGAGGGGACCTGCTGGACCCTGAAGGCCTGGGCGATCGCCGGTTCGCGGTCGGTATCGACCAACGCCAGGACGAGGCGTCCGGCATGGCCGTCGATGATCCTGCGGAGTTTTTCATCCAACTGCACCGAGGCCGCGGAGGACCCGGTGCCCAACGAGACCACGACCGGTGCCGTGTTGGAGACCTGGACCAGCTGGGTGAACTCCTGCTGGTTCACCGCCGCGGTCCACGTCGCCCCCTCGGTGGCCGCCGGTGATGGCCCGGCCGGCGGGGCCGGCATCTGGGCCGGCCCCGGGGCGGACGCGGCCTGCGGGTCCTGGGCGCCGAGTCCTGACAGATCGACGGCGCCACGGCTGGAAGCTGCTGCTGGTTCGGTATTGCTCATGCCCCTACCTTATGGTCTGCCTCGGGTGGGTGCCCAATGGATGGGCGTGGTCCCCGAGGACTACTTCACTTTGGCGGACTGCAGGACGATCTCCCCCGCAATCAGGCGGATCTTGTCCTTGCTGTCGGCGCCGGGGATGTAAAAGACGACGGGTTCGGCCGATTTGGTGACCACACCCTTCTTGGTGCTCTTGGCGTCGGCGAGCTTGGCGCTGGCGTCATCGAGCTTCACCGTGCCGCCCTCTTCCTTCGGGGTGGCCGTCATGGTGCTGTTCAACAGCCCGCTGACCAGGGCCCCGCCATTGGGGGTGGAGAGCACTTCGAGGGATTTCTGATCGACCTTGTGCTCATACTTGATCTTGGCGTTCTTATTGTCCTTGATCTCCTTGGCCTGTCCCTCATGGGTGGCCGAGATGAAGGCGCTTTCGGCGAACTGCCCCTTCTTCTTGGACTTGGAATCGCTGAGGTAGGCCGCCAGGTCCTTGGCGGCCGTGGCCGGAGCGGTCTTCACCGAATCGTCCTTGTTATCCAGGGTCCGCACCGAGGTGTCCCCCACGGCCAGCCCGGGGAACTCCGATCCGGGGAGCATGGAGACCTCGTTGATGAGTTTGTAGTTCGCGCGGGGGTCCTCCTGCTTGAGCACCAGCACCCGGGGGATCTTCGCGTCCTTGGCCTGCGTGACGATCATCGAGGTCCGCGGCCATTTCGTGGTGGTGGTCACTGCTGCCGAACGGACCGGCGCGGCAGCCACGGTCCCGGGGGCGGGGATCTTCAATCCGTCGTTGCGCTGCGAATAATTTGTCTTGCGCAGGGACAGGGCGTCCCCACCGACCCGGGACTTGAGCTTCTTGGCATCCTGGGCCTTGTCGCCGCTGGAGACGGTATCCGCCACGGATTCCAGGATCCGGTCCAACTGGTCCTCCTGCAGCACGGCATGGACATCATCGCCGTCCTGGTCCTGCTCCGTGCTGGATGCCGAAGGGGATGCGGTGGCGGATCCGGTGGCAGCGGAGGCGGGCAGGGCCGGCACCAGGACCAGGGCGGCCGCGGCGACGACCGTCGCGGTGCGCTGGAGCGTCGAGGCGCCGCTTCCGGAGCCGGCGGCCGGGGTCGTTGACCCGCCACCGGTCGGTGCCGAGGCCTCCGGGCCCTTGCCTCGTCCGCCGCGTCCAACCAGGACGGAGGCCAGACCGAAGAGGATCAGCAGTGATCCCACGATGATCAGCGGGATGGAGAACGGTGCGGTGGCGTCGTTCTCCCAGGAAACGGTGATGTCGGTGGGTGCGGCCTTCGTCCCATCGGTGGCCAGCAGCAGCGACCAGTCGCCCTCGTCGGGTGCGGTCCAGCGGTGGACCATATGTGAATCGGCTGATTCGGAGGCAACCCAGAGATCGGAGTTCTTGGGGTTCGGGACCTTGGCCTCGCCCTTCGAGTGCTCGGCCGTCAGCGTCATTGCTTCGTCATCGATCCCCGAAATCGTGTTGTGGGCGGCCTTGCCGACCCAGGCGTCGACGTCGGAACTGCGTCCGAGAGCGGCGGTGAATTCGCCATCGGCTTCGACGGTGACATCGACGGGCCGGTCCTCGATCTCCGCGACGCCGGGCTCGACCACGGTCAGCGGGGCGTCCTTCAGCTCGGTCTGCACGGTCGCCGTCACGGTCTCGGGCGGCGCCCAGAAGGTCCGCTGCCCGATCCCCACCACCAGGGCCAGGGCGCCCAGCAAAATGGAGATCGCAGCAATGAAGATTCGCACGTAATTACACCTAACAAAATGGGGGTCGATGATCGGCCTCGGTCGTGGTCGGGCACAGTTGCAGACCGGCCACACTGCAATGATAACGAATCGGTTACCCCGGCGGTTCCCGGCTGTGTCGCGGAGCACGTGATGTGGTGGATCCGGACGGCCGAACACCCGCCGCATGACGCCGGAAAGGTAGGCTCGGGCTCGTGATGAAAGAGAGCAATGCCACCCCGGACGACGGCGAACAACTCCCCGGCACCGACCGCGGTGCCTTCGAAGCCGCGAGTGCCGACGTCCCGGCTTCCCCGCGCCCGGCGGAGCCGGCAACCGGGGCCCCGCCGGCGGGGAAGCCGACGTTGTTGGGCCGGTTCCTGCACGCCACCGGAATCACCCGCCCGCCGGCCGCGCGCCCCGCCGCCGACCCCGAGGCCGAACCGCTCCTCAACGTCCCGGGCGGACACCATCCGGTCTTCACCGGGTTCATGTTCAGCGTCGGCGTCGGGCTGGCGCTGCTACTGTATTTCATCCTGACCAATGTCGGCTCCCTGCTGGTCTGGATCGCCATTGCCTTGTTCATCGCCCTGGGGCTGGATCCGATCGTCAGGTATCTGGAACGCCACCGGGTCCCCCGCCCGGTGGGCGTGCTGGCGGCGATGCTGTTGTTGGCCGTCATCTTCGGCGGTGCGGTGGGCATCCTCATCCCGACCATCGTCAAGCAGACCACCGCCTTCGTGGAGAAGGCCCCGGACATCGTCGACAGCTTCCTGAACTCGGATTTCTTCACCACCATCGACGAGCAGTTCCAGGTCCGCGAACGCATCACTCAGGAAGTCGATAAGTTCTTCCAGAACACCGACGCCCTCGGTGGGGTCTTCGGCGGGGTGATCGGGGTCGGCGGGGTCGTGGCCCAGGGTCTGTTCGGCACACTCATCGTCCTGGTGCTGGCCATCTACATCCTGGCGGCGTTGCCCGGGTTGAAATCCTGGGCCTACCGCTTGGTCCCGCGGTCCAAGCGCCAGCGCGTGGAGACGCTGTCCGAGCAGATCTCCAACAGCGTGGGCAACTACGTGATGGGCCAGGCCATCGTCGCCCTGCTCAACGCCCTGTATGCCTTCATCATCATGACGATCGTCGGGGTCCCCTATTCCCTGCTGCTGGCCCTGGTCGTCGTCGTCCTGGCATTCATCCCGCTGGTCGGGGCGGTCATCGCCGGGATCCTGGTCTCGCTGATCGCCCTGACGGTCGGCTGGGAGACCGCGGTGGTCTATGCGATCTTCTACTTCGGCTACCTGCAGTTCGAGGCCTATTTCATCTCGCCGCGGGTGATGCAACGCACCGTTGCGGTTCCCGGGGCCGTGGCCGTGATCGCCGTGATCGCCGGCGGGACGCTCATGGGCATCGTCGGTGCCCTGATGGCCATCCCGCTGGCGGCCTCCACGATGCTGCTGATCCGCGAGGTATTCATGGCCCGGCAGGAACGGCGCTAGGACCCCGTCCCGGGGCGGTCCGGTTCCCGGGCCGGATCAGTAGCGGAAGCTGCGGCCGTTCCAGCATTTGAGATGCCAGTGCCGCCGGGAGGCGGCGGAGGCCTCCTCGCCGCTCCAATGGTCCGCCCGCCACGCGACGATATGCTCGACGCCCGGATCGATCGTGCGATGGCATCCCGGGCAGGTGTAGTTCTTCCCGGCCCGGGCCGCAGAGATCCGCCGGACATGCCATTGGCCGTCCGGTGCGCTCTGCACCGAGGGGATCGACAGCCCCGGGCCCCTGAACCCGTCGTCGTCCTCGCTGCGGCGTCGCTCGGCCTGCGCCCACTTATTGGGGCGGGCCTGGCGCTGCGGGCGACGCGGACGGTTGGAGCGGGGCATGTTCGCGATCGTATCGCTTTCCATCGGCGCAGCGGGAATGCCCACCGGGGGGAACGGACGGTAGAGTGCTGGATGTGCGTTTAGTGATAGCTCGTTGCTCAGTCGATTACCTGGGCCGTCTGCGTGCCCATCTGCCGTTGGCGACCCGCCTGCTCATGGTCAAGGCCGACGGCTCCGTCCTCATCCATTCGGACGGCGGTTCCTATAAGCCGCTGAACTGGATGAGCCCGCCGGCGACCATGCACATCGCCCCGGCCGATGAGGATGCCGCAGCCGAGGGCGTCGTGGAGACTTGGCGCGTCCAGCACTCCAAGGTCGATGACCACCTGGTCATCAGGATCCATGAGGTCCTGCACGATTCCAGCCATGAGCTCGGGACCGATCCCGGGCTGATCAAGGACGGGGTCGAAGCAGATCTGCAGCGCCTGCTGGCCGAGCAGATCCATACCCTGGGCGAGGGCTTCAAGCTCGTGCGCCGCGAATACATGACGGCGATCGGGCCGGTGGACATCCTGGCCCGGGACGCCGAGGGTTCCACCGTGGCGATCGAGCTCAAACGTCGCGGCGATATCGATGGCGTCGAGCAGCTCACCCGCTATCTGGAGCTGATGAACCGCGATCCGCTGCTGGCCCCGGTCCGGGGGGTCTTCGCTGCCCAGCAGATCAAACCCCAGGCACGCACCCTGGCCACCGATCGCGGCATCGAATGCCTGACCCTGGATTACGACGCCATGCGCGGGGTCGACGACAGCGCCTCCCGCCTGTTCTGACCCGCCGGTCCCCGGCCCGCCGCTTCACCCGGGAAACTCTTCTAGGTCGCCCGCCGGGCAGAAACTATGCTGGGGTCATGACATCCACCGAAGAACCCACCCGGCTGTCCCTGCGCGGCCGTGCCGTCACCGGAGGCGCCATCCTCGATGACGCCGTGATCGCCTTCGAAGCCGATCGCATCGTCTTCGTCGGCACCCCCGAGGAATTCTCCCGGTGGCCGCAGTCCGCCTCCCATCCCGACGTGCAGCTGCCTGCGGGGGCGACCATCATGCCCGGATTGGTCGATGTGCACTGCCATGGAGCCGCCGGAGGGGACTTCCCCAGCGGGGACGCCGAGGCCGCGGCCCGTTCCATCGAGTTCCTCCATGCCGCCGGGACGACGACGCTGCTCGCCTCGCTGGTCACC
The DNA here is from genome assembly GCA_030452125.1 of Micrococcaceae bacterium. GTDB lineage: Bacteria > Actinomycetota > Actinomycetes > Actinomycetales > Micrococcaceae > Arthrobacter_H. The sequence goes on from JAKDMV010000012.1 coordinate 37,701, forward strand.
GCCACCCGCGCCGATCTGCTCTCCGCCGCCTCCGTGCTGGCCGATTTCGCCGAACGTGAGCTCATCGCCGGCATCCATTCCGAGGGCCCGTTCCTCTCCACGGTGCGCTGCGGCGCCCAGGACCCGTCCCTGCTCTCGGCCCCCGACCCGGCCTTCGTGGACGAACTGGTCGCCGCGGCCCGCGGCCAGCTGCGCACCATGACCTACGCCCCCGAGCTGGCCGGTTCCGATGCCCTGGTGGAGCAACTGGTCTCCCACGGGGTCCTGCCCTCGCTGGGACACACCAACGCCGATGCGCCCACCGTCACCGCCTCGCTCGATGTGGCCGTGGAGGAACTCTCCTCGGCAGGCTTCGACGGCTATACCGAACGCGCCACCGTGACGCACCTGTTCAACGGCATGCCCCCGATGCACCACCGCTCCCCCGGTCCGGTGGCCGCCTGCCTCGAGGCCGCCGCGGCCGGCAAGGTCGTGGTGGAGCTGATCGCCGACGGAGTGCATCTGGATCCGGCGATCGTCCGGGCGATGTTCGTCCTGCTCGGCGCCGAATCCATCGTGCTGGTCACCGACTCCATGGCCGCCACTGGTCTGCCCGACGGGCAGTACACCCTGGGCCCGCAGGACGTGGTGGTCGCCGATGGGGCGGCCCGGCTGGCCGAGGGCAACTCGCTGGCCGGAGGCACCGCCACCATGTTGGACGTGGTCCGCAGCACCGTCGAGGCGGGGGTTCCGTTGGAGCAGGCAGTGCTTTCGGCCTCCTCGGTCCCCGCCGAACTGGTGGGCCTGACCGACGAGGTCGGTGCCCTGGGCATCGGTTTCAGCGCCGACGCCGTCATCGTCGACCGGCACTTCAGGCTCCTCCGCGTCTACCGCGACGGGGTCGAGCTGGCGCCCCATCACGGGTAATCACCCGCCACATGGGCTTTTGCCGTTGAATACGCCACATTGATGTGTGATGATCAACTCAGTCTTTGTGTTGGTCATGTACATGCCCGCAAAGCAGGTTGCGGGTGTGAAGTACCGCCGGCCACGTCGGCATCTTCCCACTTCGGTACCGTCCGGACGCGGCAAGACGCCGTGTGCGGTTAGTTTCACATCAATGAGGAGATATACATGGCGCAGGGCACCGTGAAGTGGTTCAACGCTGAAAAGGGCTTCGGCTTCATCACGCCGGACGAGGCTGACGGCGATGTGTTCGTCCACTACTCGGAAATCCAGAGCAACGGCTTCCGCACGCTGGAGGAAAACCAGCGGGTCGAGTTCGAGATCGGTCAGGGAGCCAAGGGCCCCCAGGCCACGGGAGTCACCGGAATCTAGAGGGCCCTCCGGCCGCACCGCCGGGAGTCCACGAAAAAAGCCATGGCGCGCATCCCCTCATCCAGGGGGTGCGCGCCATGGCCATGTCCAGGGGTGGTCGCTTCAGCGCCACGTCCCGACCCCGGCCACCGGGCCGGCTTCGATCCAACTGCGCAGGCCCGTATAGGAGCCGTAATCCATCGCCAACAGGATCGGGATCCCCCCGGCAACCAGATCCACGACGACGGCGCCGGGCTGGACCCTGATGCGTTCCTCACCTTCGGACTCCCGCCACCCGATCAGTTCCAGCGACGTCCTGGCGTAGCGGTGCAGGGGCACCGGGGTCACCGAGAACAACCGGAGGAATTCCAGGTCGGTCCCCGTATAACGACAAACCCCCATCATCCACTTCCCGGAGGTCGTGGAGATGGAGGCGTCGAAAGTCCCCAGGGCGCGCCGCAACTGATGGCGACGCACCCCCATGGCACCCAACATCATCAACAGCAGGAGCAGGGCCGCAGCCAGGATGATGACGGGAATGCCGATGTCGTTCAAGGGCGGACTATCGGTTTCCTACCGCGACGGCATCGTCGAGCTGCGCATTGTCAGCCACGATGACAACCCGGTCATGGTCGACCGAGAAGAAACCGCCGTCGGCCTGGACCGTGAACCGCTCGCCATTGGAGGGCACGATGGCCAACTCACCGGCTGCGAGAACCGCCAGGACCGGGCTGTGCCCGGGCATGACGCCGATCTCGCCATCGCTGGTGCGGGCCTTGACCAGTTCCGCTGCCCCGGACCACACGAAGTGGTCCGCGGCAACGATTTCGACTTCGAGTTCGGCCATGGCTACTTGCTCTTGCCCTGGATCTCGGCCCACTGGCGCTCGACGTCGTCCAGACCGCCGATGTTGAAGAACGCCTGTTCGGCAATGTGGTCCAGGTCGCCGTCGCAGATGGCCTTGAAGCCCTCGATGGTGTCCTTGATGGACACGGTCGAGCCGTCGACACCGGTGAACTGCTTGGCGGTGTAGGTGTTCTGCGACAGGAACTGCTGGATGCGACGGGCCCGGGAGACGACGATCTTGTCTTCCTCGGAGAGCTCGTCGACACCCAGGATCGCGATGATGTCCTGGAGTTCCTTGTTCTTCTGCAGGATCGACTTGACCCGCACGGCCGTGTCGTAGTGCTCCTGGCCCACATACTGCGGGTCCAGGATGCGGGACGTGGAGGTCAGCGGGTCGATGGCCGGGTACAGGCCACGGGAGGCGATTTCACGGGAGAGTTCCGTGGTCGCATCCAAGTGCGCGAACGTCGTGGCCGGCGCCGGGTCGGTGTAGTCGTCCGCGGGGACGTAGATGGCCTGCATCGAGGTGATGGAGTGGCCCTTCGTGGAGGTGATGCGCTCCTGGAGGGTACCCATCTCATCCGCCAGGTTGGGCTGGTAGCCCACGGCCGAGGGCATGCGGCCCAGCAGGGTCGACACCTCGGAACCTGCCTGCGTGAAGCGGTAGATGTTGTCGATGAACAGCAGCACGTCCTGGTTCTGCACATCGCGGAAGTACTCCGCCATGGTCAGGGCCGACAGCGCCACGCGCAGCCGGGTTCCCGGCGGCTCGTCCATCTGGCCGAAGACCAGGGCGGTATCCTTCAGGACCCCTGATTCTTCCATTTCAACCCAGAGGTCGTTGCCCTCACGGGTCCGCTCGCCGACACCGGCGAAGACCGAGGTACCGCCGAAGTTGCGGGCCACACGGGTGATCATTTCCTGGATCAGCACGGTCTTGCCGACACCGGCACCACCGAACAGACCGATCTTGCCGCCCTGGATGTAGGGGGTGAGCAAGTCAATGGACTTGATGCCGGTCTCGAGGATCTCCGTGGAGGCTTCCAGTGTCGCGAAGGCCGGGGCCTCGCGGTGGATGGGCCAGCGTTCGGTGATCTCCAGATCGGAGGCCGGAACGTCGAGCGGTTCGCCGAGCACGTTGAAGATGTGTCCCTTGACGACGTCGCCGACGGGCACGGAGATCGAGGAGCCGGTGTCCTGGACGACGGCGCCGCGGACGAGCCCGTCGGTGGCCTGCAGCGAGATCGCGCGGACCAGGTCGTCGCCAAGGTACTGGCTGGTTTCGAAGGTGACCGTGTGGGTCTCGCCGTTAAGCGTGATATCTGCGGTCAGGGCGTTGTACAGGGCGGGAAGGGCATCGGCCGGGAATTCGACGTCGACGACCGGGCCAGTGACGCGCGCGATGCGCCCGGTTGCTCCCGGGGCTGCGGCGGCGGTTCCCTGCTCGTTTAGTTGGGCAGTCATCTCTCTCACTTCGCTTGTATCTCTAGAGCGTGGGGGTAAATGGTGATCGGCCGGCTGCTACGCGCTGAGCGCGTCGGCACCTGCCACGATTTCCGACAGTTCCTGGGTGATCTCCGCCTGACGGGCGTTGTTCCGAAGTCGCGTGTACTTCTTGATCAACTCGTTGGCGTTGTCCCCGGCTGCCTTCATCGCGCGCTGGCGGGCAGCCAGTTCCGATGCGGCCGCCTGCAGCATGGCTGCAAAGATGCGGGATTCGATGTAGCGCGGCAGGAGTGCGTCCAGAACCTGTTCCGGTTCCGGTTCGTACTCGTACAGCGGCAGCAGATCGCTCTCGCGTTGCACTTCCTCCTCCACGACTTCCAGGGGCAGTAGACGGATGACCGTCGGCTCCTGGAGGACCATGGACTTGAACTGCGTGAAGACGACGTGGATCTCCTCCACACCGCCTTCCTCGTACGGGGTGTTGAAGGCCTCCAGCAGCGCCTCGCCGATCTCCTGGGCCGTTTCGAACTTCGGAGCGTCGGTGTCCCCGGTCCACACCCGCGCATAGTCGCGGTTGCGGAAGTCGAAGTACGCCTGGGCCTTGCGGCCGACGATGTAGGTGCTGATTTCCTTGCCTTCACCGTGCAGCAGTTCGATGAGCGATTCTGCCTGCTTGATCGCACTGACCGAATAGGCACCGGCCAAGCCGCGATCGGACGTCATCACCAACACGGCCGAGCGGCGGACTTGTTCCGGCTCGGTGGTCAGCGGGTGTTCGACCTCGGACTGGGACGCGACGGCAGAAACGGCACGGGTGATCGCACGGGCGTATGGCATTGAAGCCGAAACGCGGCTGCGTGCCTTGCCGATGCGGGAAGTGGCGATCAGTTCCATCGCCTTGAAGATCTTGCCCATCGACGAGGTCGAGGCGATCTTCTGGCGGTAGACCCGAATCTGGGCTCCCATGTTTATCCTTTCCTAGTCCGTGGCGGTGGTGCCACGACCCGCGGGTCGCGGCACCACCTCACGGAGAACGTCAGCGTTTCTGCTTGACGATCTTTTCCTGGTCGACGTTCTCTTCACCCAGGGCGTCATGCTCCTCGTGCCCGGGGCCAACCAACTGCTCCCCGTCGCCGAAGAAGCCCTTCTTGAACTCCTCGATGCCGGTGTTCAGCGCCTCGAACGTGGAGTCCTCCAACTTGCCCGTCTGGGTGATGGTGGTCAGCACGTCGGTGCGGTTGCGCAGGTACTCGAGGAATTCCTTCTCGAAGCGGCGGACATCCTCGACCGGGACGGCGTCCAGGTGGCCGTTCGTGCCGGCCCAAACCGAAGCAACCTGCTCGGCGACCGGGTACGGGGCGTACTGGCCCTGCTTGAGCAGTTCCATCAGGCGGGCGCCACGGGTCAGCTGCTGCTTGGTCGCGGCATCCAGGTCCGAGGCGAACATGGCGAAGGCCTGCATGTCCCGGTACTGGGCCAGTTCCAGCTTCAGCGTGCCGGAGACCTTCTTCATCGCCTTCGTCTGCGCCGAACCACCCACGCGGGACACCGAGATGCCCACGTCGACGGCCGGACGCTGGTTGGCGTTGAAGAGGTCCGACTGCAGGAAGATCTGTCCGTCGGTGATGGAGATGACGTTGGTCGGGATGTAGGCCGACACGTCGTTCGCCTTGGTTTCGATGATCGGCAGACCGGTCATCGAGCCGGCGCCGAGCTCGTCGGAGAGCTTGGCGCAACGTTCCAGCAGGCGGGAGTGCAGGTAGAACACGTCACCCGGGTAGGCCTCGCGTCCCGGCGGACGACGCAGCAGCAGGGAGACGGCACGGTAGGCTTCGGCCTGCTTGGACAGGTCATCGAAGACGACCAGAACGTGCTTGCCGCCGTACATCCAGTGCTGGCCGATGGCCGAGCCGGCGTACGGTGCCAGGTACTTGAAGCCTGCGGGGTCCGAGGCCGGGGAGGCCACGATGGTGGTGTACTCCATGGCGCCGTGCTCTTCGAGCGACTGGCGGACCGCGGCGATCGTGGAGGCCTTCTGGCCGATGGCCACGTAGATGCAGCGCACCTGCTTGGAGACATCCCCGGAGGCCCAGTTGTCCTTCTGGTTGATGATCGTGTCGACGGCCAGGGCGGTCTTGCCCGTCTGGCGGTCACCGATGATCAGCTGACGCTGGCCACGACCCACGGGGATCATGGCGTCGAT
>JAKDMV010000091.1 GCA_030452125.1 Micrococcaceae bacterium
GGCAGGCAACCCTTCGACGATGAACATCCATTGCCAGCCGTGAAGACCACCTAGACCGTCCAGCGTAAGTAGCACGCCACCGAGTGGAGCACCGATGATGTTAGCCAACGAGACTCCGAGCAGGAACATGCCGTTAGCTTTGGCGCGATCATTCGCGATGAACCATTGGGTCAAGAAGTAGATGACTCCAGGAAAGAGGCCAGCCTCAGCGACTCCGAGGAGCATTCGTAATATGTAGAAAGACCATTCCCCTTGGACGAGAGCCATGCAAGCAGACAGAATGCCCCACGTGATCATGATGCGCATGATCCAAAAGCGAGCTCCGACCTTGTGCATAATCAGGTTAGAAGGGATTTCTGATAGGGCGTAGGTCAGAAAGAACAAGCCGGCGCCGACGCCGTAAGCCGTGGCGGAGATGCCGAGATCGATCTCCATGCGGTCCTTGGCCATGCCAATGTTGGTGCGGTCTAGGAATGCCATTACATAGGCGGCAATCAGTAGAGGCATGACACGCCGGAAAATGAGTTTGTTGACGACATGCTGTGGTCTCATTGCCATCGCGTTCGTATGAGTGGACATGGCTACCTTTGCGTGGTGTTGGGTATGGAAAAGGTGGTGTTGCCGTGAGGAGTGTGAAACAAACCGTTAATGCAGAGAAGCGATACTCTTTGGGCAACCGCAAGTCGCACCTATGTGAATGGAGTGATCGCAGACTGTATGCGCATATGTGGTGCGCGGACTGGTGATTTGGTTGAGGAGTAGCTCGAAGGAACGCTCGGCCATCTGTTGGACCGGCTGAACGATCGTGGTCAGATCAATGAGGCGAGACCGGCTGTGAGGTAATCCATCACTCCCGGCGACGGCAACATCGCCTGGAATGGTCAGACCCAATGAAAGAGCGTGCTCCATAATGCCGATGGCAATCTCGTCGGAGCCGCAGACGATTGCCTCCGGAGGTTGTGGGGAGCCGAATAGTTTTTCGGCGGCTACTACACCGCCGTCGGAATTAAGTCGTGTGCTGATTTTTCGTTGACCAGTGATGGGAATTCCGGCTGCGGCGGCGGTTCGGACAAATGCTTGCTCTCGTGCCAATGAGGCAGTGGAAAACCTTGGGCCGATGACCGTTGCGATCTCTGTGTATCCGTGGGAAAGGACATGAGTCATGAGGGCCGAGGCGGCAGCGTCGTCGTCGATGCCGACAAAGTCCCCAGGAATATGGTCGGAACGACGAGATAGATAGACGTAGGGGATGCGTTTCTGTCGCAACGTCCTCAGAGCCCTAGAGTCCTCCCTCAGAGCTGCTGCGATGATGACACCATCCACGTTTCTGGCCGCTAATGTAGAGGCGACCTGAGCTAGGGACTCGGCGTCGTCCTGGGTGGTGGCTACGAAGACCTCGAAACCTTTGGAGGCCGTTGCATCAATGATGTGTTGTGCCCACCCGGTGTACATCTGGTTGACGATGTTGGGCAGAATCAATCCCACGACGCGGGTCAATAGCGGGTCGGGAAGACGCCCATGACGTATTGGTCGGTAACCTAATTCGTTGGCTACCTTGACGATGTGGCGACGTGTTTCGGTCGAGACGCCCGGCTGCCCATTCATCACGTAGCTCACTGTTGCTGCTGAGACCCCACAAGCGCGAGCAACGGCGGCGGCAGAAGTCTTAGCCGGGCGTGGCGCGCTTTCGTCATATGAGAGCTTCATCGCGGATGGGCTATCTGTCATGCCGGCTTCCTTCGGTGTGGACCTTGATGGTGTGTTTAGCGCTACTTGACGTTGTGATTTCTATTACAGAACGAGGCTGGGGCGTTAAGCAACGTTAAGTTGAAAAACTCAAAAGTACTGAAGAACTAGTGTTTCGACAAAGACAACGGCGCTTCGCTGTGGGAAGTGATCTTCGAGGTCATCGGGGCCTTCATCCCCATCCTGGGTGCCACGGTCACCGGGATCCTGGCCTCCGTCGTCGCACTTTTAGGCGTCGGCCCGGTGGCGGCAGTGATCGTCCTGGTGGTGGTGGTCGTGGTGAACCAGCTCGAAGGCAACCTGCTGCAGCCGGTGGTGATGGGCCGCACGCTCCAGATCCACCCGTTGGTGGTCCTGCTCGCGCTGGCCACCGGCGCCGTGGTCGCCGGGGTTCTCGGGGCCATCCTCGCGGTCCCGTTCACGGCAGCAGCCTGGGCCGCCCTGCAGGTGTGGGCCGGGGTTCCGGCAGACCGCGCCGACGGGAGCCGATCGGTAGCTTCCTAGGCTGCGGCCCCGGTTTCGACCAGGAGCACACCCCCGATGATCAGGATGATGCCGCAGGTCATGACCCAGTTCAGCGGTTCACCGAAGAGGACCTTGCTGGCCAGAGCGGTCAACGCCACCCCCACGGCGGCCCAGATCCCGTAGGCGACGCCGAGGCCCAGCCCGGTCTGCAGTGCCAAGGCCAGGCAGGAGAAGGCGACGAGGTACCCGGTGGCGACGGCGCCGTACCAGCGGCGGCTCCCGGACGTGGCCATGCGCAAGGACAAGGTGCCGGCGACTTCACTGACGATGGCCGCACCCAACAGGACCCAGCCGATCATGCTGGAGTCCCTTGCTGTTCATGTGCACGCTCCGCGGCGCGTTGGGAACCGAGTTCGATGGTCAGCACCCCGGCAATGATCAGCCCCATCCCGGCGAGCATGGTGGCCGTCAATGGTTCGCCGAAGATGATTGCCGACAGGGCAGCAGTCAGGGCGACACCGCTGGCACCCCAGATGCCGTAGGCCACGCCCAAGGGCATCCCTTCGCGCAGGACGGCGGCGAGGAAGACGAAGGCCACCACGAATCCGACGGCGGTGAGGAAATACCAGCCGGGGTGTTCGACGGCGGCCTTCAGTGACACCGAGCCGGTGACCTCGGTGAGGATGGCCCCGGTCAACAGAAGCCACTTCTTCATGGCTGGTCCTCCAACAGTGAGACGGCGGCGGTGCGGATGGTCTCCAGCTCGTCCTGCGCTGGGGGCAGGATGTCGGTGGCGCTGGCGAACCAGATGCCGTCGGCCAACAGCCTGACCGCTGCCAACCGTCCGCGCAGGGCCGCCGATGCGCCGTCGGGCACGGCGAACCACGGGCCGAAGCGTTCACTCCACCGTTCGGTCAGCGGGTCGCGCAGGCGCGGATCGGTGAGCATGACCAGATCGGAGGCGTCGAAGTCCCGCTCCAGGGTCCATCGCAGATAGGCCGTGACCCGGTCGGTGGCCGTGGCCTGTTCCGGGGTATCTCCCAGACGGGCCGAAAGTTCGACGACCCATTGATCGATCACCGCGTCGACCAGCCCGAGCATGAGCGCTTCCTTGGTCCGGAAGTGGTACATCAGCCCGGGTTTGGTCAGCCCCGCCTCGCGGGCCGCCGATTCCAGGGAGACCGTGTCCCCCTGGCGCAGCAGGCGCAGGGAGGAATCGATGATCTGGTCGCGGGTATCGGCACTCATGCCCTTACTTTACCAACCGGAAGGTTGGTTCGTCATGCCGGGGTGGGTGACGCCGGATCCTCGTCGGCCGCGTCCGAGGGCGTCTCGGGGGCTTCCGGTGGGGGAGCGGGTTGGGTTTGTTCGCGCAGGTAGCGCAGGACGACGACTGCAACGGCGGTCACCGGCACGGCGAGGAAGGCCCCGATGATGCCGAAGAGAGTGAAGCCGAGTGTGACGGCCCCGATGACGACGGCCGGATGCAGATGCAGGGCCTTGCCCACGATGTAGGGCTGCAGCAGGTTCGCCTCGAGCTGCTGGACCGCCAGCACCACCACCAGGGTCGCCAGGGCGGTGGCCCAGCCGTGCGCCAGCAGAGCCACCAGGGTGGCCAGCAGGCCGGTGGAGACGGCGCCGATCACGGGGATGAATCCGGCGAAGAAGATCAGCAGCGCCAGCGGGAAGGCCAGCGGGACGTCCAGCAGCCACAGGCCCAACCCGATGAAGACGGCGTCGACCAGGGCCACGATGATCTGCGTCTTCAGGTAGGCGGACAGGGCCTGCCAGGCCTGTTCGCCCAGACGTCCGGCATGGACGTGGGTCTCCGGCGAGGTCCAGTGGAACACCCAGGGCAGGAAGCGCTCGCCGTCCTTGAGGCAGAAGAAGGTCAGCACCAGGGTCAGCAGCAGCACGACGATGAGGCTGGTCACCGATCCCAGACCCGAGGCGATGCCGAACAGGATGTCCTGCCAGCGGCCGCCCACCCAGCCCAGGATGTCCTCCAGGTTCTGCTGCAGGTCCACCCCGCTCAGATCCAGCGGCAAATCGCGCAGTTGCGTGGTGAAGCTGGTGAGGTTCTCCTGGGCGAGTGCGCCCAGGCGGCGGGTCCCTGAACCGAGGGCGGGGATGGCCGCCCAGATGACGCCCGCCACGACGGCCAACAACACCAGCAACGACAGCAGGGCGGCCAGCGCGCGGGGCATTGCCCGGTGGAGTCCCCGGCATAGCGGCCACAACAACGAGGACAGCAGCAGGGCCAGCAACAAAGGGAAGACCACCGCCCATAAGGTGCGCAGCAGCAGCCACAACACCACCAACCCGACGACCAGCACCAGGGACTTGGCGGTCCAGCGACTGGCCGTGGTGAGGCCGCGGGCCAATGAGCGGGGCGGGGCCTCGCTCATGAGCCGGCCCCCGGCAGGTCCAGGGATGCGGCGAAACGTTCCTTCTCGAGGCCGGTTTTCGGCATCACACCCCTCCTTGGAGTCGACGGGTCAGGGCCCAGTCTCACACCCCCTGCGGGGGATCACAACGACCGTGGGCCTCCAGACAGATGTGTCGGCTAGCGATCGAGGAAGTCCAGCAGCGCGGAGTTGAATTCCCCGGCGTGGGACACGATGAGTCCGTGGGGTGCTCCCTCGATGACGACGAGCTCGCTGTGGCCGATGGCTTCGTGGGTGCGCTGGCCAGAGCCTTCGAAGGGTACGACGCCGTCGCTATCGCCGTGGATCACGAGTGTAGGCACCGTGATGCTGGGCAGGTCCTCGCGGAAGTCGGTGGTGCCGAAGGCATCCATGCAGGCCACTGCGGCCGCCTCGTTGGACCGGCAGGACACGGCGATGGTTTCCTTCAGCTGGTCCTCGCTGACGCACAACTGGTCCCCGGCCGAGTAGAAGCCGGGGGTGAACCCCTCGAAGAAGGCGTTGCGGTCCGCTGTCAGTTGGGACTTCATCTCGTTGGCTTGCGCCTCCTCCAGCGGACCGTCCGGGTTCCCGTCGGTCTTGAGCAGGAAGGGCGGCACCCCCGCGGCGAAGATGATCGAGTGGAGGCGTTGCTCGCCGTGGGCCGAGACGTAGCGGGCGACCTCGCCGCCACCCATGGAGAACCCGACGAGGGTGACGTCCTTGAGGTCAAGCCCCTCCAGTAGTGCCGCGACGTCGGCGGCCAGCGCGTCGTAGTCGTAGCGTGCGGCCGGCTCGGAGGCGCCGAAGCCCCGGCGGTCATAGGTGATGACGCGATGGCCCTTCTCGGCCAGCGGGCCCACCTGGTTGGCCCAGGAGGTGCCATCGAGCGGCCAGCCGTGGATCAGGACGACTGGACGGCCTTCGCCCGCCGTGTCCTCGTAGTTCAGCGTGTTTCCGTCGGCTCCGGTGATCTGTGGCATGGAAATCATCCTCTTCCTGGTCGGATGGGCGGGGTGGCATCCCCTTCCAGCCAACGTACGCATAAGCTCCCGGTGAAGTACAGGAGCCCTGTTCGTCCCCTCCACAGGCGCCGTGCCGGTGATGGCTGTGCACAGGCGGGATCCCGTCGGGATGGGGTCGGAGGAAGAAAACTAAACTCGAATACATGTTCGAGTATGAGGTAGGAGAAAATGCCGGCGGAGCCCCGGGCTCCCCCGGGGTGTCCGACGCCGCGGCGGTTGCGGAGCCCGCGCTCGCCCGGATCGAGGCGGTGAGGGTGGCCCTGGCGCTCGGGGGAACCCGGCTGGGCGAAGCGGGTCTGGTGGATCTGCTTTCCGGGTTGGAAGCGGTGAAGTCGGCTGCCGGTGCCTATCAGGCACGGGTGGCCGTGGCCCTGCGTGAGCGGGTGGTCAGACGCGAAGCGGCCGCCGGTGTCGACCCCGAAAAGCGTGGGCAGGGGGTCGGTGCGCAGGTGGCATTGGCCCGGCGCGAGTCCCCGCATGAGGGCTCCCGGCTCCTGGGCTTCGCCCGGGCCATGGTGGATGAAATGCCCCATACCCATGAGGCGTTCCGCGCCGGGGAGATCAGCGAGTGGCGCGCCACGTTGCTGGTGGGTGAGACCGCCTGCCTGGAGTTGGACGACCGGAAGAAGGTCGATGCGGCCTTGATGGCCGATCCGCGCACCATCGAGGGGGTCGGAAATCGGAAGCTGAAGGCCATGGCCCGGCATCTGGCCGAGCAGGCCAGCCCGGAGGCGGCGGTCGAACGCGCCCGCCGGGCCGTGGGGGACCGGCATGTGAGCCTACGTCCGGCCCCGGATACCATGGCCATCCTGACCGGGTCCCTGCCCGTGGGCCAGGGGGTTGCGGTGCTGAAGGCACTGACCCGGGCCGCGGATCTCGCGACGGCAACCGGGGATGCGCGCAGTCGCGGCCAGGTCATGGCCGACACGTTGGTGGAACGGGTCACCGGGCAGCAGCGGGCCGAGGGTATGCGCGTGGAGCTCCAGCTGGTGATGACGGACCGGACGCTGTTCCAGGGCGATGCGGAACCGGCACACCTGCAGGGCTATGGGGTCGTTCCGGCGCAGGTCGCCCGGGACATGATCCGCGAAGCGACTCGGGCTGCCCGTCTGTCGACAGCGACACCCCAGGAACCCACCGACGGGCAAGAGTCCAACGCGCCGCCCGGGCCCGACTCCCTGGCCTGGATCCGACGGCTCTATACGGCGCCTGCCACGGGGGAACTCGTGGGCCTGGATTCGCGGGCCAGACTGTTCCCGCGCGGCTTGCGGCGCTTCATTGAAGTACGGGACCAGACCTGCACCCGCCCGTGGTGCGATGCTCCCATCCGGCATATGGATCACATCCTGGCCTGGGCCGGAGGCGGGGCGACCGTCGCGGAAAACGGGCAGGGAACCTGTGTCCGCTGCAACCACACGAAGGAAGCGCTGAACTGGCACTCCCGCAAGGTCGCCGGAGCCCGGCACACGGTGGAAACCACAACGCCGACAGGACACGTCTACCGCTCGCAAGCACCAGCACTCCCCGGAACCGCCGACTGAGGCGACAGCAACCGCGGCACGCGAAAAGCGGCGGGCCGCCCGCGGCACCGTAGTCTGGTCCGCGTGAATCGATCCTTTACCCTCCTGGTCAACCGGGCTGCCGGCAGCGGCGACCCTCTGGCCGCGGCCGCCCGCGTGGAGCGGATCCTACGCGAGTCCGGGGCCCGGGTCGAAACCGTGGCCCCCTCGGGGCCGGCGGAGGGCAAAAGAGCCCTTGCCCAGGCCGTCATCCGCGGCGATGTGGTGGTCGCTGTCGGAGGTGACGGGACCGTCTCGGCGCTCGCCGGAGAAGTGGCCCGGCTCGGCGGGATCCTGGGGGTCATCCCCGCCGGACGGGGCAACGACTTCGCCAGGATGCTGGGATTGCCCACGGATCCTCACGCCGTGGCAACCATCCTGCTCGACGAGGAACCCGCGGAAACCGACCTCATCACCACCACCGCCCCCGACGGCACCTCACGAGTGGTGGCGGGTTCGATCTACGCAGGCATCGACGCAGTGGTCGCCGACCGGGTCGCCCGCGGGCACTGGCTGCCACGGTCGTGGCAGTATCCGCTGAACGGCCTGTACGCCTTGGCCACGTTCCGTCCCACCCGGTTGACCGTGGGCATCGACGGGACCGAGCGGATCTTCAAAGCGGCCTGCGTGGCCGTTGCCAATTCGGCCTACTACGGCTCGGGTATGCGCATTGCCCCGGAAGCCAGCATCGACGATGGACTCTTGGACATCGTGGTGATTGAGGCCTTCGGCCGGCTGGACATGATCCGGGCCTTGCCGAAGGTCTACGGAGGTACCCACGTCGACTTGCCCACGGTGCACACCTTCCGCGGCAGATCCATCACACTCTCGGCCGAGCCGGCGATTCTTTACGGGGGCGATGGCGAAACCGAGGGAATGGTCGGCAGCGGGGCGGTACTGATCGACGTTGTGCCTGCTGCCGTCCAGATTCTGCGCTAAGGCGGTACCTGCAGGGTTGCCTTGGTCACGGTTCGACATCTGGCGGCCTTGCCTCCCCTGCCGGGCGGGTCGAGACTGTACCTTGGGGCTTAAGACAGGTTCTTGGATGAATTCTGTCGCCTGCGAGAACGTATCAACAACTGGGGAGGGCGTCGGCCATGGTCTTTACGATCGTCATGAACATTCTTGGTCTAGCAATGGTCGCGGGGGTGGTGTCCGCGGTGATCAAAAAAGATCGGAACGCCAACGCCAACGCCATCGACGCCGAGTTCGATGATCTCTCCGAAGACCACAGCACGACGCCGGGGCGCGGTTTCTAGGTAGTCTGCTTCCAGATGGCCCGCCCGGCGACGTGCCGGATGCGGTCCTGGCTGCGGTGGCCCTAGCATGGCAGTCGTGAGCATCGAATCGGCCCTGCTGTCCTTCGCCGTCGTGGCCGCCCTGTTGACCATCATCCCGGGGCTGGACACCGTGCTGGTGCTGCGCGCTTCGATCAGCCAAGGACGCCGCCATGGCTACGCGACCGCGTTGGGCGTCAACTCGGGTGCCATGCTCTGGGGCATTGCCGCTGCCGTCGGGGCATCGGCCTTGCTGGCCGCCTCCGAAACGGCGTTCACGATCCTCAAACTGGTCGGTGCCCTGTATATGGCCTGGCTGGGCGCGACCATGCTCTGGCGTTCGCTGGGTCGCACCCCACCCACGGTCGTTGCCGATCAACCCGTCGCGCGGGCCAGCCGAGGGCTGCTGTTCTCCTGGGCCAAGGGTGCGGGCACGAACCTGCTCAACCCCAAGGTCGGGGTCTTCTACATCGCGATGATCCCGCAGTTCATCCCCGCAGGAACCTCGACACTGCTCATGGGCATTGCGCTGGCCGGGGTGCACAACCTGTTGGCGCTGATCTGGTTCTCGCTGCTCATCAACGGAACCCATCTGGCCCGGGGAACCTTCCAGAAGCCGGGCTTCATCCGCTGGACCGACCGCGGCGCGGGAGTCGCACTGCTGGGGTTCGGGGCCTCGCTGGCGGTGAATAGCAGATAGTCCTGCGTTTGGCCTGCGGCCGGGGTCAGTCCCGGTCGGAGAGCCGGGCCGCGGTCACGGCACCGGTCGTGTAGGTCAGTGTGGCCACCAGAACCAACACCAGCGGGGCCGTCCAGCCCCCGGTGAGGGTGTTTAGCCAGCCGGCCAACGGCGGGGCTGCGGTCGCCGCGAGATAACCGCCACCCTGGATGCGGGCCGAGACCGAGGCCGCTTCGGCGTCGGAATGCGAGATGCGGGGGATGACGGAGAAGATCACGGTGAACCCGCCGCCCTGGGCGATGCCGCCGATGATCGACCAGAGCACGAAGGCCTGCGGGGCGATCAACAGCCCCACCGGCAGGGTGATCCAGAAGACCGCCACGACGATCGCCGCCACCGACAGTCGGGTGCGGTTCGCCAGCAACGGGACCCCGAAGGCGCCGAGGATCGCGGCGACCTGGAACAGCGAGGCCGACGCTCCCGAGGCCGCCGGGGCCAGGTCGCGGGTTTCGGTGAGCAGCAACGGCAGCCACGCCGTGGTGGCGTAGTAGGCCGCCGACTGCCCGCAGAACGCGAAGACTAGCAGCGCCACGATGCGCTGGGTGTGGGCCCGCTGTTCCGGGGTGCGGGCCGGGGCCGCCGCCGGGCCAGTCGTCTTGCTCGCCATGCCGGAGGAAACCGGGGCCCCCGGGGCGTTGCGCCGTCGCAGGACCCAATAGATGAGTCCGACGGCGGTGACGATCGACCAGGCGGCGATCGCCCACCTCCAGCCGGCCACCCCGGCCAACGGTGCGGTGCCCAGCAGGGTCGCCATCGAGCCGACATTCATCGTGGCCGAATAGGCGGCCGTCGCCGAGGAGACCTTATTCCAGGGGACGTCCCGGCGGATCAGCACCGGGACAGCGATATTGCCCAGCGTCATGGCGGCGCCGATGACCGCGGTGCCGCCGAGCACCACCAGGGCCGGCCCCGAGGAGCGGATGAGCGTGCCGGCCATGATCCCGGCCAGGCAGAGCACGATCGTGGTTTCGGGGCCGAAACGGCGGATCACCCGCGACGCCAGCGGGGTGGCCAACGCGAAGAGGAGCACCGGCAGGCCGGTCAGCAGGCCCGCCCCGGCGGCACTGAGCCCGGTGCCTTCGCGGATGTCGGCGATCACCGCGGTGGGGGCGATGATCGGGGCGCGCAGACTCAACGCGACCATGACGATCCCGGCGATCACCCACGGCAGGGCGGGGCGGACCGCGGCCGGCCGGCTCATCCGGTGGCCTCGGAGTGGAAACGGTCCGAGGTGGCGAAAAGGGCGCCGGCGGCCAGCAGGGAACATCCGAGCAGGACGAATCCGAGGGGCACGGCGCTGGTTGAACCGCCGAGACCACCCAAGGGGGAGACGATCGCCCCGAGCGTGAACTGGGCCCCGCCAAGCCAGGCGGAACCGCTGCCGGAGACGTGCCTGACCTCGGCCAAGGCCAGCGAGGTGGTGTTGCCCATGACGAACCCGATGCTGCAGGTGGTGGCGAAGATCAATACCGCCAGGGTCCAGCCCGGGGCCCCGAACAGGGCGCAGAGGGTGAAGGCCACGGCCACGGCCACCAGGGTGGTCACCGCCACGGTGACGGTGTTGCGCAATGGGATCCGGGTGGCCAGCCGGGCGGAAACCAGGCCGGTGCTCATCATGCCCAGGGCGTTGGCCCCGAAGAGCAGCGCGAAGGTTCCGGGACTCAGGCCCAGGACCCCCTGGTAGAGGAAGGGAGAGGCGGAGATGTAGCCCATGAGGATCCCGAAGGCCGCCCCGAACAACACGATGTAGCCCACGAACCGGCGATGTCGGATCGCCACCGCCAGCCCGCCGAACAGCGGTCCGGTGCGGCGATGGGAGACCGGCAGTGTCTCGCGGACCTGCCAGAGGGCGCCGAGCAGCATCACCACCGACATCGCGGTGATCGCCCACAACACGGCCCGCCAGCCCGAGGTGATGAAGATCAGGCTGCCCACGGACGGGGCCACCGCCGGGGCGACGCCGCTGATGGTCATCATGATGGAGAACAGCCGGGCGGCCTGGCCTCCCACGGCCCGGTCGGAGATGACGGCGCGGGAGAGGACGACGCCGGCTGCCGCACTGAGGCCTTGGAGGAATCTGAACGCGGTGAGGGTCTCGATCGTGGGCGCCAGTGCGACCGCGACCGAGGACAGGACGAAGACCGAGGAGCCGATGAGTAGCGGCCGGACCCGCCCGAACCGGTCCGAGAGCGGTCCGAAGAGTAGTTGGCCGCCTCCCATGCCCAGCAGGAAACCGGTCAGGGTCAGCTGGACGGACGAGGCGTTGACCCCGAACTCGCGGGCCATTGCGGGGAAGGCCGGCAGATAGAGGTCGGTGGCGACCGGACCGGCCATCGACAGCAGCGCCAATGCGGTGAGCAGCAGGGCCGGGAACCTGAACGCGTGGCCGTGATCTGCGGCGGAACGGCTCTCGGGCATGGGCTGATGCTATCGCCGCTGCGGGCGGGCGGGGGAACGTGGACTGCTTATGACGGGGTGTTCCTGGCCACGCAGGGCAGCAGCCCCGTCAGGGAACCGAAGAGCCCGATCATTATTTACTGTCTTCTCGACAGTAAAGATGATATTGTGTCCTCAAGACATCAAAGAAGGCCACTGCTGCAGGCAGCGACCGGGAAGTAGGAAACGGACATGCTTTTCGAAGACAAAGTGGCACTGGTGACGGCAGCCGGCGCGGGAATCGGCCAGGCCATCGCCACCCGGTTGGCCGCCGAAGGCGCCGCGGTCGTCGTTTCGGATATCAATGACGAGGCCGGTGAAGCGGTGGTCGCCGAAATCGTCGAAGCCGGTGGACGGGCCGCCTACCAGCGGGCCAACGTCGCCGATCCGGAGGAAGTCGC
>JAKDMV010000191.1 GCA_030452125.1 Micrococcaceae bacterium
GCCCAGGCCGGAGACCGTGGACAACTTATCCGGGGTCGCCGGCTGGCGGATGGGCAGGGCATCCATGAGCAGCAGGTCTTGGATATCCAAGCCGTCATGGGGCCTGGTATCCGCCGCCGTGGATCCGTTCCCGTGCCCGGGTCCGCTGGTCGTCGGGGCCCCCGTCGGCAGGCCGACCAGTTCGATGGCTTCGGCGGCGTCGGTGACGGGGATGGCAGAGCCCTCCCGCAGGAGCCGGTGGCAGCCTGCCGAATTGGCGGAGAACACCGAACCGGGGACCGCGCCGACGTCCCGGCCGAGCTCACTGGCACGCCGGGCCGTGGTCAAGGCGCCCGAGCGCCACCGTGCTTCGACCACGAGGGTCGCCCCACAGAGCGCAGCGAGCAACCTGTTGCGTTGCAGGAAGCGCCAACGGGTCGGCGCCGTCCCCGGGGGGACCTCGGCGAACAACAGCCCGTTGGCTTCGACCCGGCGCAGTAGTTCGTCGTTGCCGGCGGGATAGAAGCGGTCCAGTCCCCCGGCCATGATGGCCAACGTCGGCGGCGCCTGCCCGTGATGTTCGACCTGGAGTGCGGCTTCGTGGGCGCGTGCGTCGATGCCGTAGGCGCCGCCGGAGACGATGGTGACTCCCCTGGTGCAGAGCTCGGAGACGATCTGGCTGCCCACCTGTCTGCCGTACTCCGTGGCATCCCGGCTTCCCACCACGGCCATGAGCGCGTCCGTGGCCGGCAACTCCTGGGGAGGGACCGAGCCCCGCCACCACAGGCATAGGGGCGCCCCCAGACCCAGGTCATCCAGTTGTCCCGGCCACGCAGGATCCTCGGGGACGAGCAGACCCCCACCGAATCGACGGATGGTCTCGAGATCCCGGGGCGGGCCCTGGGCGTCCACCCGTGGCCTCCACCGCTCCAGTCCCGCGTCGAGCCGGTGGGCGCCCCGCGTTCCGGCGTCCCCACCGAGGAGTTCAGCCACGGCTTGTTGTTCGGCGGCCGGAGCCTTGCCGGCGGTGGTGGTGATCAGCCGGTACGCCTCGACCGGACCACTCACCGCCACCAGGGCGGTTCCGGTCAGGTCGTTGGGTTCCATCAGACGCGCCAATCCGGCGCGGGCGACGAGTATTTCCGCGTCGATGCTCATGGTCTTCCTCCTCGTGCGTGGTGGCGTAGTTGCAAGGCGACTTCGATGTCCCCTTGCCGCGGGCATTCCTGCCCGCCCAGATCGCTGATGGTCCAGCCCAACCGCAGGACCCGGTGATACCCCCGGGCCGTGAGCAGGCCGCGTTCGACCTGTCGGTCGGCCGTGGCGGTGACATGCCGGGGCAGGGCCAGCTCGTGCCGCAGTACCGTTCCGGGAAGATCCGCGTTGCGACCGAACCCCAGGGCCCGGAGCCTGCTGCGTTGGACCTGACGGGCCGCGGAGACCCGCCCCGCGACGACGGCGGAGGTTTCCTCACCGCGACCGGTGCCCAGCTGGACCGTGTTCACGCGAGGGACCTCGATCTGCAGGTCGATCCGATCCAGCAGCGGGCCGGAGAGCCGGTCGAAGTAGCGGCGGCGCTGGGTGGGCGTGCACCGACAGTCCAGCGCCTTGCCCGTGTTCTGCCCGCAGGGGCACGGGTTGGCCGCCAGCACCAGTTGGAAACGGGCGGGGTAGGTGGCCATGCCGGCGGCACGGTGCAACGTGATATATCCCGATTCGAGCGGTTGGCGTAGCCCGTCGAGCGACTTGGCGCTGAATTCCGGTGCCTCGTCCAGGAACAGGACCCCACGGTGGGCCCGGGACGCGGCCCCGGGCCGCGGGAGTCCC
>JAKDMV010000192.1 GCA_030452125.1 Micrococcaceae bacterium
GGCAGCACCTGTTCGCGGACCTGCTTGCGGAGGATCTTGCCCAGCATCGAACGCGGCAGGTCGTCGATGGCCACGACCCGCTTGGGGACCTTATAGCCGGCCAGATGTTCGCGGCAATGATCGCGCAATGCTGTTTCGTCCAAGGTGGCTCCGGGTTCAAGCTCGACGGCAGCCAACACCATTTCCCCGCCGCGTTCCAGCGGCTTGCCGAAGGCCGCGGCATCCTTCACGTCGGCGTGCAGGCGCAGCACGGTCTCGACCTCGGTGGGTGAAACGTTGAAGCCGCCGGTGACGATCAGTTCCTTGGCCCGGTCCACCACGGTGGCGAAACCGTCGTCGTCCACGGTGACGATGTCCCCGGTCCGCAGCCAGCCGCCGGGCAGCAGGGTCTTGGCGGTTTCCTCGGGGTTGTTCCAGTATCCGGAAAAGACCTGCGGGCCCTTGATGAGCAGCTCCCCCGGGTCCCCGGCGGTGACCTCCACGGCCGGGTCCTTGGGGTCCACGACCTTCATCAGGGTCGAGGGGAAGGGCACCCCGATGGTGCCGTTGCGCCGGGTGGGATGGAACGGGTTGCCCAGGGCCACCGGCGAGGATTCGGTCATCCCGTAGCCTTCGACCAGCAGGCCCCCGGAGACCGATTCCCAGAGCTCGACGACGTGGTCGGGCAGGTTCATCGCCCCGGAGATGCAGTATTTGGCCGAGCGCAATGAAATCCCGCGTTCCTTCGCGGCGATGGCGGTGCGTTCGTAGATCGGCGGGACCGCGCAGTAGACGGTCGCCGGGGACTTCTTCATCGCATCCAGGACCATATCGGGGTCGAACTTCGGGAACAGGACCAGCATGCCTTGCTTGCGGATCCCGTAGGTCAGGTACAGCGTCATGCCGAAGGCGTGGAACATCGGCAGAATGGCGTAGAAGATCTCCTTGCCGTACTGCGCCCCTTCCATCCAGGCCTCGCCCTGCAGCGCGTTCGAATACAGGTTGAAGTGGGTCAGCATCGCCCCCTTGGGGCGTCCCGTGGTGCCGGAGGTGTATTGGATGGCCGCCAGGTCGTCCACGTCGGGGCGCGGGTGCAGCGGATCGAGCGTGCCGTGGGAGAGCAGCTTCTTCCAGCCGGTGGTGCCCGGGGCCTTGGCGGTGAGTGAGTCCCGGGTGGCCTTCAGCTTGCCCACCGGCAGGGCCAGTGCGGCGCGTTTGATCCTCGGGAAGGCCTCGAGCAGATTGACCGAGACGACGTGGTCGATCTCGATATCGGCGGGGAAGTCGGCGAGCGCCGCGGCGGCCTTGTCCCAGACGATGGCGATGCGCGCCTGGTGGTCCTCGAACTGGTGGCGCAGTTCGCGGGCGGTGTACAGCGGATTATGTTCGACGACGACGGCGCCCAGGCGCAGCACCGCGTAGAACGCGACGACATGCTGCGGGCAGTTCGGCAGCACCACGGCCACCCGGTCCCCCGCGCGGACCCCGAGGGTGCGCAGGCCTTCGGCGGCACGGTCGACCTGCTCACCGAGCTCGCGGTAGCTGGTGCGGCGGCCGAAGAACTCCAGTGCCGGGAGGCTGCCGGCCTCGGCCACCGAGTGCTCGAGCATGTCGACCAGCGATTCGGTCGGCAACTCGATCTCGGCCGGGACGCCCGGCTGGTAGTTCTTCACCCAGGGCTGCTGCGCGGCGGATGGCTGGTCGGGGGCACCGGTGGCATTGTCCATGAGGCCCATCTTCCCGCGAAAGGACGACGACGGCGAATCCCGTGCCTCTCCGTGCCGGGATTCCCGCCGGCGGTGGTCAGCCCTTGCTCTTGGC
>JAKDMV010000193.1 GCA_030452125.1 Micrococcaceae bacterium
AGCGCGGAACCCTGGGTTTATCAGCCCGCGCGAAGGTCCCCATCTATGCCCCGGATTCGCAGACCACGGTGGTGGGTGAAGTCAGCGTGGGGTTCGCCATGGACGACATCCTGGCCAACCTCCGCAGCGATATTCTCCCGGTGGCGCTCACGGCCATCAGCGCCCTGGGAATCGGCGTCCTCGGATCCTGGCTGCTGGGACGGCGGTTGCGGCGACTCACGCTGGGGTTGGAACCCGAGGAAATCACGGCCCTCGTCCAGGACCAGGAAGCGGTCCTTCGGGGAGTGGACGAAGGGGTCATTGGTGTTTCCGCGGAGGGCCGGATCACCGTACTCAACGCGGAGGCCCATAGTCTTCTCGGGCTCGGTGCCGACGAGGATCCCGTCGGCAGCCTGCTGGACGAAGCAGGGTTGCCGGGCTCTCTCTCGCGGCTGGTGCAGGAAGCCGCCCCCACGTCCCCCTCCGTTGAACAACTGATCGATTCGCGGGTGTTGATCCTCAGCGCACGGGCCGTTCGGCGCCAGGGGCATGGCCAGGACCTCGGGACGGTCATCATGTTGCGTGACCGAACCCAGCTGCAGTCCCTCACGCGTCAGCTGCAGGCGGTCAGTGCCATGACAACGGCGCTGCGCGCACAACGGCACGAATTCGCCAATCGACTCCACACGGTCTCCGGACTGCTGGGCATTGGCGAACACCGGCAGGCGGAAGAGTATGTCGGCGGGATTCTCGCGACCGGACCGCTGAAATTCCCCATGGAACAGGCGGAACTGCTCACGGACCAATATCTGCGGGCCTTCATCGGCGCGAAAAGCGTTGAAGCCGCCGAACGTGGCATTCACCTGCGCATCGGACCGGAGACGAACGTGCGCGGCCGGGTGACGGAGGCCCATGACGTCACGACGGTCATTGGCAACCTCATCGACAATGCCATCCATGCTGCCGTGCACGGCAGCAACGCGGAACGCTGGGTCGAAGTGGAGGTCCTTGACGAGCTGACGGACGACGGCGGGACACTCCATTTGGTGGTGGCGGACTCCGGCGACGGCACGGCAGAGGCAGAACGTATTTTCGAGGGGGACTTCACGACGGCGGCGTCCACTCCCCTGGCGACGCATGGGCAGGGGGTCGGGCTCCCCTTATGCCGGCAGATCGCCCGCGACCGCGGCGGAGAAGTCTGGCTTGCCGAGAAGGGTAGTCCGGGCGGCCCGGGAGCCGTGTTCTGTGCTCGGCTTCCCGGTACCGTGGAGCATAAGAAGACCCCACCGTTGGAAGGATGGCATGAGCAAGGATCTGCGCGTACTCATCGTCGATGATGACTTCCATGTGGCCAAGCTCCACGCCACCTACGTGAATACGGTTCCCGGATTTACGGCGTTGGCCCCTGTGGGAACCGCCGACCAGGCACGGCTGGCTGTAGCCGCCCAACATCCCGATTTGGTGTTGCTGGACGTCTACCTTCCGGATGCCCTGGGCCTGGACCTCTTACAGACGTTGGACACCGATGTCTTCATCCTCAGTGCCGCAGCGGAGGCATCCTCCGTGCGGCAGGCGATACGTCGCGGTGCCATCGGGTATTTGATCAAGCCCTTTGCCGCCGAGCAGTTGAGTCAACGGCTCCGCGGCTACGCGCGCTATCGGCGCCTCCTGACAGGAAATCAGGGTGTTGATCAGGACACGATTGAACGCGCCATCCGCTCCTTGAGCCCCACCATGGGAGCAGGACCCAGCCACGCACGGAGTGCAACGGAGGCTGCCGTGCTGGAGGCGCTGGAACCCGGCC
>JAKDMV010000194.1 GCA_030452125.1 Micrococcaceae bacterium
CCGTCGTCGTCGCGGCGGTAGGTGCGCTGGATCGGCATGCGATTCTCCTCGGTTCTTGCCGGTGCTCGTACGGTGGTTCGGCGCCCCTGCTTCGGTGGTGGCGCGTCGCCGCATCTAGCCTACTGCCTGGGCCAGCAGGCGTCGTCCGCGGTCGAACCAGACGTCGGCGCTCGCCCCGAACGGTTCCTGCCGGGCTTCCACGGCCTCCAGAAGCTCCCGGGCCGCATCACGCATCCGCTGCGCCAGTTCCTGGGGGTAGCCCATGGATAGGGCATGGTCCTCGAATTCGTCTTCGTCGTCGAGATAGATGCCGCGGCTCGTGGAGCGGACCACGTCCAGGTCCATGTCGATCGAGTTGAATTCCCAGCCGGAAGGCTTCAGCGCCCGCCACCCCAGATTCCTGGAGACATCGATATAGAGACGGAAGTGGCCGGGATGGGAGTCGTCGTAGAAGGTGGCCACCCAATCCGCATCATGGGGAAATAGGCAGATCACATCGGATTCCGCGGCGAAGGCGGCGCCGGGCCGGGCCACCAGCGATCCGGCCGGCTGGATCACCCAGTGCCCGTATTCGTCCGCTCCGAGATACCGCCCCGGGACCACCCAATGCGGCCAACCGTCGTACTTCCAGGCCCGGGCGATGACCTGATCGCCCACCGCGATGTCCCCGGGGGCCTGGGCCAGCGTCTGCAGCCGGTTCACAGTTGCGGGATCTGACCGGTCGGGGCATCCTGGCCGGGAAGCGGGCGGGCGAAGGGGACCTTCGTGCCCAGGACCTGGGCCAGCGTGTCCTGGGTGATCTGGTTGGCGGTCAGGCCGACGCGTTCCAGGATCTGGTTGCGTGAGCCGTGCTTGAGGAACTCGGTGGGCAGGCCGACCTCGTTCAGTGCAGTATCGACCCCTGCGGCCCGCATTTCCTGGCGGATCCGTGAGCCGACGGCGCCGGCCTTGACCCCGTCCTCGATGCAGACCACGATCCGGTGGCGGGCGGCCAGGCCGATGAGGGACCTGGCGATGGGCAGGACCCAGCGGGGGTCCACCACCGTGGAGGACACTCCTTGGGCCTCGAGCCGTTCGGCGACGTCCAAGCTCAATCCGGCCATGGACCCGACGGCCACGATCAGCACATCGCGGTCCCCTTCGCCATGCCGGGCCAGGACATCGACCCCGTCCTCAAGTCGTTCGATGGCCTCGAGTTCCTGCCCGACACTGCCCTTGGAGAAACGCAGGACGGTGGGGGCATCGTTGATGGCTACGGCTTCACGTAGTTCCTCACGCAGCCGGGTGGCGTCGCGCGGGGCGGCCAGGGAAAGCCCGGGCACCGACTGCAGTAGCGACATATCCCACATCCCGTGGTGGCTCGGCCCGTCGGGGCCGGTGACCCCTGCCCGGTCCAACACCACGGTCACCCCGGCGCGGTGCAAGGCGACGTCCATGAGCAACTGGTCGAAGGCCCGGTTCAGGAACGTCGCGTAGAGCGCGACGACCGGGTGCAGGCCGCCGAAGGCCATGCCGGCGGCACTGGTCAACGCATGCTGTTCGGCAATACCGACGTCGATGACCCGTTCGGGGTGGCGGGCGGCCATCGTGGACAGCCCGACCGGAATGAGCATGGCCCCCGTGACGGCGACGATGTCGCGGCGTTCGTCGGCGATCTCGGCAAGCTCCTCGCCGAAGACCGAGGTCCAGGACTGGGCCCCGGGTCGGGAGACGGGTTCGCCGGTTTCGGGGTCGATGACGCCCACCGAATGCATCTGGTCGTTCGGGTCGGCCAG
>JAKDMV010000195.1 GCA_030452125.1 Micrococcaceae bacterium
TCGTCGTCGGCATTGATTCCTCGACCCAGTCCTGCAAGGTGCTGGTCCTGGATGCCGCCACCGGGACCGAATTGCGTTCGGCCAAGGTGGCCCACCCCGATGGGACCAGCATCGATCCGCGGATCTGGGCCTCCGCCCTGCACCGCGCCTGGAAAGAAGCAGACCCTGCGGGGGCAGGTACGGTGATCGGCGTCGGGCTGGCCGCCCAACAACACGGCATGGTCGCCCTGGACGTGTCCGGGGAACCGGTCTTCGAAGCGCTGTTGTGGAACGACACCCGCAGCGCTCCCGAGGCCGCGGCCATGGTCTCCGACCACGGGGCGGATTTCTGGGCCCGGGA
Source organism: Micrococcaceae bacterium (assembly GCA_030452125.1). GTDB lineage: Bacteria > Actinomycetota > Actinomycetes > Actinomycetales > Micrococcaceae > Arthrobacter_H. The sequence goes on from JAKDMV010000195.1 coordinate 341, forward strand.
AGTGGGATCGGTGCCGGTGGCCTCCTTCACCCTGACGAAGCTGGCCTGGTTGGCCAGGAACGAGCCCGAAGCCGCGGCACGGGTACACCGCGTGGTGCTGCCCCACGATTATCTGAACCACGTGCTCACGGGCCGCTGGTTCACCGATCGCTCGGATACCAGCGGCACCGCCTACTACCACCCCGCTACCGGATACCTCCCGGAACTGCTGACCGAATATTTCGGTCGCGCCCCCGAACTACCCGAGGTGATCGCCCCGGATGCCGTCGGAGGCCGTCTCCTGCCCGAGTTCGGGGCCGACGGTGCGGTCGTCTCGGCGGGCGCCGGCGATAATGCCGCAGCCGCCCTGGGCCTGGGCCTGCAATCCGGGGAAATCGCCGTGTCGATCGGCACCTCGGGCACCGTTTTCGCCTCCGTACCAGATCGCCCCACCGCGGATGCCACGGGGGCGGTGGCCGGTTTCGCCGATGCCACCGGTGGCTATCTCCCCTTGCTCGCGGTCATCAATTCGGCTCGGGTGATGGCCTCCACCGCCGAACTGCTGGGCGTTGGGCTGGCCGAATTCGACCGGCTCGCCTCCTGTGGGGACCCGTTGGCCGGAGGACTGAACCTCATGCCCTATTTCGATGGCGAACGCACGCCGAACCTCCCCGGGGCCACCGGGAGCCTGACCGGAATGAGCCGGGCCTCGTTGACCCGGGAGAATCTGGCCCGGTCCTCCGTCCTGGCCGTGATGAACTCGTTGGCCGATGCCGCCGAAGCCCTCTCCGAGGTGTCCCGACCGGCCCAACGGGCCCTACTGATCGGCGGTGGCGCGCGATCGGCATCCTTGCGCGCGGTGGCCCCCGAACTGCTGGGTATCGACGTGGACGTCCTGGAAGCCGGCGAATACGTGGCACTCGGGGCCGCCCGCCAGGCGGTGTGGTCAGCGACGGGCGAACTTCCTGCCTTCGAACGCCGGATCGAGACCCGACTCAGCCCCTCCGGAGCCGGCTGGGGCGCGCAATCCCGCAACCTCTACGCCACCGAACGCACCCGCCTCTACGGGGTGTAGGCCCCTCGTCGAGGCAGTAGCAGGGAGTTGGAGTCCTACGTCCAGCCATCCGCGCGCAAGGTGCGCAACAAAGCCAGCGCCCCGCCGTCGTCCAGGATGGCCAGCGCCTCCAGGTAGGGCCGGGTGAACTCCTCCTGGTCGGCCAGATCGCCAAAGAGTTCCCGGTCGCGCAGGAACGCCAACGGGTCCTGATCCTGGGCGGCCGCCGCCGCCAGGACCCGGTCGCGGAGCCGGTCCACGACCTCGATGGGTTGCCCGGCCTCGTCCACGCCGCGGGCGTAGCGGGCCCAGGAGGCGACGATCGCGGCGCTGAGGCGCACCGCTCCGCCGTCGGACAGGTTCGCCCGGATGACCGGGACCAGCC
>JAKDMV010000196.1 GCA_030452125.1 Micrococcaceae bacterium
CGTTGACGCTGATGCAGTCCACCGAGAACTACACCCTCCCGGTGGCTCTCATTTCCTTCATCCAGCAGCAGACCTACTCGGGTGCCGACTGGGGCGGGTTGTTCGCCGGGCTGGTGATCGTCGTCATTCCCATGCTGGTGGTCTACCTCTGGCTGGGGCGCCGCCTGACCGAGGGGTTGACCCTGGGCATGGGCAAGTAGTGAACGTCCCCACTGGCGGCCGGCCGAATATCGTGATCATCATGGCCGACCAGTGGGCCGCCCACGCGCTGGGTTGTGCCGGCTCCGAAATCGTCCAGACTCCTTGTTTGGACGCACTTTCCGGGGCCGGCCTTCGCTTTAACCGCGCATACACCACCTTTCCGCTCTGCGTTCCGGCCCGCAGTTCGCTGGTCGCCGGGCGGTACCCCCACGAGTTGGGTATTTCCGGCAATGCCGGCGTCTCCGAGAAGACCCCGGGCCGCTCCCCCGAAAGCCTGGGGCACTGGTTCACTTCCGCAGGCTATGACTGCGCGTACGCCGGCAAATGGCATGCCCCGGGGGCCAGTGCCGTCGAGGCCGATGGGTTCGAGGTGATCCACCCCTTCGGTGATCTGGGGCTTCCCGAGGCCGCCGACGCCTGGTTGGGGACCCGGCAGCAGCAGGAGAAGCCGTTCTTGCTCTTCGCTTCCTTCGATAACCCCCACACCATTTGCGAATACGCCCGCGGACAGCATCTGCCCTATGGTGATGTCCCCCCGCCGGCTTCCGTCCGCGATGCTCCTCCCCTGCCGGCGAACTTCGCGACACCGCCAGCTAGTCCCCAGGCGTTGACGTACGAACGCACTCAGGCCGAGCCGTCCTACGGGACCTCCGAGTTCACCGCCGATGATTGGCGCCTGTATCGACACACCTATGCCCGACTCATCGAGTGGGCGGACGGACAGATCGGTTCGATCTTGGACTCGCTGGAGGCGCACGGACTGGCCGATGACACCGTAGTGCTCTTCACCAGCGACCACGGAGACGGTGACGCCTCCCACGGCTGGAACCAAAAGACCTCCCTGCAGGAAGAGACCGTCAGGATCCCGCTGCTCATGCGTGGCCCCGGTATCGGCGCTTCACAGGTCTCCGAGCAGCTCATTTCCCTCGGAGTGGATCTGATCCCCACCCTGTGCGGGGTGGCCGGCATTAATGCACCGCCGGGGGCCACCGGGCACGATGTCCTGGCGCAGCCGCGCACCAGCGACGACGGAGTCGCGATCGAAACGGCTTTCGGGACCGGCGACAAAGGCTCCACCTTGGGCCGGGCCTTCATCGGGGAACGGTATAAGTATTCGGTCTATAGTTGGGGAAAATACCGCGAACAGCTCGTGGATCTGATCGCGGATCCGGGCGAAATGCGCAATCTGGCCGCCGAATCGGCCTTCGACGAGGTATTGGAGGACTTCCGCGCCCGGCTGCTCGCCTGGTGCCTGGAGACCGGCGACGCGGCCTTCCTGAAGAAGCTCGTGCTGCCCACCGGGGTGGACCCTGCAGTGCGTGCGGGGATCTACGCGATCCCCTACTGATCCGGGAACGGCGAAGGCCCGGGTTCCTTCCCTGCTGGGAGGAACCCGGGCCTTCTGCACACCCTAGGCGTCGATGAAGCGTTCGACGGCGGTCTCCGGACGAAGCCGATCGGCGGGATCGATGTCCCCGGCAAAGGCCAGCCACTGGTAGAAACGGTCCCCCCGCCTGATCAGCTCCTGGTACAGGCGCAGGCGCAGGTCCTT
>JAKDMV010000092.1 GCA_030452125.1 Micrococcaceae bacterium
GTCCCCGCCCCGAATGCAGGGCCCGTTCCCCGAGATACTCCCCCAGCCAGGCTGCTGCCTCGGGCAGCACCGCCACCCGGGCTCCCGGGTCCCGGGCCGCGGCCCGCCAGAGGTCCTCACCGTCACGGCCGAACCCGATCAGGACCACCGGAACCCGGAATCCGCCGGCCGGGCACTCCGGTGCGGCATCGGGGCCCAGCAAGACCATGGAACATCCGTCCGGCACCGCTTCCGGAACGCTTCGGTGGAGCAGCAGGACCACCCCGCACGCGGCAGCGATGAGGGCCACGTGATCGGCCAGCTGCTCATCGCGGGTCACCAGGAGACAGCCGGTGCCCGCCGATTCACCCCCGCCGGCCTCCTCGCGCCCGGCCGGTGGCATCGGCCGGGTGGGCTGGCCCACCTCCCGGACGGCAGCGCCGGTGGGTGGGGCCGACGGGGTGAAGGCTGGCGACTGGTCCATGAGCCCACCGTGCCGCGGGCCCCGGCCACGGCAGGGCCCCGCCCCGCCCGTTGTGGACGCTGCGCGGGCCGCTGCCTTCCGACACCGGCTGTGCAGGGCCCGTCGGCTCCGGTGTCCCTGTCAGAATGGGACGGTGCCCGGTTATGCAGTCCTTGCCACCCATTCCACCGCCCAGGCGGCCCCCGACCAGGGGGCGGCCACCGCCGTCGTGCAGTTATTGGATGGGTCCGGTGTCGCCGAGGCCGACCCCGTCGTCCTGCTCCGTGACCAATTGGCCGGTGCCGTCCAGGAATTGGGGCCACGGCGGCTGCGCTGGGTCTGGGGGCGCACCAGCGACTGGTATCCGGGCCTGCTGGCCGCCGGGTGCACCGTGGAGCGGGCCAGTGACCTGAGCCTGAACCGCACCATCCTGCGTCATGCCCCGGCCGCGACGAACACCGAATATCTGGCTTCCCTGCGGGCGGACGGGGCCGCGGGGGACGACGGCGGCGAACCCGCCTGGTCCCTGCCGCCGGCCCGGGTGCCGGAGAACCAGGGGGCGCTCTTTTCCGAGCCGAAGGACGATCAGACCTCCATCGAGGCCGTCACCGCAGAATTCCGGGAACAGCAGCGTTCCGTACCCGGCAGCCAGCCGGGGCGTCGGCTCCAATTGCTCTTGGCCGCCGAATCCGCCGGTGCCCTGGTGGCCGCGGAGATGCAGCACCAGGGCATTCCGTGGAACCGCGGGGTCCACGAACAGCTCCTGGTCGACCAGCTGGGTCCCCGCCCCGCCCCCGGGGTCCGTCCGCCGCGGATGGAGGAGGTCGCTGCCGAGCTGCGTGCCGCCTTGGGCGCCCCGGGACTGAACCCGGACTCCCCCCACGAATTGCTGAAGGCCCTGCACCGCGTGGGCGTGGACGCCAAGAGCACCGGCCAGTGGGAGTTGCGCGACTTCTCCCACCCGGCCCTGGAGGTCCTGCAACGCTATAAGAAGCTCTCGCGGCTGCATTCGGCCAACGGGTGGGTCTGGCTGGACGAGTGGATCCATGAGGGCCGTTTCCGGCCCGAGTACGTGGTCGGCGGGGTGGTCACCGGACGGTGGGCGTCGCGCGGCGGTGGGGCATTGCAGATTCCGCACACCATCCGCGATGCCGCCCGGGCCGACCCCGGGCATCTGCTGGTCGTCGCCGACGCCGCCCAGCTGGAACCGCGCATCCTGGCCGTCCTGGGTCGCGATACCCCGCTGGCGGAGGCCGCCCGGGGGCAGGACCTCTACCAGGGCATCGCGGAAAAGGGGTTCGGCGGGGATCGTGCCCACGCCAAGATCGCGATGCTCGGGGCCATGTATGGCTCCACCACCGGTGAGGCCGGACGCCTCATGCCGCAGCTGACCCGGACGTTCCCGCAGGCCATCGGGGTGCTGGAACGGGCCGCCCGGACCGGGGAATCCGGCGGGTCCGTGCAGACCTTCCTGGGCCGTGGTTCCCCCGCTGCCTCGCAGGCCTGGCTCACCGGGCAGCGTGCCGCCTCCGCCGAGGAACAACGCCGGGCCGATGCGGCGGCCCGGGCCCGGGGGCGGTTCACCCGGAACTTCGTGGTCCAGGGAACCGCCGCGGAGTGGGCCCTGTGCTGGCTGGCCGAGATCCGCCTGCGGTTGCGGGCCGCCCGGGCCGCTGGACGGGACGACGGCGCACTGGTCTTCTTCCTGCACGACGAAGTGATGCTCCATGTCCCCCGCGAAGCGGCCGAACGGGTCTCGGTGATGGTCCAGGAGGCCGCCGAGCGGGCGGCAACACTGCTCTTCGGCACCGTCCCGGTGCAGTTCCCCGTCGGGGTCACCGTCGTGGAATCCTACGCCGACGCCGACTGAGCCCCTCCGATCAGGAGAACGGGTGGGGTCTGGTCCTGGACGGATCCCAGGGAAGGGACCATCCCAGGTCGTCGAGCAGCCGGGACAACACGATCCCGGTGAACCCCCAGATGAGCCGGCCCTGCAGGTCGAAAGCCGGCGACCGGTGCTGCTGGCCTCTGCGGCTGACTTCGATGCTCAGCCGGTTCCGTGGATCCACCAGATCCGCGACGGGGGCACGGAACACGGAGGCCGATTCCCCCTGGTCGACGGCAAAGACCTCGCAGGGCAGCTTCCACCAGCCCAGCACGGGGGTCACCACGAAGTTGGTGACGGGAAGTTCGGCCGGCGGCAGCTGCCCCAGGATCTCCACGCCTTCCGGGTCCAGCCCGGTCTCCTCCTCGGCCTCGCGCAGCGCCGCCGCCCGGCTGGAGGAATCGGTGTCGTCGATGGCCCCGCCGGGAAAGGCGACCTGTCCCGGATGATTGCGCAGGGTCGTCGCCCTTTCGACGAACAGCACGTCCAGATCCGCGGGTGCGGTCAGCGGTGCCGCCGTCGCATCGATGTCGTCCAACCGCCCGAAAAGGATCAGCACCGCGGCCCGGCGGGCCCGGGAGTGGTCCATGCCATCGAACATCCACGAGGAGGGCATCTTGCTGACCCCCGCGTCACCGGCTTCGGCCATCGGACGGTGGCGTTCGATCACCTCCAGCAGGTCCTCGCGCGCCAGCCCCGATGTCACCTGCCGTCCGGGGGCCGCCTGGCCGTTGGTCTGCCGAGCGTTCATGCGCCCAACCCGAAGCCCAGCGCCCGCAGTTCGCGCCGCGATGTGCCCGACCGCATCAAATCCAGCAGGTCCTCACGTCCGGGCGCCAGCTCATATTTCAGCAGTTTCGCCGCCTTCACCGGGTCGACTTCCCCTTCCCCGTAGGACGGGCACAACGTGGCGATCGGGCATTGGCCGCAGGCCGGCTTCCTGGCATGGCAGATGCGCCTGCCATGGAAGACGATCCGATGCGAGAGCATCGTCCAATCACGTTTTTCGAAGAGCTCCCCGACGGCATGCTCGACCTTGACCGGATCGGTTTCCAGGGTCCACCCCAGTCGGCGGGCCAACCGCAGGAAGTGGGTGTCCACGGTGATGCCCGGGAGGCCGAACGCATTGCCGAGCACCACGTTGGCCGTCTTGCGCCCGACCCCCGGCAGGGTGACCAGATCCTCGAGACGAGAGGGGACCACGCCGTCGTACTCGTCGACCACGGCCCGGGCCAGCGCGATGATGTTGCTGGCCTTGGTCCGGTAGAACCCGGTGGAGCGCACCAGCTCCTGGACGTCCTCGAGCTGGGCCTCGGAAAGGGACAGCGGGTCCGGGTAGGCGGCGAAGAGCGCCGGGGTGGCCGCGTTTACCCGCACATCGGTGGTCTGGGCGGACAGGACCGTGGCGATGATGAGTTCGAAGGCGTTCTCGAAGTCCAGTTCGGGGACGGCATAGGGGTAGGTTTCGGCCAGGACCCGGTTGATCTTCCGGGCCCGGCGTTTGAGCCCGATCATCGTTTCCCGGTCACGGGGCGTCGCCTTCAGGGGGCGCTCGGCGGTCACGGTCAGGCTCGCTCGATCCGGCTCAGATCGCGCAGGACCCCGACCGCACCGTCGGAGGTCTGGACGAGGAATTCATATCCACGGTCCTCCAGGGCCAGGATCCACTCCCCCGGTTCCAGGACGAAGGAGTTGCGGCCGGTGGCTTCGTTGACCGCGGTGCGGCGGTCGGGGACGGCGAACCAGAAGGCCGTGGAGGCCGCGGCGTTCCCTCCGCTGGTGGCGGCGAAGGACTGTTCGGCGTCCTGCCGGGTGGCGGTGTCGCTGCCGGCGGCCACCGGATGCACGGTCGTCTGCGGTGCCGGGGCTTCGGCGGCGGGTTCCTGCGCTGCCGGGGTTCCCACGATGTCCTCCTCGACGGCCGGGGACCGGCGATCGGCGACGACCGGCAGGGCCCCCGCATCGGTGGAGGGTCCCGCTGCCTCAGGTTCCTCGCCTCCTCCGGCGGGCTCGGACGGCTCCGACGCTGCGGGTGCCTCGGGTCCTTCGTGCGCCTCGGGCTCCTCGGGCTCATCGGGTTCTGCCGCGGCGGGCTGCGGGTCCACGCCGTCCGTGGTGTCGGCGGCCCGGTCGGCGTCCGCGGATACCGGCCAGGCACCCGGAACCGGTTCGGGCGTCGTGCTGTGTCCGGCGGCCAGTGCGGTCGCCACCGTGGCCTCCGCCGTCGGATCGTGCGGCCGGTCCGCGGTGGACGGTTCCGTTCCGGTGGCGGACGGGGTGGCCGCAGCCGGGGCGTTCGACTCCGCGGGCCGGGTGTCGGCGCGGGGGGCGCTGGGGCGGATCGGACGGGTCAGCAGGGCCGTCTGACCGGGCGCGAAATCAAGCACGAACCCGGGAATGTAGGGGGCCGCCGTCGTGCCTGCGGCCATGACCAGTGCGCCAACCAGTCCCAGTAGGAACGCCGGGTTCATCGACATCACCGACGAGATGAAGAAGTACAGGATCCCCAGCAGGGACACCACCGAACCCAGCTGGTCCAGGGTGAGGGAACCAGCGGTCACCTTGGTCCTGCCGGCGAGCCGGCGCCAGGCGAACGCCCCGCCGATGATCAGCGGCAGGGCCAGCGAGATGAACTGGTTGAAGGCGGTCGTCTGATGGTTCCAGACGTTGGCATAGGAGCCGGCGCCGATCTGGAACGGCAACACGGATCCCACCAGCAGCAGCAAGGCACCGGCCATCACCACGACTTCGCGCAGGGTGAAGGGACCGGCCAGGGCCGGGGCGGCCCCCGACGAATCGGCGGAGGAACTAGCCACGATGACTCCTTTCGCCGCCCACTTCGTGACGGTCTGCAATCGACTGTGGGTCCCAGCCTATCGGCGGGGGACGGCCAACGCCGCACCCTTTCCGACGCCATTTCAGCCTCCGGGGCGCCTCGGGGCTACCGTTCACCGCAGAATCCGCACGGTGGGCGTCTCACTGCGTGATCGAGGCCACCACGAGCGGCGATCGGTTGTAACCTGACTCACAGCACTTAATTCCGCGCCGAAAGGATCCGCACCGTGTCGGACAAGCACTCCACCCTCGATAACCTCTCCCATGAGGACCGCAGCTTCGCGCCGAGCGCCGAATTCGCGGCCCAGGCGGTGGCCCGCGAGGAGTTGTACCAGCGCGCAGCCGAGGACCGGCTGGGTTATTGGGCCGATCGGGCCCGGGAGGCCTTGACCTGGGAGACCGACTTCACCGAAACCCTCGACTGGTCCGAAGCCCCGGTCGCGAAGTGGTTCGTCGGAGGCAAGGTCAACGCCGCCTACAACGCCCTGGACCGGCACGTCGAAGCCGGCCACGGCGACCGGGTCGCCATCCACTTCGAAGGCGAACCCGGCGATACCCGCCGCTACACCTACGCCGAGCTCACCGCCGAGGTGAAGCGGGCCGCCAACGCCTTCGGCTCGTTGGGCGTGGGCAAGGGCGACCGCGTCGCCGTCTACCTGCCGATGATCCCCGAGGCCGTCATCACCATGCTGGCCTGCGCCCGCATCGGCGCGATCCACTCGGTCGTCTTCGGCGGCTACTCGGCCGACGCCCTGCGCAGCCGCATCGACGACGCCGAAGCCAAGCTGGTCGTCACCGCCGACGGGACCTGGCGCCGGGGCAAGCCCAGCACGCTGAAGCCGGCCGTCGACGAGGCGGTGGCCGGTTGCGCCGGCTCGGTGCAGAACGTCCTGGTGGTCAAGCGCAACGGCGAAGACGTCGCCTGGACCGAGGGACTCGATGTGTGGTGGGACGACGTCGTGGCCACCGCCGAGCCCGAGCATGTCGCCGAAGGCCATGACTCCGAGCACCCGCTCTTCGTCCTCTACACCTCGGGGACCACCGGCAAGCCGAAGGGGATCATCCACACCACCGGCGGCTATCTGGTGCAGAACGCCGTCACCCACCGCGACACCTTCGACCTGCACCCCGAATCGGATGTCTTCTGGTGCACCGCCGACATCGGCTGGGTGACCGGCCACAGCTACGTCACCTACGGCCCGCTGCTCAACGGTGCCACCCAGATCATCTACGAGGGCACCCCCGACAGCCCGCACCAGGGCCGCTGGTGGGAGATCGTGCAGAAGTACGGCGTCTCCATCCTGTACACCGCCCCCACCGCGATCCGCACCATGATGAAATGGGGCCGCGACATCCCCGACGGCTACGACCTCTCCTCGCTGCGCGTGCTGGGGTCGGTGGGCGAACCGATCAACCCCGAAGCCTGGATGTGGTACCGCGATGTCATCGGTTCCAATGCCGGGGCCAACGGGGAGCGCAAGGAGAATCCGACGCCGATCGTCGATACCTGGTGGCAGACCGAAACCGGCGCCCACATGATCGCCCCGCTTCCGGGCGTCACGGCGGCCAAGCCGGGGTCGGCCCAGGTCCCGGTCCCGGGCATCAACATCGACGTGGTCGACGAGAACGGCGAAGCGGTGGCCAACGGCGAGGGCGGCTACCTGGTCATCCGCGACCCCTGGCCGGCCATGCTGCGCGGCATCTGGGGCGATATGCAGCGCTATAAGGACACCTACTGGTCGCGCTTCGACGGCATGTACTTCGCCGGCGACGGGGCCAAACGCGACGAGGACGGCGACCTCTGGCTGCTGGGCCGGGTCGACGACGTCATGAACGTCTCGGGCCACCGGCTCTCCACCACCGAGATCGAGTCCTCGCTGGTGTCCAGCGACCTGGTGGCCGAGGCCGCCGTCGTCGGGGCGAAGGACGAAACCACCGGGGAGGCCGTCTACGCCTTCGTCATCCTCCAGCGCGAAGCACGCAACGGGGAGGACGTCGTGCAGTTGCTGCGCAGCCACGTGGGCAAGCAGATCGGCCCGATCGCCAAACCCCGCGATATTTTCGTGGTCCCCGAGCTGCCCAAGACCCGGTCGGGCAAGATCATGCGCCGCCTGCTCAAGGACGTCGCCGAGGGTCGTGAGGTCGGGGATTCCAGCACCTTGGCGGACGCCTCGGTGATGCAGGAAATCGCTGATTCCGTGCGCCACTGATCCACCCGGTCCCGGCGGGGACTTTCCGCCCCGCCGGGACACTGTTGCTGCCACGCCCCGTCATACACCATGTGTAGGCGGGGCGTGGGGGTTTAATGAGGGCATGACTGTCACCACTTCGGAACCCCGCCGCGTCCTGGTCCTGAACGGGCCGAACCTGAATCTGCTCGGAACCCGCGAACCGGGGATCTACGGCACCGCGACCCTGGCCGACGTCGAGGCCCTGTGCCGGGACCGGGCCGCCGCACATGGCCTGGCGGCCGATTTCCTGCAGTCCAACCACGAGGGCGTGCTCGTCGATGCCATCCAGGCGGCCCGCGATACGGCGTCGGGCATCGTCCTCAATGCCGGGGCCTACACCCATACCTCGGTGGCGATCGCCGATGCCATCTCGGCGGTCGGGCTTCCGGTGGTCGAGGTCCACCTGTCCAACGTCCACGCCCGGGAGGAATTCCGTCATCATTCCTTCATCTCCCCCGTCGCCACCGCGATCATCATCGGGGCGGGCCTCAATGGATATGGGTATGCCATCGACCAGCTCGCCGGTCTACCCTGAGCTGAAGGACCCCCACCAGGCAGGAGCAGCCCATGGAGGAAACGCACGAGCCGGTGGCAGCGACCGCGGCCATCTACGACCAGTTCGCCCGGCACTGGTTCGCCGGACATTCACCGCTCTATGCCGCCTGGGCTTCCCGGGTCGCCACCGACCGGGAGCTGGCCGCACTGGTGGCGACCCTGCCGCCGGCCAAACGCCAACCCAATCTGGTGTTCGCGGCCAGCCGTTTCCTGGGCTGTCCGGACCAGGACGCCGACACCCTGGCCCGGTTCCTGCGCGACCGCTGGTCCGAGGTCGCCGAGGTGGTCCTGGCCCGGCGCACCCAGACCAACGAACCGCGCCGGTGCGCCACCCTGCTTCCGGCCCTGGGGCTGATCGCCGCGGCCGAGGAACGGCCCCTGGCCCTGATCGAGGTCGGCCCCTCCGCCGGGCTCTGCCTGCTGCCCGACCTCTACGCCTATGAGTACGACGACGGCCCCCGACTAGGCACCGGGAGCCCCCTGTTGCGCTGCACCACCACGGGGAATCCGCCGTTGCCCCCGGCCCTGCCCCGGGTCGCCTCGCGGACCGGGGTGGACCTGAACCCGCTGGACGGCACCGATGCCTCCACGGTCCGCTGGCTTGAATGCCTGGTCTGGCCGGGGCAGGAGGACCGGCTGGCCACCCTGCGCGCGGCGTTGGGGAGGTTGGCGTCCCTGGGCCCTGAAGGGCCGACGCTGCTGGCCGGGGACCTGAACGACCGGGTCGCCGAGCTGGTGGCCGGGGTGCCGGACACCCATGCCGCCGTCGTCTTCCATTCGGCGGTGTTGGCCTATCTGTCACCGGCCGACCGGGCCCGCTTCGCCGCCACGGTCAGGTCGTTGGACTGCCGGTGGCTCTCCAACGAGAACTTCTTCCTCGATGAGGCCGGCCGGACCGTCGACTCGGTCCAGGGGGACCGGTTCACGCTGGCCCTGGACTCGGTCCCGTTGGCCTACACCGGTCAGCACGGGGCCACACTGGATTGGATCGGTTGAAGGGCTCAGTGCGCCGAGCAGGCCCCGGTGGACACGGTTTCGGAATAGTCGGAGGCCTGTTCCAGGACCGGGCCGACTTCCTGCAGCGAGAGCGCATATCCCACCTCGGTGTCGCCCTTGGCCTTGGCGAAGATGACCCCGACCAGTTTCCCGGCATCGTCCAGCAGCGGGCCGCCGGAGTTGCCCTGTTGGACGTCGGCGCCGAGCTGGTAGATCTCCAGGGTGGAGGCGTCCGCCCCGTAGATGTTCTGCACCGAGATGCTGCGCAGCGACTGGACGATGGCGCCCCGGGCCTGGAACGGGCCGCCTTCGGGGTAGCCCATGTAGGTGGCCGAATCCCCGGTGGATAGATCCCGGCCTTCCTTCACCGGATCCAGTCCCAGGGAGTCCACCGCCAGCACGGCCAGATCCTGGGTGGAGTCGAAGTGGACCACCCGGGCGGGGAGCGCCCGGCCGTCGGCGGTGTTCACCACCGGTTCGGCGATACCGGCGACCACATGCGCGTTGGTCAGGATCCGGTCCGGCGCGACGACGAAGCCGCTGCCGGTCTGGTTGACCCCGCAGGCGAAGGCCGTCCCGGTGATCTTGGCCACCGACTCCTCCACCGTGTTGATGGCTTCCGGCTCCGCCTCCGCCGCGGCCCCGTCGGGGGCCGGGGCGAAGGGTTCGATCAGATCGGGGATGGACTGTCCCATGACCACCGAGCGGGCCTTGGCCATCGCCGAGGAGACCGGGTCGGGGGTGGCATTGCGGATCGTGCTGATCACCTGCGAGGAGGCGATCTGTTGGGATAGGAAGGGCAGGCCCATGCTCGCGGCGGAGAAGGCGATCGCCGAGATCACCAGGGCCGCGACGACGACGTTGGTGATCCCGCCCAGGAGCCGGTCGAAGGTCTTGATGACGGGGAAGTTCAGCAGCAGGCGCACCCGGTTGCCGACCGCCACCCCGATGGAATGTCCCAGCAGCACCAGGACGACGGCGGTGGCGATGACCCAGAAGACCCGCCAGCCGGCCGTGGTGACCCAGCTGGAGACGAAGGGGATCGCGTAGAAGGCTCCGACCCCGCCGGCCACCAGGCCGACCACCCCGCCCAGGGTGACGAACAATCCCTTGCGCAGACCCGAGATCAGGAAGGCGACGAACGACAGCAACAGCAGGATGTCGAGCCAGCTGAACCCGAAAATCACCAATATCTCCTACCGTCGCGTGGGGCTGCGGCGGGTTTCCGGCAGGCGCCGGTGCCCGCACGGCTCCATCAGTCTACGGGCACGCCCGGGTCAAACATTGGTGCTGAGGGCTGAAATCATGCCACTATCGTTGTGGAAGGTGTCACATCGGTTCTGACTACGGCACAATAGGACAAGCGCCATCACACTTGCAAGGAGAATTCATGGACATCGAGGTACTGCGCCGGGCACCACTATTCACGACGCTCAGCGACGAAGTATTCGCCGCCCTGACCGAGGAATTGATCGAGGTCGATTTGTCACGCGGGGCATCAGTGTTCCGCGAGGGGGATCAGGGCGACCAGCTCTACTTCATCGTTTCGGGCAAGATCAAGCTCGGGCGTACCGCCCCGGACGGACGGGAGAACCTGCTGGCCGTCCTCGGTCCGGGTGAACTCTTCGGGGAAATGGCCCTGTTCGACCCCAGCCCGCGCAACGCCACGGCAACCGCCGTGTCGGAGACCCGTCTGGCCGGGCTGCGCCACGAGAACCTGCGCAAGGTCCTGCAGAACTCCCCGGAGGTCTCGGTGCAGCTGCTCCAGGCGTTGGCCCGCCGTCTACGCCGGACCAACGAGTCGCTGGCCGATCTGGTGTTCTCCGATGTCCCCGGCCGCGTGGCCAAGGCCCTGCTGGATCTGGCGGACCGTTTCGGCCGCCCGGCCACCGACGGGGTGCTGGTCGCCCACGAACTCACCCAGGAGGAACTGGCCCAGCTGGTCGGGGCCTCCCGCGAGACGGTGAACAAGGCCCTGGCGGAATTCGTCCAGCGTGGCTGGCTCCGGCTCGAAGCCCGCGCCGTGGTGATCCTGGACATCCAGCGTCTACGCCAGCGTTCGCGCTAGGGCCGTAGCCTCCGGGCGGTACCCACCG
>JAKDMV010000093.1 GCA_030452125.1 Micrococcaceae bacterium
CACCCCCCCCCCCCCGCGCCGCGCCCCCCCCCCCCCCGCCCCCCCCCCCCCCCCCGGGGCCCCCCCCCCCCCCCCCCCCCCCCCCCCCCGCCAACCCGGCCCCCTTCAACCCCTCCCCGCGGCCCCCCCCCCCAAACACTCCCGCTTCCTTACACGGGGGGGTTTCCCCGCCCTTCCGGGGTCGGTAAACCGCCGCCGTCCGTGTGCTGTGCGGATGCATAACGCATCGTCGGCAGGCCTGTGCCAAGCACCCTAGCTTCGGCCGTAGGCCTGACCGTAGGCTCGGTGCCGACGTCTGACCCCGGACGCAGCATCGAATGGAAGGAAGCCGCCGTGGAGATCGAATACCGGCTCGAACAAAAGCGCAACATCACCGGGGCGTTCCCCGGTCCGGCCTCCCTGGCCCTGGCCGAACGTCGTGCGGCGACCGTGGCCGCCGGCGTCGCCTCGTCCGTGCCGGTCTATGCCGCCGATGCCGATGGCGGGGTCATCGTGGACGTCGACGGAAACTCGTTCATCGATCTGGGTTCCGGCATTGCGGTGACAACCGTCGGTGCCTCCAATGCGAAGGTCTCCGCCGCGGTCAGCGAGCAGACGGCACGTTTCAACCACACCTGTTTCATGGTCACCCCCTATGAGGGGTATGTGGAACTGGCCGAGAGGCTGGCCGCACTGACTCCCGGCGAACACGCCAAGAAGAGCGTGTTCTTCAATTCGGGTGCCGAAGCGGTGGAGAACGCCGTGAAGATCGCCCGGGTCGCCACCGGCCGGACCGCCGTCGTGGCCTTCGACCACGCCTATCACGGCCGCACCAACCTCACCATGGGCCTGACCGCGAAGGCGGCCCCCTATAAGCGGGGATTCGGGCCCTTGGCTTCGGAGATCTACCGGATGCCGATGAGCTACCCGTTCCGTGAGGAGAATCCAAACATCTCCGGCAAGGAAGCCGCCGAACGAACCATCCTGTCGATGGAGAAGCAGATCGGCGGCGACCAGATCGCCGCGATCATCATCGAGCCGATCCAGGGCGAAGGCGGGTTCATCGTCCCCGCCGACGGATTCCTGCCGCGCATCGCCGAATGGGCGAAGGAGCAGGGCATCGTCTTCATCGCCGATGAGGTCCAGACGGGCTTCTGCCGTACCGGTGACTGGTTCGCCGTCGACCACGAATCCGTGGTCCCCGACCTCGTCACCCTGGCCAAGGGCATCGCCGGGGGCCTGCCGCTTTCGGCGGTCACCGGCCGGTCCGAACTGCTTGATGCCGTGCATCCCGGCGGGTTGGGCGGAACCTATGGTGGCAACCCGGTGGCCGTCGCCGCGGGGCTGGCCGCCGTGGACTACATGGCCGAGGCGGATCTGAACGGTCGCGCCCGCGCCATCGAGGAGGCCTTCTACACCCGCCTGCGTCCGTTGCAGCAGCAGCTGCCGGCCATCGGGGACCTGCGGGGTCGTGGAGCCATGCTGGCCATTGAATTCGTCCAGGCCGGCGGGACGGCACCGGATGCCGAACTGACGCGGAAGATCGCCGCCGACTGCCTGGCCGCCGGTGTCATCATCCTGACCTGTGGCACCTACGGGAACGTGGTGCGCCTGTTGCCGCCGCTGGTGATTTCAGATGAGTTGTTGGCCGACGCCTTCGACGTGCTGGAGGCAGCCATCCGCCAGCACGCCTGACGGGCCGGGGTGACGGCCGGCGCCGGATCAGTCCTTGGCTGGTCCGGCGCCGTCGTGCTTAAGCGCGGTGGCAGTTGCCGCGCGGCGAGCCATCCGGGGAGGACCGGGCCGGCGCAGCATGTCGACCGCCACCAGGATGATGGCCACCCAGACGAGGGCGAAGCCGGCCAGTCGTTCGGCCGGCATGGCCTCCCCGAAGATGGCCACCGCAATGATGAACTGCATCACCGGGTTCAGGAACTGCAGGGTCCCCAGGGTGCTCAACGGCAGTCGCCGGGCCGCGGCGCCGAAGAGCAGCAGGGGTACCGCCGTGACGATGCCGCTGGCGGCCATGAGCCAGAAGTGTCCGGGACCGCTGCTCAGTACCGTCGCCTCGCCCCGGGAGATCAGCCACCCCAGGAAGACCAGTGCGGGAACCGTCAAGAATGCCGTCTCGAAGGTCAGGCTGGTCACGGCGGTGGCGGTGCGTCCCACCCGGTTCTTCACGAAGCCGTAGAGGCCGAAGGAGAAGGCCAGGGTCAAGGCGATCACCGGCACCGAACCGTAGGCGAAGGTCAGCACGAGTACCGCGGCGAGCCCGAATCCCAGGGCCGTCCATTGCAGCCGGGTCAATCGTTCCTTCAGGAAGAGAACTCCCAGGCCAGCGGAAACCAGCGGATTGATGAAGTAGCCCAGAGAGGCCTCCACGGCGTGCCCGTTGAGCACGGCAAAGGCGTAGGTCACCCAGTTCACGGTGATCAGGACCGCGGCGAGGGAGAGCCGTCGCAGGGCAGGGCGATCGTGCAAGAGCACGCCCAGGTCATCCCAGCTGCGGGTGATGGTGATGAGCAGCAGGCAGAAGACCAGGCTGAACACGATCCGACTGGCCACGATCTCGGTCGGTGAAGCGATCGCGATCGTCATGAAGTACAGCGGCATCAGGCCCCATAGCCCGTAGGCACCGAGACCCTGCCCCAATCCGGCGCGGCTCGGCCGGGGTGCGGCGCCCGCCGTTCCCGGACGTACGGGTGCTTCGGAGGCGCTCTGGTGGGACATACCTCTGGCAACCCGGGGCGTGCCCGGCCTATTCCGCATTCCGGGGGCTATTCCGTGTCGGAGTTCAAATAGGTCTGGATGGTCTGCACCGGTCGACCGGTCTGGACCAGCTGGCCGCGTCCCGGGGGAAGCGGCCGGGCCCGGATGTTGTTGATCAGTCCACCCTCCGACCGGTCCCCGCTCATGATCAGGGCGGCCGTTCCGGCGTCGCGCAGGGTGGAGAAGAACGATTCATACATTCCGCGGCTGGCACTGCGCACCTTGCGGGTCAGGATCACATGCAGATCCAGTTCATCAGCCATGGGCAGGTATCGGGTCAGGCGTGACAGCGGGGAGGAACCACTGGCCGTCAACACGTCGTAATCGTCGGCGATGACCACCAGCTTCGCCTTGCTGGGCTTGTTCTCCTCGTCGCCTCCGGTGCTGCGCAGCTCCAGTTCGGCCGCCAGGGCCCCGGAGAGCTGCTCGCCCACGATGGCGCTGCCGGCGTAACCACCCAGATAGTCGTCGGGCACGACGTCGTCGAGCCCCTTGCGGGGGTCGTAGACGCCGAACAGCAAGTCATCCGGGGCGTGCTGGGCGACCAGGGTGGCGATAACGTTGCGCAGGATGTTGGATTTACCAGATTCCTCGTCGCCGAGCAGGATCAGGTGGCGGTCCTTGGATTGCAGATCCAGGACGTGGTCTCCGAGGTCGACCTCGCGCAGCCCGAGCGGGAACCGGCCCCGGCCCGAGGCTGCGGGCGCCTGGTCCCACGCGACGCTGGGAGGCAGCACCCGGACCTTCATGGCGGTTTCAGTGGTGTGTTCGGCCACCTGGGCCACCAGGTCCTTCAGCCCGTCGGAGAGGTCCTCGGGATCGTGGACCCCGTCGATCCGAGGCAGCGCCACATGGCCGATCAGCTTGCGGTCCGACAAGGCCCGTCCGGGGGCCTCCGGATTGATCCCGGGGGCCACCTTCCGATCGATCTGCGAGTCCGAGGGTTCGGCGAGGGCGGTTTCGATCTTGTTGCCGAAGAAGCCCTGCTGGGCCATGCGCAGTTCCGCATTGCGGTTCAAGGTGGTCACCACATGGATGCCGTAGCCCCCACCGCGCATGATCAGCGCGAAGACGTTTTCCTGGATCTCCTCGAAGTCGTCGGCGATCTGCCCGTAACCGTCGATGACCAGGAAGATATCGGCGCTGGGCAGTTCGGGCAGCCGCCCGTCGGCGTGCATCCGGCGCATCGTGGTCAGGGAATCGATCTGGTGGTGTTCGAAGACCCGCTCACGGACCATGAGCATGCCCACCAGCTCCTCCACCGTGCGGCGGACGACCTCCCGGTTGGTACGGATCGCAGTTCCCCCGACATGGGGCAACCCTCCCAGCGGCAGCAAAGCGGAACCGAGCAGGTCGATGCAGTAGATGCCGACTTCATGGGGGGAATGGGTCAGGGCCATCGAAGCCACCACGGTGCGCAACAAGGTGCTGCGACCTGACTGCGGGCCTCCGGTGATCATCAGGTTCCCACCGCCCGAACCGAAATCGATCTGCCAGAGGCCCTGCCACTGCTTGGCCGGGTCGTCGAGCAGACCGATCGGCACCCGCAAACCGCCTCCCGCCCCCAGCTGGAGGCCATGTTCCCCCGGATGGACGCCGCCGGCTGCGGCATCCAGGGGGATGGCGGCCGGCAGCGGAGGCAACCAGATCTCCTGGACCGAACGCGGGAAGGAGCGCAGCGTATCCATCAGCGTGGACATCACGGTCGGCCCGGTGGTGCGCTTGGCGGCCACGTCCTTCTTCCTGGCGGTGCCTTCGTCCCCGTCGGGCTCCTCCCCGGCATAGCGGGGGACCCTGAGCACCTCGGCGACCTCGGCAGGGGCCAGTTCATCCGCCTCGTCCTGCCGGACGTCCTCCACGGGGCCGGACACGTAGCCGGCCTTGAATCGCGTATAGACCGTGGTGTCGACCTTGAGGAAGCCGTAGCCGGGCACCGGGGGCAGGTGGAAGGCATCGGGGCTGTCCAGCACGGTCCGCGATTCGGATTCCGAGAGCGTGCGCAGGCCCAACCGGTAGGAAAGATAGGTTTCCAGGCCCTTGAGCTTTCCGGATTCGACGCGCTGGCTGCTCAGTAACAAGTGGACGCCGATGGAGCGGCCGATGCGTCCGATGGACAGGAACAGGTCGATGAAATCGGGGCGTGCGGTCAGCAGTTCACCGAACTCGTCGATGATGACCACCAGATGCGGCAAGGGGGCCATGTCCTCCCCGCGGGCCAGACGTTCGTTGCGGTGGACCTGGTAATCGGTGATGTTGGCGATGTTCCCGGCGGCCTTGAGGACCTCCTGGCGGCGCAGGATCTCGCCGTTGAGGCTGGCATAGACGCGTTCGATCAGTGAGAGGTCATCGGAGAGGTTCGTGATGATGCCTGTGACCTGCGGCGCCCCCTCGAAGGGGGCGAAGGTAGCCCCGCCCTTGAAGTCCACGAGGACCATGGCCAGCACGTCCGGGGAGTGGGTGGCCAGGAGTCCGAAGACCAGTGAACGCAGCATCTCCGATTTGCCCGAACCGGTGGCCCCGACACACAACCCATGCGGACCCATGCCGAATTGCGCGGACTCCTTCAGATCCAGGACCGTGGGACGGCCGGCGTCGTCGGGCCCCAACGGGATCCGCAGGAATTCGGCGTCGCCACGCGGTTTCCAGGTCCGCTCTATATCGGCCCGGTCCAGGTTCGAGCTGAGCCCGAGCATGCCGAGGAAACTCTCGGCGCCTTGGCCGGACCCCCCATGCTCCAGCGAGTCGGCCGAGAGCCGCAGGGGAGCCAGTTCATGGGCCAGCGCATCAGCCGTCGCGACGGAGAGGGGGTCCAGGGATCCGGAGGAGACGTCGGGATGCACCGGATCCGCCCGGTAGTCCTGGACCTGGAACCCCTCACTGGTCTGGGTGATCCGGATGGTGATGTCGCTGGGTTCCTCGCTCCGGTCGTGCACCAGGTGCAGGACCGTGAGGCCGAGATCCCCGGGGGTGAGGAACCGGTCGGCCAAGGGCAGCTCCTGGGCCCGGGATCCATGGGTATCCGAGACCACGACGAGCCGTGCCAAGGCCTGGCTGGCCCGGCTATTGACCTTCTTGGCTTCCACGGCGATCTTGGCCCGCCGTTGCAGATCGGTATCCATGATGTCGGCCAACGACGCCAGGTCGGGGCCGATCCGACGCTCCAGTTCCACCCCCGAACTGCGGCCCTGGTCCGCCAGATGCGGCAACCAGGTCGCCCACTGCCAGTCGTCCCGCAAATCCTCGGGCGTGCTGATGCCCAGACCCAGATCCTCGGGCGAATGGAACGCGCTGGCGGAAACCAGGAGGTTCCGGGTGGTGGCGGTGACGAAGTCGCGGTCGCCGATGATGCTGACGTTCCCCACCGAATCGAGCGGAACCGTCACCGGCATGTCGGGGCTGGTGGAGAAACGGCGCCTGAGGATTTCGGCTTCAGCGGCCATGAAGGAATCGGTCTGCTGGGTGGCGCCGGAGACGTCGTTGACCGTGATGTCCCGGCAGGGGCGGGACCCGGAACCGATCCTGACGTGCAGGAAGTCCTCGTTTCCGCGCCGGCGTTCCCAGAGCCTCATGGGGGTGCGGACGATGTCGAAGAGGGCCTCGGGCGGTGGGGCGCTTTGCCGGGCCACGCCGAGTGCCTCGATCTCGTCGGAGCGCATGTTCACCCGGGAGCGTTCCAGATAGCGCATGTAGTTCTCGCGCAGCTGGGTGCGCGTCCTCACGGCCTTGCCCCGGTTGGAGAACATCATGAAGATGGCGATCACCACGGTCACGATCATCATCATGGCGCCGATGGCCGCGAACGGGGAATTGCGGAACATCATCATGGCGGTCATGGAGACGGCGCCACCGAGCATGGGCACGATGGACATCAGGTTCAGCCCCGGGGCCTCGCCTTCGACTGGTGGGGGACCGTCGAGAAGGAAGGGGCGGAAGATGCGCAGTGGTGCCGAGGTCCGCGCTGGGCGGTGGATGATTCGCTGGGCCATCGGCTACCGGACCCCGTTGGCCAGTTCGAGGCTACGGGCAGCCAGTGCGGTGGCAGCCTCCCGATGGGCAGGAAGCATCAACGGCAAGGTGATGAGGGCCCCTGCGGCCAGATGGCGATCGTAGCCGATGGCATGGGCATCGAATCCGAGGCGGGAGAGCCGGCCCGCCTGATCGAGGGCCTGCAGGGCCGATGAACGGTCCTGCTGCATCACGAGCACCGTCAGGGGCAAGCCGGACAACAGCGGGTTCGCCCGCCATCTGGACAAGGCCGCCAGCGCGTCATCGAGGCCGGATAGGGTCGCCGGGACCATGAAGAGGGCCCCATGGCAATCGGCCAGCGCCGCCTGGGTCTCGGGGGCCTGCAGACCGGTGGGGCAGTCGAGCAGGGTGATCGGGAAATACCTCGAGACCGTGGAGGCGGCTTCGCGGAGCAACGGGGCGCCGGTTCGCTGTGCCGACCCCGACCGAGGACCCGTTGCATAGAGGCCTTCGGCGGCCGGGGCCAGCAACCCTGCCAGATGCGCGGCCCCGGGTTGGGCGCCGTTCGTGAGTTCGGGAACGATGGAGTCCAGCGAGGGAGCCTGATCGAGTCCCAGCCGCAGGGCGAGGCTTCCGTGGCCCGGGTCGAGGTCCAGGACGCAGACACTGTCGGGCCGAAGGGCGGAAAAGGTGCGGGCGAGCAGTGCGGAGGCAGTCGTCTTCCCGGCACCGCCGCGTGTCGAGACCACGGCGATCCGTCGACCGGTGGTGACCGGCGCCTGCACGCCGGCAGCAAACTGGCTGACCTGCGTGGCCCGGTGCTTGCCGCCGAACAACATCTGCAGGGCCCGCGGGAAGGACCCCCCGGTGGCGCGGACGCCGGAGAGCCGGCGTCGGTCGTTCTCCAGCGGGGCCCCCAGGGTGCCGGGGGAGGACTGGGCAGGCGGGGCGGAAGGGCCGGGAGCCGGGACGGAACCGGCGCGCCGGCGGCCCGGTGCGGGGGCCCAGGGATCGGTGATCGGCTGTCCCCACGGGTCGAGTGGTTGCTCGCCCGCGGGGTGGCCGGGAGTCTGAGGTGCGGTCATGGAAGGTCCTCCGTGCTAGAACGTGTCCAGCATTTGGGCGTAGACGCCGAAGTAGCCGATGAGCAAGGGGATCGTGGCGAGGATGGCCAGGGTTTCGAGGCGTTCACAGATCTGTCGGATCCGTGCCTCGATATGGTCCGGAAGATCCACGGCCAACCCCAGGCCGATCACCACGGCCAGCACCAGGATCGACAGCCCGACAATCCATACGGTGTCTTCGTTCAGCCGGGTCAGGGCCCCGGCACCGGCCAGGACCCCGATGGCGGTGGCGGCATAGAGCGAATAGCGCTCCAGGGCCAGGGGGAAGGCCCGCGAGCGCAGCAGGGTTGCCAACGCGAGAGCAAGGAGCAGGGGAAGCGTCCAGACCGGATGCCGATCGCCCGTGGCAACCAGCCACATCCCGGCGGCCGCGGAGAGGGCTGCGGCCACGGTGGCCAGGGTGAGGCCGGCGTGGGCCGAACGGATGGCGGTGATGGCATCACGGCGCCAGATCGAGGTGCCGTTGGCCCGCTGGTCGTCGAGGGTGGACAAACCCGACAGGGACAGGGCCAGGGCCGGCAGCAGGCCCATGATGAGCACCGAACAGATCGCCGCGATGGCACCGACCCCGACGAGGAGGTCGGTATCGGTGCTGGCCGCTGTCCACCGGGCCAGGGGTAGGGCCACGGCCCAGATGCCGGCCAACGTCCCGAGGACACCGGCACCCAGCAGGACGGCCCGGGGATGTTTGAGCACCGTGGCCAGGCAGGCGACGAATACGGCGGTGCCTGCCGCGGCCAGCAGCAATCGCAACGAGGGAGCCGCGGTCCAGTGCAGCAGACCGATCATGCCCGCCCCCCATCCGGCGCCCATCAGGGCGGAGGCCACCGGGCGGGACGCAGCGGAGACCGAGGCGCCCAGTGCCAGCAGCCCGGCCCCCACGGCGAGCAGGACCCACCAGCGGGCATCGGGCAGATACCTTCCCAACAGGATGTCCAGCGCCAGCCAAAGCCCGAATGCGGCGAAGATCCCCGACGCGGTGACCAGATGGGTCCGGTCCCAGGAACCGCGTACTTCACGGGACTGCTCGACGACGGTATCGGAGATGTCATAGACGACGGCAGGGGGCGGGGCTTCGCTGTTGCTGAGCAGGGTCAGCCGTGCCCCGTCGAAGACCTGCGCCTGGGTCAAGGTCTCCCGGGCTGGGATGGGTTCCCCGCTGGCGGTCAGAAGGACCTTGGTCGCGACGGCGTCGCCCGGGTTGTCGCCCAGCAGGTCCAGGATCTGCGGCATCAGTGTTCCCACCGATTCGGTGGCGGGCAGCAGGAGGTCGGCGTTGCGGCGTTCCCCCACAAGGGTCACGCGTGTGTAGGGCTGGGCCATGACGGGCTAGTTCCCCATCCTTCCGGGGCTCGGGCTCGGGTTGGACGAAGACCAGGCCGACTGGGTCGGCCCGATGAAGGCGGCGGCGGAACTCTGCATTTGATCCTGCCGTTGCTTCTTTTCCTCGGCTCGGGTGGCAAGCATGTTGGAGACGAAGGAGATCCCGATGCAGATGGCGGTGATCAAGGCCGCGGCGACGAGGCTGAAGAGGAACTGCTTCGTCGTGGCCTTCCAACGGCGCTCGGTCGGGTTCTCGCCATAGAGCAGGGCATCGGTGACCCGGTTGCGACGGACGGCGACCGACTCGATGAGCTGGTTGTCGAATTCAGTCGCCATGGAGCCCTTTCGGTCTAACAATGTGGTGGTGTGAGTCCATCATGTCAGGTCGATGGACGAAAAATGGCAGGAAACCGGGGGCATGGGTAGTTCTCCCCATGCAGGACGCTTGACCCTGTTTGTTGCCTTGCCGTTAGCTGGTAGCAAGCAAAGCACGGTCAGCGAGGCCACCGCCACGCATCGATGAAGGGAAGCGGGATATGAGTTTCAAGGGAAAAATGGACGTCAACGCCATGAACAAGGCGGCTGAAGAGTCCAGCGGCTCCGGCGATGAGCTGGTGCGACTGGTCGAGGAGCTCGTCGACGGCGTCGAGGACTTGAAGACCACTTTCAAGGGCCAGGGGGCGGTCTCCTACCAGAACTTCATGGTCGAGTCCCAGCGGGTCCAGCAGGACCTGATCAAGGCACTGTCGGGTATTTCGCAGGGTCAGGCCGAGAGCGCCAAGCACTACGTCCAGATGGATGACGCCTTCGATGCCGAAGGCAAGCAAGCCGAAGGACAGGCTGCGGGAGCCAAGACCTCGGGCTTCAGCTTCTCCAAATAGCCACTACCGCGCAGCGCCTCCGGGGGCTGTCCACGCGCACCAGCGCCCCACCAACCCGACATACCGGTCCGACACGGACCCGCAGCAAAGGAATCGAACATGCAAGAAGGCCTCATTCAGTTTGACAGTGACGCCGCCTCGCGTACCGAAGGCGACATCATCCGCATTGCCGGACGCATCGAAAGCATCATCGGCGACCGCGAATCCCAGACGAAGTTCGTCAAGGACAACTGGGAGGACAACAACTCGGGAGATGCCTATTCCAGCGTCGAAAAGGACTGGATCGATGCCGCCAACGAAACCCTCCAGCTCGTGCACAGGGCGCGCAAGCTGTTGGGCGAGAACTCCGTGACGGCCAAGGACGCCAGCGGGAAGGTCCAGGGCATCTGGAGCTGATCCGCTGATGGATCGCGGTGCACCACGCTGCGATCGACGTCCCAAGGGGGCGGGTGGCCGGCCGGCCACCCGCCCCCTTGGTGTGTGCGCTCCCACACAAATGCGCGGGCCGGCGCTCTGGCAATTAGACTAGGTGGCCGTGTGTTAATTATTCTCCGGAATGACGCATCCCAGGAGTACCGCCGAAAGGAAAAACAGTGTCCAACCCAGCTGCTGATCGTCCGCTGCGAGTCGCCATCATCGGCGCCGGTCCTGCGGGCGTCTATGCCGCGGACATCCTGACCAAGGCCGAACGCGAGTTCGAGGTCAGCATCGACCTCTTCGACCGGTATCCGACCCCCTACGGGCTGATCCGCTACGGCGTCGCCCCGGACCACCCGCGGATCAAGGGCATCGTGAAGGCCCTGCATAAGGTCCTGGACCGCGGGGACATCCGCTTCCTGGGGAACGTCAACTACGGCCAGGACATCACCCTGGCCGACATCCGTGACATGTACGACGCAGTCATCTTCGCCACCGGGGCGATCAAGGACGCCGACCTGAACATCCCGGGCATGG
>JAKDMV010000197.1 GCA_030452125.1 Micrococcaceae bacterium
GGCCGCGGTGGACCATGATGGCGGCATTCCAGCGCATCCAGGCGCGGTAACGACGTTCGGTCTCTTCGTGTCCGGGGAACTCGGGTTCCTGATCCACGGGGATGGTATTGACATAGTCGGTGGTGGTCACCATGGGGACACCGACGCTCTGGGCACCCGCGCGTTGCAGGAGGGAGCGGACGATGAACTGGGCCCGTTCGGTGCCCTGGGCCTCGACCAGACCGTCGAAGGATTCAATCCATTCGGCGGTTTCCTCCGGGTCGCGGTCCGGCAGTTGGCTGGTCAAGCCACTGCGAATGTGGGAAATGTGTTCCTCTTCAGCCACGTCCAACTTCTCCTCGGTACGGGTTACAGCGTGGGGAATGCGACGTTCCCGTTGTTGGAGCGGGGCGCGTCGCGGCGGCAAGGCCGCTTGACGATGGACGCACACCGGGTGGGTGCGAGTCCATCCCGTCTACTGTAGTTGCCTTTCTCTGGTGATGCGTAGCCGGGAGAGGTGTCCGTGACCTCGGTGACCGGAAGAACAGACGTACGGGGGCCGTGAACGACCGTACGTTCGGTGCCCAGATCCGGGCCCGGGTGGTGCGTTTTTCGCCGCTGGGGCGTGTTTGCGGGCTCTGCGCTTGATGGGAAGTGTTTAAAGGTGTTGGCTTGAGAGGTGTATATGCATCTAGTGGGAGGAGAAACGTGAGCGACGCCGGAGCGGCTAAGACCGCAGCCGTGGAGAAAATGGGCTTCAAGGATGGAGACCTGATCCAGGAGCTGGGTTATGACGACGACGTTGACGACGGTCTCCGTGACACGTTGGAAGAAGTTACCGGCCACGCACTGCTGGCCGAGGACGAGCATGAAGTCGTCGATGGCGTCCTCCTCTGGTGGCGCGATGGCGAGGGCGACCTCGTGGACGAACTTGTCGATTCGCTGACCACCTTGGATGAAGGCGGCGTCATCTGGTTGATGACCCCCAAATCGGGTCGTGACGGCTTCGTCGGCGTGCCCGAAATCCAGGAAGCCGCCCCGACGGCCGGGCTGCACGTCACCAGCAGTGAAGGTGTGTCCGAAGACTGGACGGCGACCAGGCTCGTGGGTCGTCGAAAGAACTAATGACGGCTGAGCCGGGAACCCACCCGCTGGTGGGTTCAGCAATTCCTGCCTTCAGCCTCCCGAATCAGTTTGGTGAGCCGGTCTCGCTGGAGGGCATCGGCGCCGCACGGGCTTTCCTCGTGTTCTACCCGTTTGCCTTTTCCCGGGTCTGCACGGGGGAACTGGTTGGTCTGGACCGGAAGCGTCCGGAACTGGAAGCGTCCGGGGTTTCACTGCACGGGATCTCCGTCGACCATAAGCACGCCCTGCGGGCCTATGCCACCGAGCAGGACCTCGGATTCGATCTGCTGGCCGATTTCTGGCCCCACGGAGAGGTGGCCCGGGCCTACGGCTGCTTCGACGAGGAGCAGGGCCGGGCCCTGCGCTCAACGTTCCTGCTCGCCGGCGGACGCGTGGTGGATCATTTCAGCAGCGGCATCGGCCAAGCGAGGCAGGAACAGGATTACTTCGACGCCATCGCCCGGCTGCGCCGCTGACGTAGGCGTCGTGACCCCGAGTTGGTGGCGGGGCCGATTGCCGGTAAGCTCGATCCCCGCAAGGGCCTTTAGCTCAGCTGGTAGAGCGTCACGTTTACACCGTGAATGTCATCGGTTCGATCCCGGTAGGGCCCACC
>JAKDMV010000094.1 GCA_030452125.1 Micrococcaceae bacterium
CCCACGATCCGGCAGCCGTCCGTCGGCGCCCGCCATCGATCGTCGTGGTGGCGATGTTGTTGTTGCTCGAGGCCGTCGCTGCACTGGGCGCGGCTGCTTGGTACGCCACGTCGCTGGGTGAACCCGGACCCTTGTCGATGGGTGGGCGCATCTTCATGCTCGTTCTGATTCTCGGGGCGGCAGCATGGCAGGCCAACGTCGGGGTCCAGGTGTTCAAGGGGAATGCCTGGACACGCGCGGCCGCCGTGGTCTGGCAGGTCTTCCAGGTCATCTTTGCTGTTTCGTTCCTCGGGAGCGGGGGGTGGAGCCTGGTGCTGGGCCTGACGCTGCTGATCCCGGCGGCAGCGATCATCCTGCTGATTTTTGATCCGAAGGCCACTGCATTCTTCGGAGACCGCACACCACAAAACTAGGCGTCGGCACCATCCGCGACGGCACATTGGATCTGGGTCAGCCTTCCCTGGCGCAGCACGACGGCCCGCCCCGGCAGTGCCAGTTGATGTGGCCGGAGCCTCCATCCGGGGAAGTCCCCGTCACTGGCTTGCCGGGGGTTGAGCAGAAGAAACGCAGCCGGTGGGAGCATTCGTGCCACCGGGGGGAGCCGAGCGAGCCCGACCCGTTCGGGTGAGGCCGACATGACGACATGGGTGCCTGAGCGGATCAGGGAATCCAGATGAGCCAGGTCGGCGTCGGTGAGTGCCAGAACGTCATCGAGGAACAACAAGTCCGGTGGGTCAGTGGCCGGGCCCAAGGACCAGCGGATATCGAGGCCGGACCCCAGCTGGCCGGCCATCATGCGCAGGACGTTCGATTTTCCTGTTCCCGGGCCGCCCAGGACGAGACCAACGCGGCCGGGTTCCCAGATCCACGGCCGGTGTTCCGGCGCCATGAGCCCGATCTGATATCGGCCCGGGTGGCGGTCGATGCGCGGCAGCTGGTCTGTGCCGACCCGTGAAGGCAGGGGATGACACGAGCGAAGCGGCAGATTGGTCGGCGGGCCCTGGGCCTGGACGGTCGATGGCGCCGGTGTACAGAGTTGGACGACGACCCCCCGCTCAGGGGTAAGGGGGGACGTATATACGGCGCGCCCCGGGTATGGACCGGTGTTCTTGAGTCGTGGCCAGCCCATCAAGGTTTCTTCGCCCAGGCCAAAACGGAGGTACAGCCGATGGTCTGCCAAAGCGTGGAACCGGGAGGAGGTCAGATCACGATCCCCGGTGACGATGAGACACGTGTTTTCCCGCTCCGTCGTACGGGCCAGGGCCGCGAGCCGGTCATCGAGGGAAGCGAAGTCCGAAACCCCCAGCACCGTGGCCCATGCCGCGAGTCCGCTGACGAGCAGGACCCGAGTTGCTGTCGGTTGGTCTGCGGCATCCGGCGGTGCATCAAAGACGTCCAGGAGTTCATGGACACGTTCCGGTTCCCCGGCAGTGACGTAACCGGCGACACGTGGGTTCCCGGAACCGGGGCCGAAGTGTCCTGCCCCGTCCAACACGTAGATGTGGCGCTCCGGTTCCCCCTGAGCGAGGGTGTTGAGTAGTCCGAGGAGCGAAGCGGCAGCGGAACTTCCTGGACCGGCGATGACTGCTAGGCGTCTTTGGGATTCAGGAATCCACCACAGCGGCAGCAGACGCTGATGCTCGATGTCGTCGATCAGGCCGAGCGCGATGGCCCCCTCGGGCCGTTGCGTACGGAGCCGTCGCGGTATGAAATGGAGTTCGACAGGGAGCGGTGCAGCGAACGTCGCGACCGGGGACGGCGGCTCCTGGACATCCGAGGTCCTTCGTTCCAGAAGCCCTGCCGGGGAAGAATCCGCGGGCTGTGGTCGGTGGATCGTCGTGATGGGACGGCAGTCCTGGAACCCTGGGCCTGTTTCCCACACCTTCCAGACCGGTGCGTCGTCGCCGACGGGCAGGGACCGAAAAGGCATGGGCGGATCACCGGCTCGACGCATGAAGCCGAGCCCCGGGCTGGACGCAGGGAGTTCGGCGGCCGCCGAAGTGCCAAGGAGCTCGCTCGAATCCAGTGGGCTGAGCAGACGAAGGGCGATGACCGTGTTGATGTTGGCGCGCATGGACGCCGTGACGACTCCCTGCGGGCGTTGGGTGGCGAGCAGCAGATGCACACCCAGGGACCGCCCCACTGTTGCGATGCGCATGAGTTCAGGAACGGCGTCGGGCAGTTCGTCGCTGAGGACACGAAACTCGTCGACGATGACCACGAGGCGCGGAAGTGGTCCGGACACCGAATCGGCAAGGGCCCGATAGCGGGCGTAGTCTTCTGCCTTTGCCTCCTTGAAGAGTGATTCCCTGCGCTGTAGTTCAACTCGTAGTCCGCCGAGGACCCGTTCTCCGGATTCGGCATTGAGATCAGTCACCAGGGTTTGGCAATGTGGTGTTTCTGCGTAGGGCCCCAGCGTGGCTCCACCTTTGAAATCCAGCAGGAGCAGCGACAACTGATCCGGACCGTAGCGGCAGACCAGATCCAGGGTCATGGCCTTGAGGAGTTCGGACTTTCCCGAGCCGGTGGTTCCCGTGACGAGGACGTGGGGACCATCGCAGACGAAGTCCAAGGACACGGCAGTCCCCTCACAGACACCAAATCGACTCAGGAGTGATTCTGCCGAGGAGGCCTGCCAGACGGGGGTGTGCCCTGCCGAACCTCCGCGAGGTGTATCGAGTTCGTCGTCGCGTGCGGCTGCCCCCGCAGCAGGAAACTCCAGCTCTTGTTGGGATGACCTGCAGGCCGTGGAGAAAGTCGCGGAGGAGATGCCGTCCACCGCGACCAGAACCTCGTCGTCGCCGTGGCTCAACGTGGACGTGGTGAGGTCGAGACTCCAGTCGGCCGTGGCCTCGGATATTGGAGTGGTGAGGATCAGGGCCGGCGGCTGGCGGTCCCCGTCGATACCGCGGATCGCCGCAGCGATGCGGTCTCCACCGAGGGTCCCTGGCGTGACCAGCAGGACCGAGGAAGGGTGCAGGGCGGGTATGAGCAGCAAGGCTTCATCCGCGTCGTTGCACACGCGCAGGCACGGCATGAGCCGTACTTCCATTGGGAGGGTATCGGTCCCGCCGATGATCATCAGGGTCGAAGCCGCAAGAGAACAGGCTTGGGAAAGCTGGATGACGGCCGAGCGGATGAGCGGGCCGAGGCCCGGTTCTGGTCCCGACAGGAGCCCCAATTTACCTGAAGAAATCGTGATGATGACGGGAGCGTTGACGGAAGGCACCTGGGGACCTCGGTCGGAAGGTGGCTGGAGGATGAGTGGTGGGACCACGCGTCCTGACCCAAGACGCAGGGGGTGGGAGACAGCTGCTGGCTGCCGTGCTTTGAGCGAGGCGCTGCCCCTTCTCGTGTTTTGGAGAACCTGGAGTCCGACTGGTGGGACCAGGTGTTCCATGTCCTGGATCAATTCCGTCGAGATGCCGTGGATACGTCGACGCAAATGACGACGTGAATTGAGCTCGATGGTCGCCGGGACCCCGCCGGTGACGAGGCCGAAAGCGCTGAAAGCCAAAAAGAACCATGAACCCAGGGTCAGCGCCAGAACGATACCGATGAGGAGGGGGAGGGCCGCTGTAGTCATCATCAGCCACGGCCTGCTGCCGGAAGCGGGGCGTGATAGTTGCGTCGGAGGTGGCGGCCATGGAGCCGGACGATCATAGGGGGACCGCGCATGGCCATCGACCCGGACGGAGTGAATGCGGAAGGTGGTGTTCCCCAGGGAGAACTCGTCGTCGGCGCCGAGGAACTGTTTCCTTGGTTTTGAGACACCGCGTCCGGTTGATCGTGGACCAGTGGTTTCCACAAGTGCAATGGAGGTCTTGTCGACGATGATGTCGGCATGGTGGCGGGAAAGCCCGGGATCGGAAGTAGCCAGGTCGCAGTCACCGCGTCCGATGGAGTATCTCCCGCGGGTCAGGAGCAGACGGGGACCACAATCCGGTCCTTTGATGGCAACCAGCCATATTTCGGAGGGCGTAGGCGGAGGTGAAAATGGTCGGCTGAACGGTGTGAGGGTCACCATCCCCTCGGTGGGGAGCTGTTCCACCTGATCCAGCTGTCCGCCACCGGCCAGACGGAGTCGCGCGTAGCCCAGATCGGTCAGGACACTTCCCAGCTCGGCCCCCGATAGACCGTCGGGGCCGGTGACTTCGAAACTCGTTGTCCGGGCAGCGTCGAACGGGCCCCAGGGCTGTCGGACGACGGCGACGTGAAGTGTCATGTGAAAGCGCCTTTCGCTCAATGATCCCCGGCTCCAGGTCACGTTAGCCCGGATTCACAAGCGCAATATTTATTAGCGAAATATTGTGGATAACATGCACAAGGATTTTCCACACATGGGCCTAATCCCTTGTTTGATGCATGCGGTGTGGGTAACGTCACAAGAGTTGTCCCAGCGGAGGACACCACGGGTATCAAGTCCTGTGCCCAGAACTTTGCACGGGAGATGCAGGTGGACGGACAACGCACCATCGAGGACGAGGCACGCGAGCGTGTTCGGCGCCGGGGACTGGACCCTTCCGAACATGTCGCCGAGATCCGTCGGATCGTGGACATGGCAGTGCGTGACTACGATGAACGATCCTTATTGGAAGGGCTGCCACGACTCGGGGACCTGGAGGAAGCAGGCAGATCGGTCTTCGACGCCATCGCGGGCTTCGGGCCGTTGCAGCCGCTATTGGATGACCCGGAGGTCGAGGAGATCTGGATCAACTCTCCTTCGGAGGTTTTTGCTGCGCGGGGCGGCAGTTCTGAATTGACCTCGATTCGGTTGGACGACGGGCATGTGCGGATCCTGGTGGAACGCATGTTGAAGACGTCGGGCCGCCGCCTGGACCTATCCACACCCTTTGTCGATGCCGCGCTGCCGGATGGGTCGCGTCTGCACGTGGTCATCCCGGATATCACCAGAAAACACTGGTCGGTCAACATCAGGAAATTCATTGCCAGGGCATCTCGCCTTGATCATCTGGTTGAGCTGGGATCGCTCAGCCGACAGGCCGCTGACTATTTGCACTCCGCTGTTGGGGCTGGACTCAATGTGCTGGTCTCCGGGGCCACACAGGCAGGAAAAACTACGCTGCTGAATTGCCTGGCTTCGGGGATCGGTAGCCGCGAGCGAGTCATCACGGTGGAGGAGATCTTTGAACTCAAGATTCCACTGCGCGATGTAGTGGCCATGCAGTGCCGCCAGTCGAACTTGGAAGGTCACGGCCAAATCGACATGCGCCGCATCGTCAAGGAGGCTCTGCGCATGCGGCCGGACAGGATCATTGTCGGAGAAGTCCGCGAAGCAGAAGCGTTGGACATGCTGATCGCGATGAACTCGGGACTTCCGGGGATGGCTAGCGTTCACGCCAACTCCGCCCGGGACGCCGTCACGAAAATCTGTACGCTGCCCCTGCTGGCCGGAGAAAACATCAACTCCAATTTCGTGCTGCCGACCGTTGCCTCCTGCATCGACCTGGTGGTGCACTGCGAGCGGAGTGCTGCGGGGCATCGCAGGGTTTCCGAGATCATCAAGCTAGGTCGCAGGGTCGAAAACGGCATCATCGAGTCCTCGACGACGTTCAAACGGACCGACGGCGAACTACGGATGGCTCCGTCGGCGGATCTGGCCCACGACAAGTTCGACAACGCTGGAATCGACCCGACCTTGCTCTTGGGGGTCGGACAATGACTTTGGTCTGGGGGCTGGTCTTGGGCCTGGGACTCCTATTGGTTTGGCAGGCATGCTGGAGCGAACCAGCGAAGCCGGCGAAACCACGGAAGCGCCGAATCCAGGCGCTGCTGTTGCGTGCCGGACTGGATAAGGTCAGTGTCGCTGGCTTCATGTCTGCCATGCTGCTCTGTTTCGTCATCGTCGCCGTGATCGTCTTTGTTGTGACGTTGTCGCCGCTGATCGCTCCCATATTCGGAGCTTTTGGCGCACTCGTCCCGATGTTGGTCGTCCGCTGGCGTGCAGCCAAGCGAGCAATGGTGCTCCGGGAGCAATGGCCGGATGTGGTCGACCATCTTCGGTCGGCCATCCGGGCCGGTCTGTCGTTGCCGGAGGCGCTGATGCAATTGGGGGTTCAAGGCCCCGAGCAACTCCGGCCGGCCTTTACGGAATTCGGGCTCGACTACCGGGCAACGTCGCATTTTGTTGATGCGATGGAGCGACTACGGTACCGACTGGCAGATCCCGTCGCCGACAAGATCGTTGCGGCCCTGATGATCACCCGCGAGGTCGGTGGCTCGGATCTGGGAGAGATGCTGGGGACTTTGGGCGGGTTCCTCCGCGATAGTGCCCGCACCCGTGGCGAGCTCGAAGCTCGACAGTCATGGACGGTGAACGCGGCGCGCCTGGCCGTCGCTGCTCCCTGGGTGATCCTGCTACTCATGGCGTCCCAGCCACAAGCGGTCAAAGCATATTCAACGGTCGGAGGCGCCGTCGTACTTTTGGGCGGGCTGTTCATTTCCTTCTTGTGCTACAGGATCATGCTGGGTATTGGGACATTGCCCTCCGAGGAAAGAATCCTCAAATGACGGGCTCAATTGCCTGGTCCCTGGCGTTGGGGCTGCTGCTGGGCTCAGGACTCTGGTTGTGTTTTGTGAGACTTCCCGCCCTGCGTCGGGTGAAGTTCTCAGATCGCATTTCCGGGCAATTGCGCCCGGCCGCGAATCCTTCCGGGACCCGCCCCGGTCAAGTTGCTGCGGAAACGCCACTGGGTCCGCTGGTCAAGATCCTCTGGCCGGTCCTGAAGGATCTTGTCACCATGTTGAACCGTTTCAATCCGGCTGGGGGAGGAATTCAACGGCGGCTCCAACGGGCAGGACTGGTGGCGAGCGTTACCGAATACCGGATATCGCAATTGACTTATGCAGGTGCCGGACTTCTGCTGGGAAGCATTTTCGTTGTCGCATCGGCGGCGAGGGGGAACTTCAACGGGGTCCTGGCAATCACGGTGCTGTTGATCGCGGGGGTAGCGGGATTTGCGTTCCGAGAATGGCATCTCACGGAGCTGGGGACCCGACGGAGCCGGAGGATTCTGGGGCAGTTTCCGAGCATTGCCGAACTCATCGCCTTGGCCGTGGGGGCGGGGGAGAGCACAGTGGGGGCCATCGAGCGTATCTGCAGCACTGCCGAAGGCGATTTACCGGACGAATTCAAGGCCCTATTGGCGGATGTTCGATCCGGAACGCCCATGACAACGGCGTTCCAACGGCTGGCCAGAAGACTTGATCTCAACGCAATGACCCGATTTTCCGACGCAATCACGGTCGCAGCAGAGCGCGGGACGCCATTGGCAGAAGTGTTGCGGGCCCAAGCCCAAGATGTCCGGGACGCAGCCAAAAGAGAGTTGATGGAGACTGCCGGGCGTAAGGAAATCAGCATGATGATCCCCGTTGTCTTCGGCATGCTCCCGCTCACCATCGTCTTCGCCGTCTATCCGGGTCTCTCGCTGATCGACATGAACCTCTGAATGCCGAATGGGGTCTTATCCGCGGCATCCAGCCATCTAGCAGGAAGGCACAACACAATGAAGTACGCATGGAGCCAAGCCAGGGCACTCGGATTGACGGCGACGTTGATCTGCATGGCCAGGGTCCAAGGCCTCGGCTCGCGGTTTCGCGATGACGAACGGGGAGATGTACCTGGGTGGGTCATGATCACGCTGATGTCTGCGGTGCTGGTGGCGGCGCTGCTCGCCGTCGCGGGCCCGCGATTGAGCGATCTGTTCAACCAGGCCATCAACCGGGTATCCGGTCTCGGCTAGGAGGAGCCAGGACGAGATAGCCTCGATGAAGACTCTGCAGCATGCCGACAGGTGTCGCACGAAGCACGGCGCGGAAGCCGGTCCGGAGAACGGTTCCGCCGTCGCGGAATTCGTCATGGTATCTGCCCTGTTGACGATGCTGTTCGTCTCCGTTCTGCAACTGGCACTTGTCCTGCACGTACGCAACACGTTGATGGACGCCGCCGCGTCGGGAGCGCGGTTCGGCACACTGGCTGATCGTTCACCGGCTGAGGGGGCGCAGCGTACGAGGGAACTCATCGATGGTTCGCTGGGGCCGGGACTGAACAAGGACGTCGAATTCACAGCCACGACCATCGGCGGTCAGCCTGGGCTCAAGATAACAGTCAGCACTCCCTTACCACTGCTGGGGTACTTTGCGGTGGGTGGGCATCTGCATGTCAGCGGGGAAGCGGCGCGATATGGCGGATAGGGAGCTCATGAAACGAATCCGCCAGACGTGGGCCGATGGGCATTCATCGGAACGTGGATCCTCCATGGTTGAATTCATCTTCCTCGGGGTCCTCCTGCTGGTTCCGGTCACCTACCTCATCATCAGCGCTTCGCAGTTGCAGGCTGCCTCCTTCGCTGCAGTCGGTGCTGCAGACCATGCTGCAAGGACGTTCGCGACTGCCGATACCGAGACGGAAGGGGCGGCCCGGGCCAGGAACGCGGTTGAGGTGGCGTTGGGAAATCTTGCCGTGGACTCCCAGGCGGCAACGATGGAATACCGGTGTTCGCCGTCCTGCCTTGAGCCGGGGTCGACGGTGACGGTGGATGTCTCCATTCGTGTGGGACTGCCGTACCTGCCACCAGGAGTGGACCTTGATTTCGGGCGGTCTTCCTCGTCGGCAACCGTCCGCGTTGATCGGTATGGGTGAGTCGAACATGTCCACCGGAAGACGATGGTTCACCGGACACCACCCCGGGTGCCGCAGAGTGCACGGGGCGTGGGGCCGCCACCGACCCCCCATGACCGAGGAAACCGGACAATCGATGATCCTGATCATCGGCTATGTACTGATAGTGCTCCTCGCCGTCAGCGCGACCCTGGCTGCAACCCTGGTCAACACGCAGGCCCGCAAACTCCTGAGCGTTGCCGATAGTGCCGTCACGGCTGCGGCCGACAGCTTCGAAGTGGAGGAAAATGGCGAAGACGGTGCCCTGGACTTGCGTCTGAGCGACGAAGGAGTGGCGGCGGCCGCCGCCAAGTACGTGGCCGACGTGGGTGCGGCGGAGAGGTTCGACGGATTCGCCCTGGCGCGCGCCAGCTCCAGCGGAGACGACACCACAGCGGTCGTGCGCCTGAGCGCGGTGGTGCGCCCACCCATTATTGGTTGGTTCGTCCCCGAGGGGATTCCCATCAGCGTCGAGTCCAGTGCCCGAACCGGACTCACCAGATGACGTAGTCTTGGAAGATCATGGCTTCTACTGACTTTCCCGCGGAAATCCGCGACCTGCGCAATACATTCGCCTCCATCGAAGCCGTCACCGACATCGAGCGGATCAAGACGGATATCTCCGAGCTATCCGAACAGGCTGGTGTCCCTGACCTCTGGGACGATCCCGCTGCGGCGCAGGTCATCACCTCCAAGCTTTCCCACCGGCAATCCGAACTGGGCAAGATCGAGCGGCTTGAAGCCCGCATTGATGACCTTGAGGTCCTGGTCGAGCTCGCGGCAGAGGAAAACGACGCTGACTCCCGGGCCGAAGCCGAGAAGGAGCTGAAGTCCCTGCGCAAGGCGCTCAGCCAGCTCGAAGTCGTCACCCTGCTTGCCGGGGAATACGACGAGCGGGCCGCGGTGGTCACCATCCGTGCCGGCGCCGGTGGTGTTGATGCCGCAGACTTCGCCGACATGCTCATGCGCATGTATCTGCGCTGGGCCGAACGCCACGGCTACACGACGACGGTCATGGACACCTCCTACGCCGAGGAAGCCGGCCTGAAGTCCGCGACGTTCGAGGTCAATGCCCCCTACGCCTTCGGGACGTTATCCGTCGAGGCAGGTACCCACCGGCTGGTGCGGATCAGTCCCTTCGACAACCAGGGACGTCGCCAGACCTCCTTTGCTGCTGTTGAAGTCATCCCGCTCATCGAAAAGACCGACTCGGTAGAGATCCCCGACAACGAGCTCAAAATCGATGTGTTCCGCTCCTCCGGCCCCGGAGGCCAGTCGGTGAACACCACCGACTCCGCCGTGCGGATGACCCACATCCCCACCGGGATCGTCGTCTCGATGCAGAACGAGAAA
This sequence comes from Micrococcaceae bacterium, assembly GCA_030452125.1. GTDB lineage: Bacteria > Actinomycetota > Actinomycetes > Actinomycetales > Micrococcaceae > Arthrobacter_H. The sequence goes on from JAKDMV010000094.1 coordinate 10,034, forward strand.
TCCCAGATCCAGAACCGGGCCGCCGCCCTGCGCGTCATGCAGTCCCGGCTCCTCTTGGCGCGTCAGGAAGAAGAGAACGCGGCGAAGAAGGCGCTCGCCGGTGACGTCAAGGCCTCCTGGGGCGATCAGATGCGTTCGTACGTGCTCAACCCGTATCAGATGGTCAAGGACCTGCGGACCGAGCACGAGGTCGGCAATACCGGTGCCGTCTTCGACGGGGAGATCGACGACTTCATCGACGCAGGAATCCGCTGGCGGGCCAACGCCCGGCATGAACACGCCGAATAACACCCGTCACGACGCCCCGCAGAGGCCGCCGTCCCCTGACAGTTCCACCGCTGCCGTGCAATGATCCGAGTGCAGCGATCAACGGCGTGCTGCTTGGCCGGCCGCCTTCGATGATCGCTGGAACAGCGTGAAGTGCGAGAACGGGAGCAAAGCAATGAGCGGATATCTGCAGGGACGCCAGGCAATCGTCACCGGGGGAGCCAGCGGCATCGGAGCCGCATGTGCCCGGGCCTTTGCCGAGCGTGGTGCAACGGTCACGGTCGCGGACCTCAACGGGGAAGCTGCCGAGCAGGTCGCCTCCGAGATCGGCGGCAAGGCATGGCAGATCGACCTGGGGGACACCTCGGCGCTGGAGGACCTCAGCCTGGAAGCGGACATCCTGGTGAACAATGCAGGGATCCAGCGCATCAACCCCGTGCACGAATTCGTTCCCGACGACTGGCGGCTGATCCACCGGCTCATGCTCGAAGCGCCCTTCCTGCTCATCCGTGCGGTGCTTCCGGGCATGTATGAACGTGGGTTCGGGCGGATCATCAACCTCTCGAGCATCCATGGGCTGCGCGCCTCCGCCTATAAGAGTGCCTATGTCGCCGCGAAGCATGGCCTAGA
>JAKDMV010000198.1 GCA_030452125.1 Micrococcaceae bacterium
TGCTGTGCATCCTGGGCTGGGTTGAATGGGCCAAGGGGCACAGCAGCGGGGCCCATGCCCTCATTGCCACCTGCCGCTCGGAGGAGCCCGATTACCGTTTGGCCGCCTTGCTGGACGCCTTCCTTTCCCGGGGGCGGTTGCCCCGGTGGGCCACCAACCGGGAAACCGCCTGGGCGGGCTGTCTCGAGGCCGGCCAATGACGAGCGTGGGCTCGAAACGTGAGACACTATTAACCGCAGACCCGGTTGGGTCCGTGTCCTTGGGGACGGTAGCCACTGTCCCGCCCGTCGTCCACTTTCGGAGACGGGAACAAAAGGCCGAATGCAGGCGTTGCACCCACTGGACCCTTCATTCGGATCCGCCCATGTGGCGGAACCCGGACTTGACAGGGTCATAGTGGTGTTACCCGTCAGGTGGCGCCGCGGTCGATCCGTGAGAAAGGTTATTCGTGCCAGCTTCCAAATCAAGCTCTCAGGCCACCACCAGCCGGGGCAAGAAGCCCGCAGCCGCAGCGGGTGCAGTGGATACAGCCGATGAGACGGATGAGTTGACGCCTCAGCAGAAGGCCGCTCAGACGCGCGCCAAGAACAAGGCCAAGAAGGCGGCCCAGGCAGCAGCCGAGCCCACCGAACCGGTGGCGGCGGAGCCGGAGGCCGAGGAGGAGGGCGAGGTAACAGCCAAGCCCGACAGTGAAAAATCGGGGGCCCCCGCCGATCCGGCAGCCCGCGAAGACGAGGCGCGCGGTTTCATCATCACCAGCGATGACGACGATGCCCCGCAGCAGCAGGTGTTGGTCGCCGGTGCGACCGCCGACCCGGTGAAGGACTACCTGAAGCAGATCGGCAAGGTCGCCCTGCTCAATGCCGAACAGGAAGTGGACCTCGCCCTGCGGATCGAGGCGGGTCTCTACGCCACCGAGAAGCTCAAGGCCGGCGACGACCTGCCCAAGCGCCTGCGCTGGGACCTGGAACAGGTGGTCCATGACGGCAAGATCGCCAAGAACCACTTGCTCGAAGCCAACCTGCGCCTGGTCGTCTCGCTGGCCAAGCGCTACACCGGTCGTGGCATGCTCTTCCTGGACCTGATCCAGGAAGGCAACCTGGGGCTGATCCGTGCGGTCGAGAAATTCGACTACACCAAGGGCTTCAAGTTCTCGACCTATGCCACCTGGTGGATCCGTCAGGCGATCACCCGTGCCATGGCAGACCAGGCGCGGACCATCCGCATCCCGGTCCACATGGTTGAGGTCATCAACAAGTTGGCCCGCGTCCAGCGTCAGATGCTGCAGGACCTCGGGCGCGAACCGACTCCTGATGAGTTGGCCAAGGAACTCGATATGACCCCCGAGAAGGTCGTCGAGGTCCAGAAGTACGGTCGTGAACCGATTTCCCTGCATACCCCGTTGGGCGAGGACGGCGACTCCGAGTTCGGGGACCTCATCGAGGACTCCGAAGCCGTGGTCCCGGCCGATGCCGTGAGCTTCACGCTCCTGCAGGAACAGCTGCACTCCGTGCTGGACACATTGTCCGAGCGCGAAGCCGGCGTGGTGGCGATGCGTTTCGGGCTGACCGATGGCCAGCCGAAGACGCTGGATGAAATCGGCAAGGTCTATGGCGTCACGCGGGAGCGGATCCGTCAGATCGAGTCCAAGACGATGTCCAAGCTGCGCCACCCGTCCCGGTCGCAGGTCCTGCGGGACTACCTGGACTAGA
>JAKDMV010000095.1 GCA_030452125.1 Micrococcaceae bacterium
GTCGACTTCCGATTCAACGTCTAGGTACCGGCCGGCCTGAAACTTACAGCGGTGGCCGCCAGGAACATATGTTCGTGACGGCCACCCACATATTTCCACCCGTGGTGCGTCGCAATAATGCCGTGCTCCTTGTGCGGCTTCACTTTCGGGTGGCTCAGCTTGCGGGGCCAGTGGGGGCGCCTTAGAAAAGGGGCCAAGGCACCGCGGACATCTCACCGCGTGGGGATGGAAACCGGCCCTCTGAGAGCAACCGTGTGCAACGTGCCGCGAGAGATGCCAGTTCCTCGACGCTGAGCAAGTCCACCAGTTCCTGGCCCAGACCGCCCTGTAGCCCTTCGCTGACCCGACCTATGCCGTCTCGTTCATCGGCGGTGAGGGCTTCTCCCAGCCACCCCCACAGCACCGTCCGCAGTTTGTGGTCGCTGTGGAGGGTGAGCCCATGGTCCACACCGTGCCGATGGCCGTCAGCCATGGCAAGAATGTGATCTCCTTTGCGGTCGGCGTTGTTGACGATGATGTCGAACACCGCCATGCGTCTGAGGGCAGGCGAGTCTTCGTGGACGAGCGCGATTATCCGTCCGCTCTCATCACGCCCCTCGAGAACCTGTTTCCAGCCGGTCTCCGGAACCTGGTCCGTTGCGACCAGGTCCACAGCGTTTTGGGTTCGGTCCCGCTCCTGCCAGAGCTGCACCATTCCTTCACCCATCGGCCCATCACGCAGCCAGGTGCGTGGCACGATGTCCCAGCCGAGGGCCTGCGAGACCAGATATGCGGCCACTTCCCGATGAGCCAAGAGGCCCTGCGGAAAATCCCAGAGCGGAGTTTCGCCAGCTATCGGCTTATAGACAACCACTACATTGCCGATGGTGCCGAGGAACGTAGCGTTGGACGCCGTCGTGATGCGACCGGTCAGAGTCAGCTCGGCTGTCGCGAGGTCCGGCGTCGCCATCAGACCTCGGGGGAGGGACAGTTGTGCCCGTCTGCGTCCATGGGATAACCACAGAACGGGCATATCGGACGACCGGCCCCGACGATCTCGCGGGTGCGCTTGGTGAATGCACGGGCGCTGCCGACCGGAATTCGCACCCGAAGCATTTCGGGCTCGTCAGTGCCTTCCTCGACGAGCCATTCGCCGTTGCCATCAGCATCAGCATCGGTGATGGGGTAAGCCTCCATGACGATTTGGGCCGTGGTCGGGTCCCAGCCCAGGCCCACAGCTCCGGTACGGAACTGCTCCTGGACGACCTCGAGCTGGTCATTATCGACTAGTTCAACGGGAGTGTTCGTGGGAACACTGAAGGGGTTGCCATCGATGGTGATGAGCTGGTCGAGGATTTCGTCGATCTTCTCCGCGAGCAGAGCAGACTGCTGCTTCTCGAGCGCAATGCTGATGATCTGCGTCCCCGCACGCACCTGCAGGTAGAACGTACGCGCCCCCGGAAGGCCAAGGGTGCCAACGACGACCCGATCGGGCCAGTCGAATTCGTGAACACGTGTAGCCATGTCAGTATTCTAGGCGCATATGGTTCATGGGGCCTTCTGTCCTGCACCGCCGCCCACCGGGGCATCACCAGAAAGAGTGTTGGTAGTCAGCCACGATAGATCACCCGCGTTGGTGTTGGTCGCGTAGACGTTCGGCCGACTCGTTCCGTAGTGCACGATCGATACAGAGGCGGGGCCGACGTTAATACGCTGAAACAGGTCAAGATGCATGCCAAGCGCATCGGCAAGGATTGACTTGATGACGTCACCGTGGCTGACCGCCACCCATACGGCTTCCTGGCCGTACGCGGCTTCGAAGGCCGCATCATGGCGGCGAATTGCTGCCACTGACCGGGCCTGCATTTCTGCCATTGACTCACCGTCGGGGAAGACGACGGCGGACGGTTGGGTCTGTACCAACGGCCACAACTCCTCGGACGCGAGATCACTGAGCGCGCGGCCCTGCCATTGGCCATAATCGCACTCTGTCAGGGCTTGATCGACCACCGTGCCCGGTGTGCCGGTCTGGCGCTCGAGGATGATTTCGGTGGTTTCCTGACAACGCTCAAGTGGGCTCGATACCACCCCGGCAATGGGGACGGGCGCGATCCGTTCTCCGGTCAGAGCGGCCTGGTCACGCCCGACCGAGTCCAAGCTGACGCCAGCGGCTCGGCCAGCTAGCAGACCAGTGGCATTAGCTGTGGTGCGGCCGTGCCGCACGAGAAGAACTGTCGCCATCCACCCAGCCTAGCCACCCATTAGCTGGGGGGCGTGAATCGGGCTGGGGCGTGCGTCGACAGTTCATGCGATGTACAAGATGACCAGAGGGTGGTCCGTGACGTGACGGGGTCGACTCCCGCTCTACCATCCGACACCTATCGGCTGACCACCTACGGCGGCGGCGGGGAACCCGGAGCGTGTCATCTTCTGTCGGTCGTTGGAACTTTCCGCCGTTCTGTTGGAAGGTTGGCTGAAGGGCCAATTTTAGGTCCAACCGACATTTATGAAGGAGCATCAAACCATGACTTTTTCCGTCTATCTTTCCGGTGAGATCCACACCGACTGGCGTGATGAGATCCAGCGTGGTGCAGAGGCCCTCGGGCTCGACGTGGAATTCACCTCGCCGGTGACCGACCACCCCGCAAGCGACGCCGCAGGCGACCACCTCGGCGAGACCTCTAGCCAATTCTGGCGTGATCACCAGTCCTCCAAGGTCAACTCCATTCGTACGCGCACGCTGATTGAACAGAGTGATTTGGTGGTGGTCCGCTTCGGAGATAAGTACAAACAATGGAACGCCGCCTTCGATGCCGGCTACTGCGCAGCCCTGGGCAAGCCATACATGACGTTGCACGACGAAGACATCGTCCATCCGCTCAAGGAGGTCGACGCCGAAGCACAGGCTTGGTGCAAGACCACTGATCAGGTGGTGCAGACACTGCAGTACGTACTCAAGGCATAAAACAGCGGTTGCTCCGTGCTGGAACGCGGTCGACTTTCGCCTCACCGCATTGCCGCGTTCCGGTTCCACCGTTGTCCCTGGGCCGGCATCGGCCCCTGATGCACGAACTTCGTGCTCGCCTTGAGTGCACGACGGAATGACGGGGTGATCGGAGTGCTTCGATGTCGTCGGCCAGGTCGGAGACGGGCCGACGCCCGTCAAGCTCGATGGTTGCGCCTCGCCGTAGCTGTGGTTCGACGTCCCTCGGATTCCGGCGCACTTCATCCTGCTGTGCCCTGGTGCGTCCGTACGGGTTGTTCGTCCTGTTGGCGACACGCTCGATGAGAGCCTGGACCGGAGCGTTCAGCAGCACCACGTGGTCGAACCGGTCGTAGAACCTTCCCTGGTTCTCGACGGTGCCCGAGATCAGCAAATCATCGTGCCGGGCCAGGAGGTCGCTCATTCTCGACTCGTCCCAGACGCTTCCCGGCAACTCCCAGTTGTCGTAGTCCGTATCAACGGTGAGGTGTCCCCGAATGGCAAGCTCTTCGAGCAACGTCGACATCCCGGCACCGGACATGCCGGTGATGAGGATGCGGGCCCTGACGCAAGCGTAATGGACTTCCTGAAAGACGGATGTGAATCCTGCGCGCGTCGAGGGTTGGACTGGAGACCTCCAGCTTCCAGGGCTTCTTCGGGCCGGAACCCGGCTGGTTTCAGCTTCAACGTTTATTTCCGGGGGAGCGCAGTCGGATGCACCCGGTGGCCCACGGTACGAGCCGTCAGGGCACGTCACTTCGGACGACAGGAATCGGTGTCGAGGAGGCGGACGTTTGAATAGCACTTTTGATGCTGCGGCCTCAGTGCTGGTACCGACTATGCCACCGTGGACTACCGCTCTAAAAGGGTACATATGGCGAGCTACGACGGCTGCCCTAGAGCCTTGTTGTAGCGTAGTCGATGTGGAGAATTCAACGGCGTTCGTTCGGGCACTGGAAGAGCTACAGACCACCGGGGTAGTGACGATGCCGGGTAGACCCGCCGGATGGTCGAAAGCGAGACGATGGTTGTTCCTGGTACTCATCGGGCTCGTGAGTCTGGTCGGCTTGGGTGCGGCCATCGCTTTGGGCTTGGTTCTGTCCGGCGAGAGTCTCCGGGTCACGGGGGCGACCATTTCCGGCATCATCTCGGTCTACGCCATGCTCTTTGGCGGGCTGGCCCTACTGATTACGACGTATCGGCGTCAGCTCGAGTTCGCTGATCTTGAACGTGAAGAGGTCAGGCTTGAAACTCGTGGAATGACGCTGCGCGGTATCGGTCCGATTCCCTGGCAGGACTTCGAGCCAGCCAGAAGCATGATGGTGCGCGCCGAGCATAGCGGTAGTTACACCCTTCGCGCCGTGATGCCGTTGACGCAGTTGGGGCTCGTCAATGTGAATCAACGGATGCCTCGGCAATTGCGCGGGCGCATCTCACCAGCCGTGGGGCCGTTCTGGAGCCGCCGCCACCGCTGGTTATATGTCCCCGGGGTGGAAGGGATGCCAGAGGGCGCCGTGATGGAACTGATCAACACGGCTCACTGGATGTTTGGCCAGACAGTTCACACTCACCCATGAGCTGGCAGCGGGTCAACGCAGGGCCGGATCCCGCCCGTTCTTCGGCATGCGACCAGGTCTATTCAATAGAGGCGGGCCGGTTGCACGACGCTGCGATGAGCAGAGCTGCGACGTAACAACCCCCGATGACATTCGTAGGGAGGACCCGTCACGAGGCGTCCATGGGCCACGCCCATGGGACGGGTGCCGGGGATACTGCCAAGCTTTGGGCGGGATACGATCGCGAAGCCATGGACCGCACACACCGGAGGAGGCGCGATGACCAACGATCTCGTGACGGGCATGCTCCCGGTGCTCGGAAGATCCTTGGAGCCAGGGTTCAATGTCTTCGACGTGATGCACCACGGACTCCACGAGAAACAGATCTCCAACGTCTTCACGTGGCTTCTGGAGGTCGAAGGTTCCCACCGACTCGGCGACGCCTTCATGAAAATCCTCATCGACGAAGTTAATCGTCAGAAGACCGGCGCTGAACCGCTTCCGGACGCCGGCTACTGGGTCCGGCAGGAAGTGAACACTGCTGTGGCGGATGAGCCGGCAGACATCGCCGATATGGTTCTCGAGAGCGATGCCGCGGTGCTCGTCGTTGAGAATTACTTCACCTCCGACGGGCATGGCCATAGTTACGAGGGATATCTTAAATACAGCCGACGCGACGGACGGAGGGGCGCCGTCGTGCTCCTCTGCCGAGACCGGGATGAAACGCTTCAGACCCAAGGCTGGAAGAACGCCCCGGTTCTCACCTACAGCCTGTTGATCGAGCGGCTTCGCGGAGTGATCGATCGCGATCCCGGCTACCGCCAACGGAACCCGGAGGCCTATTCGTTCATTGACCAGATGAGTCAGAAATTTTCGAACGGGAGGGGACTCGTGGAAGAGCAGGATGTGGTCGGCTTCGTCGTCGCAATGTGCGCGACGGGAGAAGCGAGGAGGTATCAGGGCAAGTGGCAGGACGTGGAGGCGGAAAAGTTCGCGAACGATCTGGCAGTTCAAGCGCGTGAGCGTTTCGGTGAGGGCCGTGAACTCCTGAAGAGACTGAAGTTGCAGGCGCGCCTCTTCGCTGCCAACGTCCTGAAAGACCAACTGAACGCAACGTTCGGCCCCGAATACGTGCAAGAGGTAAGTGCACGTTATGCCGGGATATACGAATGGACGGTCAATTTTGAGGTGCCCGGAGGAGGAACTGACTTCGGAGAATGTCAGCTGCAGCTCAAGTTCGGCCCCTCTGCCTGGTTCGCGAACGAGCAGGACCCGAACTGGAGGCAGACGGTGGCTGGGGCGTCGGTCGACTACTCACATCTTTTCATCACCCGGGCGGAGACCCGTGAGGTTCGGCAGAGCGAAGTCACCATCGGTGAAGTTCTCGACGGGCTTGATCAGTCCGATAGGCGACTGCACGATGAGATCGTGAGGCTGTTGGATGGTGATGGAACTATCGTTTCGTCGGAGTCATAGAGGCGGAACTGCCTGCCCCGCCTTCTGCGCCACGGCTAGTTGACCGGTGTTGTGCCGGCCTGCGAAGTCTCGGGCCGAAGCCAGCTCCAGGCGAGTGACCTCTCCCCACGGAACCCCGGCGTTGTGCACACGGCCCTGATGCACGGCTTCATCAGGCAGGGACCGTCTCCTTGTCCTGCGCCATGGCGACGCCGTCGACATCCGTATCAGTCTCGAGCATGCTTCACGCGCCGGGCTCTACGATGGTGACGAGAGAGGGCCTTGCCTACTAACTCTGGGGGTACTTGCCCCAGGTCATTCGAAGGAAGTGTGCGTGTCAGAGTTCAGGGCTCCGGCTCCTCGGCCCGGAACGGGCGCTCCCAGCCCTGTTCTTCCGTCCCGTAGGCCGGTTGTTGTCTGGAATCCTGATGCCGATACTCCCTGATGGCTCTGGGCACGCTTCTGGTGTTCTGGGGCTGCTATTGGGCCGGCACCACGTGCAACGACTGGTTCCTCATGGGCGGAATCGTTGTCGCGGGAACGCACATCCCGGCACTCATCGTTCTACAACGATGACGCGATGGGCTGGAAGGACTCGGCATCCATCACTGGTTCCTTGCACTGTCGCTCATCATCTCGCTCGTCCTGGGAGGGGCCCTGCGTTCCAGCTGTTCCATGTGGCTGCCGAACAGGGAGTGCCCGCCGTACCGCAGCTCATGGCGAACCTCGTGGTTTTGTAGGAACCGTTCTTCGCCTTCGGCTGGTTGTTCCTTCGCTGGGAACGTGCTTTCGGCTGGCTGCCAGCGATTCTGCTGACCGGAATCGGGTTAGCGCTGCAGCATGTCGGCTCGGTTCCTTTCGCACAAGCCATCGGCTTCGGCCTGTTCGCGGTGCTTTTCGGTATCGTTTTCGCATTTGTGCGGAACCTCTTGATCCTGTGGCCGTTGTTCTATCCCGTCGCCAGTGGAATCGGGACGCTGCAGGCCGGCTATCTGATGGGGTGGCCCGAGGCGTTCTCTGGCGCGGTATTATTGGCGGTGCAAATCGTTGTCCACGTCGTGGTTTTCCGGATCAGCCGCCGGGGAAGGCAGCCCGCCGGGACCTGAGGCTGCCAAGGGGTGGTTTCGGACAGCAGGGATTGCTCTACTGGGAACACGGTTGCTAGCCGCAGTGAAACCCCGACAGGAGTGAAGAAATGAGCAAGGTCCCGGTTCCTCCCACCACGTTGGCTATCTGCCTTACAGGGCAATACCTGCTGATGCGCCAGCGTGCGGTGACACCGACCTCGGCCACCGTGGCCGCTGTTCTTTCACTGGCCTCGGGATCCCTCGTCGTGGGCAGCTTATGGGAGTTCCGACGCCAGCGCACCAGCTTCGATCCGGTCGACGTGGAGGCCGCCACGTCGCTGGTGGTCCGGGGACCGAACCGGCTGACCAGGAATCCGATGTACCTCGGCATGGCCGGCCTGCTGGCTGCCCACGCGATCCTGCGTCGGTCCGCCGTCGCCGTGCTGCCGATGGCAGCGTTCGTCCTGGTCATGGGCCGCGTGCAGATCCCCCTCGAAGAAAAGGCATTGAAAGCGAGGTTCGGAGCAGACTACGGGCGCTACCGTGGCTCGGTGCCCCGCTGGTGAACCGTTGTCCGGTCTGCCGCCCCGGAGCCGGCCGCGCGTCGATTACCCGGAGCAGCGCGCCTCGCGGCCCTGGTGGCAAGAACGTCCCCGAAGGGGGCTTGAGTGCGGAAACCGGGCCCTGACCGACGTACGCTGACCCATGGATGTTGGATCGGCCACGGGAAAGAAGCGGCAGTCATGAAGATTGGGATATTGGGGACGGGCAGTGTCGCGCAGGCCCTCGCGGGCGGATGCATCGACGTCGGACACGAAGTAACCCTGGGCTCGCGACAGCCGGAGTCACGCACGGGGCTCCCTTTCCCTGTCGCTACCCTGGAAGCGACGGCCCGAGATGCCGAGGTGATCGTGAACGCGACGCCGGGGGCCGCGTCCGTGGAACTACTCGGTCAGCTGGATTCGGCCGCTTTCAGCGGAAAACTACTCATCGACGTTGCCAACGCCGCCACCTCCGGATTCAATCACCTGTACCCGGGCTCCAGCCTCGGCGAAAAGCTGCAGGAGATGCTTCCCCAGGCACAAGTCGTCAAGACGATGAACACCTGCGCCGGCAAAATCTTCGTGAACCCCTCCCTGCTGGAGCCGAGCAGCATCTTCCTCTCCGGAGATAATGTCGGGGCCAAAGATCGGACGACGTCACTCCTTGGGGGAACTGGGCTGGACCTCGGAATCCATCGTGGACCTGGGCGGGATCGAGACCGCCAAGGGGCCGGAGCACTACTTCATCATGTGGGCGTATCTCACGGACGCGCTGGGCACCACGGCCCTCAACATGCAGGTCGTTCGCTGACGAACGAAGTGGCCCGTGTGGTCGACCGGAGTCTGCACTTCGGGACCGGCCCGCTGCCGGCCTGCACACGCTCCAGGACGGTAGCGCCAGGCCGATGAGGAATATACGGCTCCCCACGACGTTGTACCCAGCGGAAGCCGTCGTCTGAAACCCGATCATGGGCGGAGCGACGGACGCTCTCGGCGCCGAATCGGCGCAATCGGAGGTTTTCGTGTCAACAGCAGATAAAGGTCGCGTCATTGTCCTGGGCGGTCATGGAAAGATCGCCCTTCTGGCGGCGCCCAAGCTCAAGGACGCGGGGTACGCCGTCGAATCCGTGATCCGTTCCGCGGATCAAAGGGGCGACATCGAAGCCGCCGGGGCCAGCCCGGTTGTTCTCGACCTGGAGAATGCTGACGCCGAGGCGTTGACGCAGGCGTTCTCCGGTGCGCAGGCCGTGGTCTTCTCCGCCGGAGCCGGCGGCGGTAGCCCCGAACGCACACGCTCGGTCGACTTCGAAGCGGCGGCCCGTACCATGGATGCCGCCGAAGCAGCCGGCGTCAAGCGATTCGTGATGGTCTCCTATGCCGGCGCAGGTGTTGATGCCGACCGGCTCGATCCGGAGGACTCGTTCCATCCCTACGCGCAGGCCAAGCATGATGCGGATGCCCATCTGCGGCAGACAGGTCTGGATTTCACGATCCTTGGCCCCGGACGGCTCACCTTGGAGCCGGCCAGCGGAAAGATTACGATCGCTGATTTCGAGGGCACGATCGCCGGCCAGGCGCCCGCGGGCGATGAAGCCGTGACCTCCCGCGAGAACGTAGCCGAGGTCCTGGCCCACGTGCTCTCGGACGGGGCTGCGATTGGCCGCACAGTCAACTTCTATGACGGTGACACCCCGATCGCCGAAGCGATCAACTAAGCAGATCGATGACCCTCCGGGGGCCGGCCGCCGTTCCGGGTCGGCCCCCGGCAGTGGTCGCCTCTTCCGGACCTTCGCTCTGCGGGGAGGATCATGGGGAGAGGGCTGCAGATAACGAATGGACTGTGAAATCGGTTCCGGTCGATGTTTAATCCGAGTCGTTTCTTGAGGTGTCCTGTAGTCTGCTGCGACCAACGGCAGATCGAAACTGCCTTGTTTGCAAGTCCGGACCAATAAGGAGGCTTCCCATGGAAGACATCGATTGGATAGGTATGGCGCAAAAGGTCGGCATGGCCATCGTCATACTCATTGTGACGTGGATTATTGCCAAGGTCGTGAAATGGGCCATTGGCAAGGTTGTCGGCCGCGTATCGTTCTTGCAGAAGCAAGACGGCGATGGTGCATCGACCGGAGAATCGATTGGCAGTATCGGTTCGTTGATCGTCTGGCTGTTCGGCCTGGTGGCCATCCTCCAGGTGTTCGCCCTGGACGCAGTCCTGACACCGATTCAGGAACTCCTGTCCACGCTGATGGGCTTCCTGCCCAACGTCATCGGGGCCGCTGTGGTCTTCTTCATCGGCTTCGTGATAGCGAAAATCGCCAAGCAGCTCATTGCCTCCGCCATCGGAATGCTCAACTTCAACAGCATTGCCGGAAAGATGAAGCAGGTTGATCCGACCTCGGGTGCCGGGGCAACACCGACCCCAGCCCAGCCGTCAGGTGCCGCCGAGGCACAGGCGGGAGCCGGGATGAACTCCCGGAAGATCGGCTCCATGGTCGGCAATCTGGTGTTTGCCGTCATCTTGATCGTGGTGGGCATCGCAGCTCTCCAGATCCTCGACATCTCGGTCATCTCCGATCCGGCCGAGCAGATGCTCACCATGATCCTCAACGCGATCCCGATGATCATCGCGGCCCTGGTGCTGCTGGGCATCGGCGTCCTCATCGCAAAGTTCGTCGGTGGCATCCTGGAGGCCACGTTGCGTGGTCTTGGAACCGACCGGGCAGCAACGAACCTCGGGATTCTGAGCGCCGACAAGAGCGCCTCGACCATTCTGACCCGCGTGGCACAAGTGGCCATCGTGGTGTTCTTCGGGATCATGGCTGCTCAAGCGCTTGGTTTCCCCGAGATCTCGGATCTGCTGAACACGGTGTTCGCACTCGGGGGCCGGGTGCTGTTTGGCGTCGTTATCGTCGCCGTCGGCTTCCTGATCGCCAAACTGGTGTCCAGTGCCATGGGGGCCGGCACGGGAAGCACCGTCGCCAAGTACGTCATCATCGGGCTTTTCGCAGCGATTGGACTGAAGTACATGGGCATTGCCGACTCGATCATCACGCTGGGCTTCGGCGCCGTGGTCGTGGGCGGTGCTCTGGCTGCGGCGCTGGCCTTCGGGCTGGGTGGACGCGATGCCGCGGCACGCGTCCTGGCAGAGAAGGACCCGAAAAAGCACGTGACACCCGAGTAGGAGCTCCACGAACGTCTCGTTGGATGACGTTCTCATGACCGGTCGGGCCCGGTGCTGGGCAAAGGGGGGCAGCACCGGGCCCGCCCGCGGGGGCCGAGGGGGGCCCCGGGGGGCCACGGGGGGCGGGAGGCGGGGAACGAG
>JAKDMV010000096.1 GCA_030452125.1 Micrococcaceae bacterium
CCCGTCGGGTCGGGGTGTACCCGCGGGCCAATTTGGCGCTTTATACCCCCCGCCAATCACCGCGCGGCGGGGGCCCCCATAAACCGGGGGCGGGCCGCCGTCGTCGTCTGCTCAGAAGAGTCCTACGGCATTCCCGTTCCCGTCCACATCCATGCGCATCGCCGCCGGGACCTTGGGCAGACCCGGCATGGTCATGACGGCCCCGGTCAGCGCCACGATGAACCCGGCCCCGGTCTTGGGGATCAACTCACGCACCTGGAGGGTGAACCCCCCGGGGGCGCCCAGCAGTTTCGCGTCGTCGGAGAACGAATACTGGGTCTTGGCCATGCACACCGGCAGCGAATCCCACCCGTTCTCCACGATCCCGGCCAGTTGCCGGCGCGCGCTGGCCGAGAATTCGACGTCGGCACCACCGTAGATATCGCGCACGATGGTGCGGATCTTCTCCTCCACCGGCAGCTCCAGGTCATAGAGGTGGTGGAAGTCCGAGGGCCCTTCCACGGCGGCCAGCACCTTGGCGGCCAGTTCCCCGGCCCCCTCGCCACCACGGCCCCAGACGTCGGCCACTGCCGCCTCGACCCCTTCGGCGGCGCACCAGTGGAGCACGGCGTCGAGTTCGGCCTGCGTATCCGTGGCGAACTGGTTGATCGCCACGACCGGGGCCAGCCCGAACCGTCCGATGTTGCGCACATGCCGGGCCAGGTTCGGCAGCCCCCCGCGCACGGCCTCCACGTTTTCCGGTCCCAGCCCATCCTTGGGGACTCCCCCATGCATCTTCAACGCCCGGATGGTGGCCACCAGCACCACGGCGGACGGCGGGCAATCCGCATAGCGCGCCTTGATGTCCATGAACTTCTCGGCCCCCAGATCGGCGCCGAAACCCGCCTCGGTGACCACCACGTCGGCCAGCCGGCGGGCGGTGTTGGTGGCGATGGCCGAATTGCAGCCGTGGGCGATGTTCGCGAAGGGGCCGCCGTGGACCAGTGCGGGGGTCCCGGCGATGGTCTGGACGAGGTTGGGTTCGATGGCGTCCTTGAGTAGCAACGTCAGCGCCCCCTGGACGTCGAGTTCGGACACGCTGACCGGCCGGCGGTCGAAGGTGTACCCGATCGTCATCCGTCCCAGCCGCTCGCGCAGGTCGTCGAGGTCGGTGGCCAGGCAGAAGACCGCCATGACCTCGGAGGCGACGGTGATGTCGAAACCGTCCTGCCGGGGCATTCCCTCGGTGGGTCCACCGAGACCGATGACGATGCTGCGCAGGGCCCGGTCGTTGACGTCCATCACGCGTTTGAAGGTCATGCGCCGCGGGTCGATGCCCAGCTCGTTGCCCTGCTGGATGTGGTTGTCGACCAAGGCCATCAGCAGGTTGTTGGCACTGGTGATGGCGTGGAAGTCACCGGTGAAGTGCATGTTGATGTCCTCCATCGGCAGCACCTGCGAATATCCACCGCCGGCCGCCCCGCCCTTCATCCCGAAGATCGGCCCGAGCGACGGTTCCCGCAAGGCGATCATCGTGCGGGTTCCGGTGGCGGCCAGGGCGTCACCGAGACCGACGGTGACCGTGGACTTGCCTTCCCCGGCCGGGGTGGGGGACATCCCGCTGACCAGGACCACCCGTCCCGGACCCGAGCTGGCCTCGGGCAACCCGGCCCGATTGATCTTGGCCTTGTACCTCCCGTAGTTCTCCAGCGCCTCCGCCGGAATGCCGGCCGCTGCGGCGATCTCTTCGATCGGCTTCAACGTCGCCCGCTGGGAAATGGCCAGGTCGTTCATGGCCTCCGGGGCACTATCGGGTTGCTCGGCGGTACTGCTCATCTGCTCACGGACCTTCCCGGCCATCGGCCGTCATGTCGTCCGGCGGACCACCTTGTCACGCCGGTGACCCCCAAGCTACCAGCGATCCATGGCGCCGTCCCGGGATCGCGGGCCACGTTTTAAGCGGCAAAGCCCGCCGGTGAAGCCGGCGGGCTTTGCGGTGGGGGCGGATAACCCGTTCATGCTCTTCCTCCTGGGGGTCGGTCGCTGATCTGGCCGGATGAACCGGCGGCGTACCGACTTAGCGAAAGCGGAAAAGCATTTCCGGGGGGAGCTGGGATTCGAGGCGGGTCCTGGGCTCGGGGTTATACAAGGTGTTCAACCATTGCGGGCCCAGGGGCTTCCTACGTCTGTTCTGCACGTCATTCACCTCCCCGGTACACATCGGGGCGGGTGGGCTGGCGGGCAGCCGAGTCGTTCATCAGGGGCCGGGCGCGGAGGACGTCGGGGCCGGTGACGAAGAGTTCGGCGGAGCGGGGGCCGGAAGGGCCGGTGGTGCTGGATTGCGCGGACATCGCTGTTCCTTCGTTCGAAACCTCGGGGTGGGGAGGCCTGGAACAGCTGCGCTGGTGTCTAGCGGTTCGCCGTTCCGGGGGCGGGGATCAGGGCACGATGACGGGGTCCGGCAGCGTGCGCAGTGGTAGCCACTGCCTGCGTGTTCTGGATGATCATCACGATTCCCACCTCCTTCGGTGAACGGGCCGAGCGCATCGGCGGTCAATAGGTCCACGGGTCGAAACATCTCATTGAGATCTCTCAATCACCGTTAACAAACTAACCCGGGATCGGCCTCGAGCGCCAGCCCGGGCCGGAAATTTTCTGTGATTCGTGCTGGAACCCGGCGCGTCGGCGACGACACGCCGGGTTCGTCGGCGGGCGGTTACAGTCCCCAGGCCTCGACGGCGGGGGTCTTCTTATCCCAGCCCAACCGGCAGACTTCCGCGGTGCCCAGCAGGAAGTGGCGTCCCTGTCCTGCTCCGAGCCCCAACCAGGTCGCCGCGAGGATGCGGGAGAAGTGGCCGTGGGAAAAGAGCACGGCGTTCCCGCCATCCGCCAGCTCGCTGCGCACCCGTTGCACGATCCTCTCGGCGCGGACCCCGACCTGCTCGATGGTTTCCCCGGCCGGGACCCCGTCATCCCAGATCAGGTAGCTGGGGTTCCTTTCGCGCACCTCGGCCGAGCGGACGCCTTCGTAGTCCCCGTAGTCCCACTCATGGGCGTAGTCCACGACTTCGGCACCGGGGAATCCTGCGAGTTCGGCGGTATGCCAGGCGCGTTGGGACGGGCTGGTCATCACCAGGTCGAAGGAGGTACCGGCCTGCTGGATGCTGGTCAGTTTCGCGCCGGCGACCCGGGCTTGCTCCTCGCCATGGGGCGTCAGCGGAAGATCCGTCAGCCCGGTGTACTGGCCGCTGCGCGACCATTCGGTTTCCCCGTGGCGGACCAGCCATAGGCGCGGCAATTCACTCATCGTTCATCCTCTTCTCGTCCGTTTCCTGCTCGGGTCCCTGCCCGGACCACCACTCGACCAGCGCCTTCGACGCGGCCTCGGGCCCCATCGGGCCATGGTCCAACCTCAGGTCCAACAGAAACTTATAGGCCCGCCCGACCTCAGGGCCGGGCCCGATCCCCAGCAGTTCCATGATCCGTCCACCGTCGAGGTCGGGACGAATGGCGTCCATCTGTTCCTGCTCGGCCAATTCCTCGATCCGGCGTTCCAGGTCGTCGCAGGCGAAGGCCAGGTATTCGGCCTTGCGTCGGTTGCGGGTGGTCACGTCCGAGCGGGTCAGCCGCAACAGGCGTGGCAGCACCGATCCGGCATCGGTGACGTAGCGGCGCACCGCAGAGTCCGTCCAGCCGGCGTCCCCATACCCATAGAACCGCATATGCAGTTCCACCAGGCGGGCCACCGACTTGATGGTGTCGTTGTCGAAGCGCAGCGCGCGCATCCGCTTCTTGGCCAGTTTGGCGCCGACGGCATCGTGGTGGCGGAAGCTGACCGCCCCGTTGGGTTCGAAGCGTCGGGTCGCCGGTTTGCCGATATCGTGCAGCAGCGCGGCGAAGCGCAGTACGAAGTCGGGTCCGGGCACCTCGCCCTCCGCTCCGGTCTCCAGCGAGGCTGCTTGGTCCAGGACCTGGAGGGAGTGTTGGTAGACATCCTTATGCCGGTGGTGTTCGTCGACCTCCAGGCGCAGAGCGGAGACCTCGGGCAGCACGTGGTCGGCCAATCCGGTGCGCACCAGCAGGTCGACGCCCTCCCGCGGATGGCGGCCGGTCATCAGCTTGATGAGCTCGTCGCGGACCCGTTCGGCGGAGATGATGTCGATCCGTGCCGCCATATCGGTCATCGCGGCTTCGACCTCGGGGTCCACCGTGACCCCCAGCTGGGCGGCGAACCTCGCGGCCCGCATCATCCTCAGGGGGTCATCGGAAAAGGACGACGCCGGGGTTCCGGGGGTGCGGATCAGCCCCTGTTCCAGGTCCTTGAAACCCCCGTAGGGGTCCACCAGTTCCAGCTCGGGCAGGCGCAGCGCCATCGAGTTCATGGTGAAGTCCCGACGGTACAGGTCCTCCTGGAGCGAGGTTCCGAAGGCCACCACCGGCTTGCGGGAAGCCGGGTCATAGGCGTCCGCCCGGTAGGTCGTGACCTCGATCGTGTGTTCGGCACGGCGCAGGGCGATGGTGCCAAAGGCCCGGCCGACCTCCCAGGTGGCGTCCGCCCATCCGGCGACCACGGCCAGGGTCTGGTCCGGATCTGCGTCGGTCGTGAAATCCAGGTCCGGTGAGACGCGGCCCAGGAACAGGTCCCTGACCGGGCCCCCAACCAGGGACAGGGCGTGGCCGGCCGCGGTGAAACGGTCGGCCAGTTCGAAGACGACGGGGGGAAGGAGCGTCCTGAGGGCGGATGGTGCGGGTAGCTGCTGCATAGTCCGTTAAGCTTGTCAGATTTTTCCGCCGGCGCCTGACGCGCGGCGTACGCGGGGCGGGCACATGTGCACAGCAAAGATGGATAGAGTGGTTTCCATGGCCCATCCAGTACCTCGCGCTCCGAAGCGCACACCGCTGAACGCCTCCATGGCGTCTGCGCAGCCGGGCCAGCATTCCCTTCCCACCGTCGAGGAAATCTCCTCCGGCGGAGTCATCGTCGATACGGCGCTGCCCGGACTCCCGGTGGCAATCATCGCCCGCTACAACCGGGGTGGCCGGCTTGAATGGTGCCTGCCCAAGGGCCACCCCGAGGGCGAGGAGACCAATGAAGCGGCCGCCGTGCGGGAAGTGGACGAGGAAACCGGCATCGCCGGACGGATCCTCGCCCCGCTGGGCAGCATCGACTACTGGTTCACCGTGACGAACTACCGCGTGCACAAGACGGTCCACCATTTCCTGCTCGAAGCCACCGGTGGAGAGCTGACCGTCGACAACGATCCCGATCACGAGGCAGTGGATGTCGCGTGGATCCCGATCGCCGAACTCGGCAGGAAGCTCTCCTTCCCCAACGAGCGCCGCATCGCGGAATTGGCCCGGGACGTCCTCGCTCAACATGGCAACTGAGACCACCACGGACCAGAAAGCTGGTTCGAACGCCAAGGCTTATCACCTCATGGCCTCGGGGACCATTGTGTCCCGGGGTCTGGGCTTCGCCCGGACGGCCCTGTTGGCCTTCGCCATCGGATCGAATGCCATGGTGGCGGACATCTTCGAAAAAGCCAACGTCATCCCCAACATCATCTTCATGCTGCTGGCAGGAGGCATCTTCAACGTCGTGCTGGTCCCGCAGCTGATCAAGGCCTCGCGGGCCGCGGACAAGGGCTCGGACTACACGAGCCGGCTCATCACGCTGACCATGGTCGTCATGGGTGCCTTCACCGTGCTGTTGACCCTCGGGGCCGGCCCCATCATCACCATCCTGACCAAGGACTGGTCGGAGCCGATGCTCACCCTGGGCACCGCGTTCGCCTATTGGTGCCTACCGCAGATCTTCTTCTACGGCGTCTACGCCGTCGTCGGACAGGCCCTGAACGCCCACGGACGCTTCGGCGCCTACATGTGGGCGCCGGTCGCCAACAACGTCGTGCAGATCCTGGTCATCATCGGGTTCATGATGTCCTTCGGCAAGTACGACGGCGATCCGGACCAGTTGGCGAACTGGACATCGATGCAGACCCTCTGGATCGCCGGCGGTTCGACCCTGGGCATCGTGGTCCAGGCGCTCGTGCTGTTCATTCCGCTGGCCCGTTCAGGTCTGCGGATCCGTCCCAAGTTCAACTGGCGGGGCATGGGGTTGCGCCATGTCGGGAAGCTGGCGATCTGGACGCTGGGTTCGATGACCATGGGCAACGTCGCATCGTTGATCTACGCCCGGCTGGTTTCCAGCGCGGCGAACGCGCGCAGCTCCCTGCCCCCGGGGGAACGGGCGGGCGTTCCGGGCGAACAAGCGCTGAACGCGATGCAGCTGGTCACCGTCCTACCGCACTCCATCTTCGCCTTGTCGCTGGCCACCGTCCTGTTCAATGAACTCTCACGGGCCTTCGCCGACAATAAGCGGGAGAAGGTCGCTCCCGCCCTTTCCCAGGGACTCCGCACGACGGCGGTGCCCGTCGTGTTCGCCACGGTCGCCTTCATCGTGCTGGCCGGACCCCTGGGCCTGCTCTTCGCCGGCGGCGGGAAGTATTCGGTGGTGGCCGGCGCCGCGATCGGGCAGCTGCTGCTCCTGACGGCGCTGGGTCTGCCCTTCAAGAGCATCCACTTCTTCCTCATCCGGGTCTTCTTCGCCGAGGAGGACACCAAGACGCCGATGATCATCCAATCCTCGATGGCCGTCGTCGGCGTGCTCATCGCCTACGCCCTGGCCGCGGCCCTGCCGGCGGCCAAGATCGCCTTGGGGATCGCACTGCTCTACGGGGTCACGAACATCATTTCCGCCGTGATCGCCCATGTCCTGGTCGTGCGCCGCTACGGCGACTACGGCACCAGGGAGGTCGTGAACACGTATATCCGGATCGGCTGGTACTCCGCCATTTCGGGGGCCGTCGGGGCCCTGGTGCTCTGGTTCATGGGCGGATACACCAGCGGATTCGCCTGGGATTCAATCTTCTCCGCCCTGATCAGCATCGCCGTCGTCGGCAGCGTGATGGCCGTGGTGTACCTGCTGTTGTTGAAGGCCGCCAACGTGCCGGAACTGGACGATTTCATCGGCGGGGCAGCCAAACGCATCCCGGACCTGGGCAGAAGGTTGCGCCGCTAGGACACAATGTCCCGCCCGCCGGGCGCGGACACCGGTAACATGGTCGAAGCACAGCAGCAGCGTGCCCAGCTACACACCACCAAACCCGGGAGTAAATAGTGTCGCAGCCCATCGATGTCGGAGCCGTTCTTGGGGGCCGGTACAAGGTCACCGAACTGGTTTTGACCTCCGCCGACGGCGACGCGGTCCTGGGCGGGATGGATCAGGTGCTGAACCGTTCGGTGAGCATCCTCGTGGCTTCACCGGAGAACGCGAGCCAGGTGGCGACCAGCGCCCGGGAGATCGCGACGGGCGAGCGTTACGGGACCATGCAGGTCCTGGACCTGGGCATCTCCGACGGCAGCACCTACCTCATCACGAACACCGCCAGCCCGGCCGATCTGCTCGACCTGGTCATCCAACGCGATGCCCCCTTCATCGAACCCTTCTACACCGACACGCTGGGTTCGGAGATCTTCGGGGTCACGCGCAGCGCGGAACCGGAAGTCTACGACGACGAAGAAGAATACTGGGAAGAACTCCAGGCCAATGAAGAGCGCAATGTCGGAGGCCGGGTCGCCAAGAAGCTGACCGGGTTCACCAGCCGTTGGGGGCGTGGTCGGAAGGATTCGGCATCCCCCGAGGCGGACGAAGAGGCCGAAGGGTTCGCTGCGGCCGCCGACGAAGCAGCCGCCACCGACGCGGAGGACCACGAGCCCACGGATTCCGCCCCACCGACGGCGGCAGCCAATGTCCCGCCGCGGCCGCAGATACCACCCACGTCCCCCGCGTCCCCGACGGACTCACCCGATCCCGCCGACGACGACGCCACCGGTGAAACGGAGAAGGTCTCCCTCTGGGGCACCCCCGCAGATGATGTTTCGACTCCCGCTCCCCAGGGTGACGATGCCGGCGACGCCAGCCTGGCGGCAGCGGGTGCCGCGGCCGCCGGAACGGCAGATCACGAGAGCCAACCGGTCGAAGCGGAACACTACGAACGTCCCGCAGCGGTCTTCCCCGCCGGAGCCCGTCACTTCTCCGCCCCCGATGAAGAGGCCGACGAGGGGGACCCGGAGGAGAAGGCCGCAGGAGGTGGCCTCAGCCGCCTGCTTGTCGGTGCCTTGCTGGTGGTGGTGCTGGTCGTCGCGGTCGTGATCGCCTTCAACACGTTGGGCTCCAACGACGCTCCCAAGACGGCCGCGGAAACCAGCCAGGCAGCCTCCTCGCAGGAGGCTTCCTCCAAGAAGGCCGAGTCCCAGGAAGCGACCCCCGAGGCGGCGGCCACCCCCGAGGTCACCGGGATTTCCCGGGTCGTCCCCGGCAACCAGGAGTTGAACTCCGAAACGGACTCCACATTGTCCAACGCCATCGATGGCAACCAGGGCAGTTTGTACCGTTCCTATTCCTTCACCACCCCGCAGTTTGGCGGCTTCGCCTCCAACATGATCCTGGTGGTCGAGCTGAAGGAGGAGGCCACGATCTCCGAGGTCGAATTGTCGGGGCTCAATGGCACCGGCGGGGCCTTCCAGATCAGCGTCGGTGATTCCGACGACCTGGGCTCGGCCACTGAAGTCACCTCGGGATCCTTCACCGGCCCCACGGTCACCGTTCCCGTCGCCGGGGACGATGACCAGAAGGTGACCGGCAAATACGTGTTCTTGAACATCAACGAGCTTCCCCGTTTGGCCACGACATCCAATAGCTCCCGCCCCTACGGGCTGCAGGTCGCGGAGATCAAGGTGTCCTAGCACCACCGAGGGAATAGAGCCCTGCACCGCTTCGTTGTGCAGGGCAAGAGATCATCAAAACCCCGTGCATCGCACCTGCGAGACCCCACGGGCTGAGAGGGAGGGACACACCGCGTGGCAACAGATACACCCGATGCCGTTCGCGACGTCATCATCATCGGTTCAGGACCCGCCGGGTACACGGCAGCCGTCTACACGGCACGGGCCAATCTGGCCCCGCTCGTGGTGGCCGGATCCGTCACCGCCGGTGGCGAGCTGATGAACACCACTGACGTCGAGAACTTCCCCGGATTCCGTGAGGCAATCCTCGGACCGGACCTCATGGACAACATGCAGGCCCAAGCCGAGCGCTTCGGCGCGGAGATCCAGTACGAAGACGTCTCCACCGTCGACTTGGAGGGTGACATCAAAACCGTCATCCTGGCCAGTGGCGAGGTCTACCGCGCCCGCGCCGTCATCATCTCCACCGGTTCGGCCTATCGTGAATTGGGCTTGCCGAACGAGAAGCGGCTTTCCGGACACGGTGTGTCATGGTGTGCCACCTGCGACGGCTTCTTCTTCCGTGAACAGGAGATCGCCGTCGTGGGCGGAGGCGACTCCGCCATGGAGGAGGCGCTCTTCCTTACGAAGTTCGCTTCGAAGGTCACCGTGATCCACCGGCGCGATGAGTTGCGGGCTTCACGGATCATGGCGGACCGCGCCTTGGCCCACCCGAAGATCGAATTCGTGTGGAACTCCGCAGTCGATGATGTGCTGGGCGCCGAAAAGGTCACCGGCCTGAAACTCCGCAATCTCCTGGACGGCAGTGAGTCCGAGCTCGAGGTGACCGGCGTATTCGTTGCCATCGGCAACGATCCGCGGACCGAACTGGTCAAGGACCAGTTGCCCGTCACGGCGGAAGGCACCATTGCCGTGGAGGGCCGGACGTCAAAGACGCGCCTGCCAGGCGTCTTCGCCGCCGGTGACGTCATCGACCCGACCTACCGTCAGGCCGTCACTGCCGCCGGCTCGGGCTGTGTGGCAGCACTGGACGTCGAACACTATCTCTCAGGTCTGCCTGTCCCGACAGAGCAAGCCGCAGCAGTTTCCAACTAGAACTCCCCCTCGGAAAGGACGACCAATCATGAGTCAGGCAAAGGACGTTACAGACAGCTCCTTCCAGGCCGACGTGCTGGATGCACCGAAGCCCGTCATCGTGGACTTCTGGGCCGAATGGTGTGGGCCCTGCCGCCAGCTGTCGCCCATTCTCGACCAGATCGCCGCAGAGCACGCCGATAAGGTCGACGTGGTCAAGGTCAACGTCGATGACAACCCCGGAATTGCCGCAAAGTACGGCATCACCAGCATCCCGGCGGTCTATGTCTTCGACAAGGGCGAACACGTGGCCAGTTCCATTGGTGCCAAGCCCAAGCAGGCGCTTGAGCAGGAGTTCGCGGCCTTCCTCTAGAAGGACGCAGCCGGCAATGCGCCGGCACTCCACGACCGAAACGGGGCCGCCTACCATGCAACATGGAAGGCGGCCCCGTTTTTATGCCCGGTGCGGACCGCGGGTCCTTCCCGCGGATGCTCGGAGGACGGCGAGAAGCTTCCCCACCACGTCACTGGACCCCTTCGGACCACTGCTCACGCCGGGGGCTCCGCCGGGCGCCGTCCCCCTGGCTCCAGGAAACTCCGTTCGCGCCATGGTCAAACTACCCCCTCAGAC
>JAKDMV010000097.1 GCA_030452125.1 Micrococcaceae bacterium
ACGGGTCATGCACGGCGGTTTCCCAGGCGTCGGCCAGTCCAACCGGGGTGGGGGTGGCGGCGATGGCCGCCGGCTCCCAGCCGTTGCGACGCAGCTCCTCGGCGGTGGAGTCCCCGATCGCGATGGCGACCACCCGATCCGGTGGGGTGCCGACCAGTCCCAGATAGCGTCTGACGATGCTCGGGGAGGTGAACAGGACGGCGTCCACTGCGGCGGGGGCGCCCCCGCTCCGGGTCAAGGCCGCCGGTTCCACCAGCGGGGCGGGTACCGGTTCGGCGTCTGCGGCGTGCAGCCGACGGGACGCCTCGGCCGGGGCGTCGACGGTGCGGTAGGCGGTGACGACCAGGGCGTCGGCACCCCATTCGCGCATGCCGTCGGCCAGGGTGGTGGAGGCGATATCTGCTTGCGGCATGAAGACATCGCTTGCGGGCCCCGGGCGGGCGGGCGCCGGCCATTCGGCCAGCATGCCACGCGCCGAATGGTCGCCGGCGGGCGCGAAGTCCACGGTCAGTCCCGCCGCACCGGCGGCACGGGCCGTGGCCTCGCCGACGACGGCGATCCGGGTCCGTTCCGGTACGGGGATCCCGGTTCCGCCCAGGCCCAGGGCGGCACAGCGTTGCTGCAAGGCCAGCACCGTGGTGCGGGAGGTGAGCAGGAGCCAGTCGAATCCCCCCTCGGCCAGGCGTAAGAGCCCGTCGTCGACCCCGGTGGTGTCCTGCGGCAGTTCGAAGTCGATCAGCGGGCACAGCACGGTGGCCGCGCCGCGGGAGGCCAGTTCGGCCACGGTGGCCGCGGCCCGGTCCGCGCTGCGCAACAGCAGCGCGGACCGTCCGGCCAGCCGCTGGAGTTCGGGCACCTAGAGGCCTGCCATCCGGGCGGCTCCGGCGTCGAGCAGTTCCTCGGCCAGCCGGATCCCCAGGGTGCGCGCCCCCTCGAGGTCGAGGCGCCCGGTGGTGGCGCTGCGACGGATCCATTCACTGCCATCGGGGGCACACGCGACACCATCCAGTGTCAGCTCGCCGTCGACGATGCGGGCCAGGGCGCCGACCGGGGCCGAGCAACCGGCCTCGAGCCGACCCAGCAGCGCCCGTTCGGCGGTGATGGTCATCCGGGTTTCGGGATCGTCCAGGACCTTCAGGGCCGCGTCGACCTCGGCGTTGCCGGTACCCCCGGCGCGGACCTCCACGGCCAAGGAGCCCTGACCGGGGGCCGGGAGCATGATCCCCGGATCCAGGTACTCGGTGATGTGTTCGCCCAGGCCCAGCCGTTCGAGTCCCGCGGCAGCCAGGACCACGGCGTCCAGGTCGCCTTGGACCCCACGCCCGACACCGCCGTCGTCCTCGGGAGTGGCCGAACCGGCCACCCGGCCCAGCCGGGTGCCGACGTTGCCGCGGATGCCCACGATCTGCAGGTCGGGCCGGGCGACCTTCAGCTGGGCGCCACGACGCGGGGATCCGGTACCGACCTTGGCTCCGTGCGGGAGCTGGTCGAGCCGGAGTCCGTCCCGGGCACATAACGCGTCCCGGACGTCGACCCGTGTCGGGGTGGCCGCGATGACCAGGTCCCCGGGTTGGGCCGTGGGCAGGTCCTTGAGCGAATGGATGGCCACATCGCAGCCGCCCTCGAGCAAGGACATGCGTAGCGCCGCGGCGAAGACCCCGGTGCCTCCCAGCTGGGACAAGGGGCCGGAGGTGACGTCGCCCTCGGTTTTGACCCGGATCAGTTCATGGCCCTGTCCGGAGGCCGCGCTCAGGGCGTCGGCGACGGTCCTCGTCTGGGTCATCGCCAGTGCCGACCCCCGGGTGCCGACGCGGAAGCCCGGCTCCGACGCCGGGCCCGGTCCGTTCAGTTCCTCGCTCACGATGCGGGCACCCCCACCTCGGAGTCCACCGCGGCAATGGTCGGTTTGATCGTGCCGTCCCGCATGACCTTGGAGCAGCAGTCGGGACGGCAGACGTCGAACCAGGGGCCGAGGGCCACCTCGCTCTCCCGGCCCTGCAGCAAGGCCGTGCCGTCCGGTCCCGCCAGGCGTTCGGAGACCATGTCCACGATGCCGCGCACGAACTTCTGGTGCGTGCCCGGGGTGGCCACCCGGTTGAACGCCAGGCCCAGTTCCGCGCAGGTGTCCTTGGCCTCGGTGTCCAGGTCCCAGAGGACCTCCATGTGGTCAGAGACGAAGCCGATCGGGACCACGACCACGCCGCCGGTGCCTTCCTGGCGGTAGTCGGCCAGGGCGTCGTTGATATCCGGTTCCAACCACGGGGTGGCCGGGGAGCCCGAACGGGACTGGAACACCAGTGAATGCTCCAGCCCTGCGGCCTCGGGGACCTGGGCCAGGATGGCCTGGCCCACGGCCAGGTGCTGGGCCGAATACACGTCCGTGTCCAGGGTGGGGGCCAGATCGCGGGGGCCGGCCGCTTCGGCGTCGGAGAGCGGGATGGAGTGGGTGACGAAGACGACCCGTACCGGGGCGTCGGGGGTGCCCGCCTCGGCCAGCTGGGAGCGCACGTCGGCCAGTCCGGCGGAGAGCCCCTCGGCGAAGGGGTCCACGAATCCCGGGTGGTCGAAGTACTGGCGGACCTTATCGACCTCGAGGATGCCCTCGAGCCCGGTTTCGCGTAAGGCCACGCCCAGGTCCTCACGGTATTGGCGGCAGCTGGAGTAGCTGGAATAGGCGCTGGTGGAGAACATCAGCACCCGGCGGTGTCCGTCTTGGTGGAGCTGCTTCAGCGTTTCGGGGATGTAGGGGTCCCAGTTGCGGTTGCCCCAGTAGACGGGGACCTCGATCCCACGGGAGGCCAGTTCGGCCTCCATCGCCGACTTCAACGCCCGGTTCTGCGCGTTGATCGGGCTGATGCCGCCGTTGGCCCGGTAGTGGGTGGCGACCTCTTCGAGCCGCTCGTCGGGGATCCCGCGGCCCCGGGTGACGTTGCGCAGGAACGGAATCACGTCCTCCTGGCCTTCGGGCCCGCCGAAGGAGGCCAGCAGGATGGCGTCATAGGGTTTGGGGGCCATCCGCCCCGCGGCGTCGTAGCCTTCACGCGGGTCGAAGGACTGCTCGTTCGGCCGGCTCATCGCAGGACCTCGGCCACCTCGGCGGAGCTGATGCGCTTGCCGGTGTAGAAGGGGATCTCCTCGCGGACATGGTTGCGGGCCTCGGTGTAGCGCAGGTGGCGCATCAAATCGACCAGGTCGATCAGTTCGGGGGCTTCCAGACCCAGCAGCCACTCCCAGTCGCCCAGGGCGAAGGAGGCGACGGTGTTGGCCTGGACCTGCGGGAAGTCCCGGCCCAGCATGCCGTGGTCGCGCAGCATCTTGCCGCGTTCCTCGCCCTCGAGCAGGTACCACTCGTAGGAGCGGACGAAGGGGTAGAAGCAGAGCCACTTCTGCGGCTCCTTGCCCAGGGCGAAGGACGGGGAGTGGTTCTTGGTGAATTCCGCGTCGCGGTGCACGCCCATGGCGGAGAAGACCAGGGTGGTTTCGGCGAAGAGGTAGGTGCGGCGGATCTTGCGCACGGCCGCCTGCAGGTCATCGGGGGTGGACCCGTGCAACCACACCATGATGTCGGCGTCGTTGCGCATCCCCGACACGTCGTAGGTGCCGCGCAGCACGACGCCGGCGGCGGCGAGTTCGGCGACGAGGGCGTCGAAGGCCTCGACGCCTTCACTGCGGTCCAGGTCGGAATCGCGCTTGAACACGGTCCACAGGGTATAGAAGAGCTCTTCCTCCGGGGCGTCTGGGGTGCCGGTTTCGGTGGTGGAAGGTGCTTGGCTCACGGTGTGGCCTCAACTTTCTGCTGCTGGATATTTCGATGGGGTCTAGGCGGCCTCTCGGCCGGGGTCAACTGGCGGTGATGGAGGTCCGGGCCCTGGTGTCGGCGACGACGGAGGCCAGCCCGGTGCCGGCCAGCCAGGCGCCGACGACCTCGAGGCCGGGATGACCGGCCAGGGCGGTGCGGAAGGCCTCGACGCGGTCCCGGTGGCCGGTGGTGGCGAACGGCAGGGCCGCGTCATGACGCACCACGTCCCACCCCACCACGTCCGCTGCCGAGACGGGGACCCCCAACAGGGCGGAGGCATCGGCGATGGCGATATCACGCAGGACGGCGTCGTCGGCGGGGATCGTGCCGGGGGCATCGGACAGCCGGCCGTAGGACAGCCGGAGCACATGCGTTCCCGGTCCCGCCTCATCGGCGAGCCACTCCCATTTGGCAGTGGCATGGGTCAGTGCCTTGGCCCGGATCCCGGGGGTTCCGGGGGCCACGAGCAGCCCGGTACCCCGCGGGGCGGCATCGAGCTCGGGCTGGTCCACGACCAACGTCACCAGGGCGATGCCATGGCCTGTCTTCGGGCGCAGGGCCGCGGCATCGGGCAACAGCCCGGCCAACAGGTCCACTGCTGCGGGTCCGGGGGTGGCGATGACCAGCCGGTCGGCGGACTCAGGGGTCTCGCGCCCTTCGACGGTGACGTCCCAGCCGTCCTCGGAGGGATCGTGCGAGGGTTCGGCCCGGGCGATGGAGACGACCGGGGTTCCGGGATGCAATCGGGCTCCTGCGGCATCGAGTTCGGCCAGTAGGGCCCCCGTCAGCCGGTGCATGCCCCCGGCCAGGCCGCCGACGGCGGATCCCGCCGGGGCGGAGGCGCGCAGCGCAGCCACTCCCCGGGCCAGGGAATGGTGCTCGGCCATGGCGGCGCGTAGACCGGGGGCGACCGTATCGACGTCGAGGGTCGTCGGATCGGCCGAGTGCACCCCCGCGACGATGGGGGTCACCAGGGACTCCAGGACGGCTTGACCCATCCGGGCCGCCACCAGCTCGCCCAGGCTGATCGGTTCCTTGGCCTGGCGGCGGGTCACCGGCATGGCCAGATCGGTGGCGGCCCGGACACACCCCGCGGCACCGATCACCGTCTTGACGTCCTCGGCCCAGGGATCCGCCGGGATGCCGAGCAGGGCGGTGGCCGGCATCGGCATGGCGCGGGGGCCGCCGCGTTTGGCGCCGTCGACGGCGTGGTAGAGCCAGGACCCCGCGGGGTTCGGCGACTGGAGCGATGCTCCCAGTCCGAGTTCTGTGGCCAGATCGGCCACCGCGGTGGAGCGGACCGCGAAGGATTCGGCCCCCGCATCCAGGTCCAGCCCGGCCACCTGGTGGCTGGCCACGGCCCCGCCGAAGCGGGGGGAGGCCTCGAAGACGTCGACCTGGTGTCCGGTCAAGGACAGTTCACGGGCCGCCACAAGCCCGGAGATCCCTCCCCCGACCACGATCGCGCGGGGTGCCGAGGCGTGGCCCGGAGTACCGGCTAGCTGCCCGGCCTGCGTCATCCCTACGTCCTTTCCGCGGTGGGGACCCGCCCAGGGTCCCCCACCATTATCGCCCCGTGTCCTGACCGTCAGGTGTGCACGGCGTCAGCCGGCGGTCGGCGGGATGGAGTGGATGAGCTCCACGATCCGGGTCAGCACCTCGGGCTCGGTGTCCGGGGGCACCCCGTGGCCGAGGTTCACGACATGCCCGGGAGCCTCCTCGCCGGAGGCCAGGACGTCCCGGACATGGGCTTCGAGCACTTCCCAGGGGGCGGTCAGCAGGGCCGGGTCGATATTGCCCTGCAGCACGTTCCCCCCGGAGAGACGGCGGTTGGCTTCGGCCAGGCTCAGCCGGTAATCCACCCCGACGACGTCGGCACCACAGTCACGCATGGCCGTCAGGAGTTCACCGGTCCCGGTGCCGAAATGCACCAGCGGCACGCCCAGGTCCTTGACCCGGGAGAAGGCCAGCGTGGAGGACGGCGCCGCGAACTTCTCGTAGTCGGCCAGCGACAGGCTTCCGGCCCAGGAGTCGAAGAGCTGCCCGGCACTGGCACCTGCCTCCAGCTGGGCGCGCAGGAACGCGCCGGAGGCTTCCGCGGCCCATTCGGCCAGGGCGTTCCAGGTCTGCGGATCGTTGTGCATCATCCGGCGCGGGCCCAGGTGGTCGCGGGAGGGCTTGCCTTCGACCATGTAGGCGGCGACGGTGAACGGGGCCCCGGCGAAGCCGACCAGCGGGGTGCTGCCCAGCTCGGCGACGGTCAGGGCCACGGCCTCCCGGATGGGATCCAGCGAGGCATCGGTCAGTTGGGGCAACCGGGCCACGTCGGCCGCGGTGCGCACCGGTTCGTCCAGGACCGGGCCGACCCCGGGGACGATGTCCACGCCGACTCCTGCGAGCTTGAGCGGGATGACGATATCGGAGAAGAAGATCCCCGCGTCCACCCCGTGGCGGCGCACCGGCTGCAGGGTGATTTCCGAAGCCATCGCGGGGTCCAGGCAGGAGTCGAGCATGTTCCCGCCTTCGCGCAGCTTGCGGTACTCGGGAAGCGAGCGTCCCGCCTGGCGCATGAACCATACGGGGCGCCGGGTGGGGACCCCGCCTCGGTAGGTGGTGATGAGATCGGATGAGGACGTACGCCCATCCATCAACGGGTGGCTAGCGCTCAAGGTCATGCTCTGATTCTGCCAAGTCCACCCACCGAACCGCTAATCCTTGATGCGCGCGCGGGACCTTCGTGGCCAACGACACGTTCTACGACTCGTAAAAAACCTGTTTCCGCCCGCCGTTCCGGGGGAACCGGGCCCGGAGGTTAGGGCAGCCTGCGTGTCCTGGAGGGCGCTCCGGAGGTACGATGTTGGACATTGTGGTTTTCCTAGCACTTGTCGCCTCCCATTCTGATATCGACCTCGAAACGGTGGCCCGGCTGAGCGCCGCCTCCGACGGGGTCGCTTCTGCCGTGCTCGACGGCACCACCCCGGTCTCCGGCGCCG
The DNA here is from genome assembly GCA_030452125.1 of Micrococcaceae bacterium. Lineage (GTDB taxonomy): Bacteria > Actinomycetota > Actinomycetes > Actinomycetales > Micrococcaceae > Arthrobacter_H. The sequence continues at coordinate 6,793 of JAKDMV010000097.1, forward strand.
TCGTCCTGTCCACGTGCAACCGCTACGAGGTCTACTGCGAGGCCCCCGGCCAGGACGAGGTTCCCGCAGCACGCCAGGCAGTCATCGAGCAGATCTCCGCCGCCTCCGGGCTGGCCGAGGAGCAGGTGTCCCAGGCCTTGGAGACCAAGACGGAGGACGACGCCGTCTCCCACCTTTTCGCCGTGGGCGCCGGACTCGATTCGGCGGTGATCGGCGAACGTGAGATCGCCGGACAGGTCAAACGGGCCCTCATCGATGCCCAGGCCACCGGCACGGCCTCCGGATCCCTGGTCCGGTTGTTCCAGAGTGCTTCACGGGCCGCCAAGGACGTCGGGACCCGCACCGCATTGGGCGGGCGCGGCCTGTCCATCGTCTCGGTGGCCCTGGACCTGTCCGAGGACCTTTCGGCCACCACCAGCTGGGCGGACCTCAACGTCGTCATCTTCGGCACCGGCGCCTATGCCGGGGCCACCATGGCCCGGCTGAAGGAACGCGGCGCCCACGAGGTGTCCGTCTATTCGGCCTCCGGCCGGGCCGATGTCTTCGCCGCCTCCCGCGGCGGAACGGCCATCGACGATGCTGCCCTGCCCACCGTGTTGCGTGAGGCCGACGTCTTGATCGGCTGCAGCGGCGGCGGGGTGCGCATCGATGCGGCCGAGCTGCGGGCGTTGGATCGGAACGGCAGGCCCCTGGTCGCGATCGACCTGGCACTGACCCACGATGTGGACCCCGATGTCCTCGAGCTGGACGGCGTCGAATTGATCACCCTGGAGTCGGTGCGCATGGCCGCTCCCGCCGAACAGTCGGAGGCCGTGGCCCAGGCACGGGCCATCGTCACCGATGCCGCAGATAAGTTCGCTGGTCAGCAGCGCCAGCGCAGTGCCGATACCGCGATCGTCGCGCTGCGCAAGCACACCCAGAAGGTCCTGGAGACCGAAGTGCAGAAGGTCCGCGCCCAGCATGGGTGCACCGCTGCCGCCGAGGAAGTCGAATTCGCCATGCGCCGCATGATGCGCCAGCTCCTCCATGTCCCGACCGTGAGGGCCAGGGACCTGGCCGCCGAGGGTCGGCATGGCGATGTCGAGGACGCCCTGGGCACGCTCTTCGGCATCGAGCTGGAGGACGTCCCCGTGGCCCGGGGCCCCGGGGACGGGCAGCAGCCCCGGCCCGCGGATCCGGTCACCGGCCCGGCGGGATTGCCGGCAACGGGCACCGACGGCGCCCCCTGCCCCGGACGCCGCGAAGCCTAGCGGCCTCCGCGGGCCGCCTCGCGGCCGGGGCCCTAGTACATCGACTTCCCGGGTTCCACCTGCTCGACCCAGGCGGCGATGCCCCCGGATAGGTGCCGTACGTTGTCATAGCCGTGGTCCAGCAGATAGCCCAGTACTTCGCCGGAGCGTCCGCCTGATTTGCAGTGCAGCACCACGTCCTTGTTCCGGGGCACGTCGATGTCTCCCCCGAGGACCTGGCCGCGCGGGGCCAGTTCGGCTCCGTCGATGGCGACGATCTCCGCCTCGCCTGCTTCCCTGACATCGAGCAGCACGAAGTCCCTGCTCCCGGCGGCCCGCTCCCCCAGCAGATCGCGGAGTCCCAGCGGATCGATCGTCGGCAGTTCACGCTCCGTCGCCTCGGCCGGGGCGATCCCGCAGAAGGCAGGATAGTCCTGGAGCAGTTCGGTGGGCTGGACGGTCTCAGGGTCGGGCCGCAAACGGATTTCACGCCAGTTCATGGCCAGGGCGTCGAGGATGAGCACCCGGCCCAGCAGGGACTCACCGATCCCGGTGATCAGTTTGATGGCCTCGGCGGCCATGACCGCCCCGATCTGTGCGCACAGCACCCCGAAGACTCCGCCTTCGGCACAGGAGGGGACGCTTCCGGCCGGCGGGGCCTCCGGGTACAGGTCCCGATAGGTGGGGCCCTGGCCGTTCCAGAAGACGCTCACCTGGCCGTCGAAACGCAGGATCGAACCCCAGACATAGGGTTTGCCCAGGATCGCTGCGGCGTCGTTGACCAGATAGCGGGTGGCGAAGTTGTCGGTGCCGTCCAGGATGAGGTCGTAATCGGCGAAGACCTCCAACGCGTTGGTGCTGTCCAGATGCACCTCGTGCAGGACGACGTCGGTGAACGGGTTGATCTCGGCGATGCTCTCCCGGGCGGACTCGCCCTTCCCCTGCCCCAGATTGGACACGCCGTGGATGACTTGGCGTTGCAGGTTCGAGACCTCGACCGTGTCGTCCTCCACGATCCCGATCGTCCCGACACCGGCGGCCGCCAGATAGAGCAGGGCCGGAGAGCCCAGCCCGCCGGCGCCCATGACCAGGACTCGGGCGTTCTTCAGTCGTCGCTGTCCCTCCAGACCGACCTCGGGGATGATGATGTGCCGTGAATACCGTTTGAGTTCGTCCGGGCCCAGTTCGGCTGCTGGTTCGACCAGGGGGCCGGGAGCTGTTCGTATCGCGTCCTGCATTTTCCCAGCCTAGTCCCAGCCACGGAATACCCATGGGTAGAATGACTCCATCCGTAACGACGACGACGTTGCGGAGGAAAGGCAGGCAGTGGAGCGCAGTCCAGAAAATTCCCAGCGGACCCCTCGGATGCCGCGGGACCAGCGACGGCGGCAATTGCTTCAGGCCGCGCACCAGGTCTTCGTGGCCCATGGCTACCATGGTGCTGCCATGGACGAGATCGCCGATGTCGCCATGGTCAGCAAGCCGGTGCTCTACCAGCACTTCCCGGGCAAACGCGAACTCTATCTCGCGCTGCTCGACGAACACCTGCAGGCCTTGTCCGAACGCCTGCTCAAGGCCATTGCCTCCACCACCGACAACAAGCAGCGGGTCCAGGCGACCATCCGCGAGTTCTTCGGCTTCATCGCCGGGGACAGCCAGGCCCACCGTCTGGTCTTCGAATCGGATCTGATGCATGATTCCGCCGTCAGTTCGCGTCTGGAGACGTTCAACGCCGGTTTCGCCGACGCCATCGCCGGGGTCATCGCCGAGGACACCGGGCTCAGCCAGGCCCAAGCGGTGCTGTTGGGCCGGGCCATGTCCGGCATGGCGCAGGTCGCGGCCCGCTACTGGCTCGAGCTGGAGGGCGAGGTCGACCTCGACGAGGCCAGCGACCTGGTCTCGCGTTTAGCTTGGCGCGGAATCGCTCGGTTCCCGAAGGAATCCTGACGTAGATTTGACCCTGACGTATATGGGCGACGCTTCAGGCGCCCACCCCGACTTAAGAGGAGCCACCATGGACGTGCGCATCGGAATCCAGAATGTTGCCCGCGAGGTTGTCATCGAATCGGCTGAAACCACGGAGCAGGTCACCCAGACCGTCCGTGATGCCATCAGCGGCTCCACCGATCTGGTGCTCAGTGATTCCAAGGGCCGCCAGGTCATCGTTCCCGCCGGTGTCATCGGCTATGTCGAGGTCGGCGCCGAGGAACCGCGTCGCGTGGGCTTCGCCGCCCAGGCCTAGC